>JAGGTH010000079.1 GCA_021163845.1 Helicobacteraceae bacterium | reverse complement strand
GTCTACTTCTCTACTTTCTCCTGTTCTCTTCAAGGCGATAACCGGTGCGTATAAAGACGCTTATCGCCTGCCATAAGAAAATGTCGCACACTGCCTTGTAGTTCATGCCGTCGACGCGCACACGCTCGCTTTCGGATGATTGCGAAGAGTTATTTGCGATGTAACGGAAGTAGCGTTCTCTGCGTAACGTAGAAAGATATTCAAATCGCATTTACCCCACGGTTGGACGGCAAACGCTGGGGTTATGTTCGAGGAGGCCGGCGTCGGCGTCAGATCGACCCCAATAGAAATGGCGATCTCCTCACGGTCTGGTACACTCTGTTGACGGAAACAAGGCCAAACCGACACGGAGGTCGCCGATGGCTACTATACCACAAAGACAACTGTTCTGCTGGCGACAAATCGAAGAACTTGGGGACCTCGAGCGTCTGCGGCTGGTGGCGGATTATCTCCCCGACGAGTCGCTCATGCGGATATTGGAGCGTAATGGCAGTCACGGCTGAGACGACTATCCGATTCGCGTGGTCTGGAATTCCATTCTGGCCGGAATCGTGTATCAGCATCAGTCCATCGAGCAATTGCGGCGGGAACTGTCTCGCAACGCCCAGTTGCGTTGGCTGTGCGGGTTCGACCTGCTGAGAGGCCAGGCCGCCGTGCCGGCTTCGTCGGTGTACAGTCGATTCCTTGGCCTATTGATGACCCACACAGAACTCATCAACAAGATGTTCGACGACCTTGTTGAGCAGTTGCGTGAGATATTGCCCGGCTTCGGTCGGATTCTGGCGATGGACGGCAAGGTTATTAAGCCTAAGACCTTCGCCCGTAGGCGTAAGGGCCTGGCCGGGATGTCTGCCGACGGTCGACGGGACATTGACGCCAACGTCGGCAAGAAGACCTATCGCGGCGTTCGGCAAGACGGAACTCTCTGGAAGAAGGTATTCAAATGGTTCGGCTACAAGCTTCATTTGATCGTTGATGCCGTTTACGAATTGCCCGTGGCGTTCGAGATGACGCGGGCGTCGGCATCGGAGGTTTTTGAAGG
>JAGGTH010000096.1 GCA_021163845.1 Helicobacteraceae bacterium | reverse complement strand
CCTGTGGATGATCTGGATATGGTGGTACTTCCTGGGGGATGGGATGGAACGTACGCGCTTGCTGATGATCCTAATATTCAGATCATCCTCAAAGAGATGGACGCAAAGGGAAAAAATATCGGAGCTATTTGTGCTGCACCTTTTGCTCTTAACAAAGCGGGTGTACTCAAGCATAAGTTTACATGTTACCCATCTGTTGAGGAACAGATCCGCTTAGATGGATATCAAGGGGATAAAGAGATGGTGGTTGAAGATGAAAACGTGATGACTTCGCGCGGACCTGGGACTGCGATCTGTTTTGGACTTGCAATCGTTAAAAAACTCAAAGGTGTTGAGACCTACGAGATGCTCAAAGGTGGACTTTTAGCTGATTTCTGCGAATAATTTTTTATGATCTAGCACTTTGATAGATCCATCTTCTTTGGTGATAAGCTTCTCTTTTTTCATTTTCGCGAGGTTTCGTGAGAGTGTCTCAGGAGCGATATTGAGAAGAGATGCGATCTTGATCTGTTTGAGACTTCCAAGTAGATCTTCATTTTCATATAAAAACTTGGCTATCTTTGCATAGCTATCACTTGTGATCGAATAGTTTATAAAACTCTCTAAAGCTTTTATCTTTTTTGTAAGTGATTTGATAAAAAGAAGGGAGATCTCATTTTTACTTAAAAACTTCTCTTTAAAAGCTTCGTATTCAATAAGATACACCTCCCCATCACTCTCAAAAGCACAATTGGCAGGAAAGCTAAGCTCTTCAAAGTTGACTATCTCTGCTATAAGGTTGGGTGCAACAAGATTGTGGAGCACTATTTCATTCTCTTTTATATCATGCTTATAGAGTTTGACGACACCACTTACTAAAAGGTGAAGATATTTGGGAGTATCTCCAATATAAAAAAGAATCTCCCCTTTTGTAAATCTTTTTTTATGGGTGATCTGTTTGAGTTCTTCAAGCTCTTTGGGGCTGAGAGAATCAAAAAACCAAAATTTTTCTAAATGCATAGGTCTCTTTTCTTGACTGGTATCAATAAATTTATCTGTATTCTATGTAAAAATAACAAAAAAAGGAAGAGACAATGACAATAAAAGATTTTATGACACACCATCACAGAGGATGTGATGCTCTGCTAAGCCTTGTAGAGGATGCAATTGATAAAAAAGATTTTGTAGATGCAAGGGGGAAATATACAGAGTTTAAAGAAGAAACTCTCAAGCACTTTCGTATGGAGGAGGAGTATCTTTTTGTAAAGTTTGAAGAGCAGGGTGGTATGCAAGGGTGTGGTCCAACACAGGTGATGCGAATGGAACATGAACAGGTACGCGCGCTCTTTAGCAAAATGGATGAAGCACTCACACAAGAGGATGGCTCAAGATTTTTTGATCTGAGTGAATCGCTCATGATACTTTTGCAACAACATAATGCAAAAGAGGAGCAGATGCTCTATACGATGATCCAAAATATGTTCGCCGATCAAAATGATACTATTGTAGAGAAACTAATCCATTATGAATCTTAAAGAGATACGCTTGGATGTAAGCGAGCTTGAACCACCACAGCCTTTAGTCTTGGCTGTGCAAGCGATGCAAAAGCTAGAAGAGGGTGAGAGTTTGCTCTTTATCCATCGGATGTACCCTTGTAAACTCGAAGAGCAGATCCAAAAATTTGGACTTTGCTTTGAGATCATCAAAGATGAAGAGAATTATTTTGAGATGAGGATACAGAGATGTTGATGCAAGGGCTCTCACTCGAACAAGCTCCCCCGTATAAAATCCCCCTCTTTTTTTATATGACTGGGGCTCTTTATCTTGTACTTTTATCTTTGGCATTTTTGTTTTTTTATGGAGAGATAGAGAGTAGATATACATCCCAAGCACTCTTACTTACCCATATATTTACCCTTGGATTTTTGCTCCATATCATGATGGGAACTCTCTTTCAGATGGTGCCAGTGATTATTGGGGTCTCTTATGAAAAAGTAGAGTTAAATGCAAAAATTATATATCTATCGCTTAATTTGGCTAATATAAGTATAATTATATATCTATTTTATAAGTCAAATAT
>JAGGTH010000064.1 GCA_021163845.1 Helicobacteraceae bacterium | reverse complement strand
TCCATCTTCAAACGGACGAGTGGGTGAGTGGCTGAAACCACATCCCTGCTAAGGATGCGAATGGGTAACTGTTCCGAGAGTTCGAATCTCTCCTCGTCCACCACTTGAAGATACTCCAAAAATACACATTCTTTTAAAAATAATCATAAAAACCACAAACATTATTTGCAATCATATATAAATATAGTTATAATATTTTCGATGAAAGATGAGGTTCGAGATTCATCTTTAGTGCAATACTCAACATATTCTGCTAGACCGAACGACTCTCCCCATACTTTGACTCCGCTTTGTAATGAAGTGTATTATATTCCCTAATTAGAGGTACGAAAATGGCAGAATTGCTACAAGGAACTGTTAAATGGTTCAACGAAGAAAAAGGTTATGGATTTATCCAACAAAATAATGGCGGTGGAGATCTTTTTGTACACTTCCGTCAAGTAAATAGCACAGGTCCTGGTCGTGTTTCACTCACAGATGGACAAAGTGTAACATACGAGATCGGTGAGGGACAAAAAGGTCCTCAAGCTGAAAACGTAACAGCACTCTAAGCTTTCCACTTCATACTCTCTATTCTATATAGAGAGTATCTTCTCTGCATACTTTTCCACATGATTGTACTCAGGTACAATATACACTTTTCTCAAATTATCATACTATAAGGACAATAAAACAATAATCAGGAGTCTGATATGTCAGTAGCAATAGGAAAAATAGAAAGTTTGGACGGTGTCTTTTACGCGAAAGGTCTAGACGGTTCAGTGCGCCAACTCTCAAAAGGTGATACTATTTTTGAAGGTGAAATCGTCGTTGGTGATGGTGCAAATTCGAGTATAGATAGTGTCATCGTTGCAATGGCTGATGGTACTGATTTAGTACTTTTGGGGAATGATGCACAACTTTTTGATGCATCTCTTTCTCAAGAGCAATTTGCTGAATCTGATACAGTGACAGATCCTAATTCTATTCTTTCTATGTTAGAAGATACAAACGATTTAGAGAATATTGACGTAGATGAACTTGAAACAGCTGCAGGTGAAGAAGACACAGAATCTGAAGGTGGAGTGCCTGGAGAATTTGCCGAATTTAATGGAGCAGAAACAGATATAAATGCAAATGTTAGAGGTGCTGGCTTTGGTATAGGTGATGAAAATCCTGAGTTAGACTTATTTGAAGAAGCTCGTCGTGCTGAAGCAGAATCGATAGATAGCTTAAATGCGGATACAGATACAGATACAGATACTGACACGGATGTAGATACAGATACGGACACTGACACTGATACGGACACTGACACTGATACGGATGTAGATACAGATACAGATACTGACACTGATACAGACACTGACACTGACACGGATACAGATACTGACACAGATACGGACACAGATACTGACACGGATGTAGACACAGATACTGACACTGACACTGACACAGATACAGACACGGATGTAGATACAGATACTGACACTGACACTGATACAGACACGGATACAGACACAGACACTGACACGGATGTAGACACAGACATTGACACAGACACTGATACTGATACAGACACAGATACTGACACGGATACAGATACAGATACGGACACAGATACTGACACGGATGTAGACACAGATACTGACACTGACACTGACACGGATACAGATACTGACACGGATGTAGACACAGACACTGACACGGATACAGATACTGACACAGATACTGACACGGATACAGATACTGACACAGACACAGATACAGATGTAGATACTGACACAGACACAGATACTGATACGGATGTAGATACAGATACTGACACTGATACAGACACTGACACGGATACAGATACTGACACAGATACTGACACAGATACTGACACGGATACAGATACTGATACTGACACGGATGTAGACACAGACACAGACACAGATACAGATGTAGATACTGACACAGACACAGATACTGACACAGATACAGATACTGATACGGACACTGACACTGATACAGACACAGATACGGATGTAGATACAGATACTGACACTGACACAGACACAGATACTGACACGGATGTAGATACAGACACTGATACGGACGCTGACACTGATACAGATACTGACACGGATGTAGATACAGATACTGACACTGACACTGATACAGACACTGATACGGATGTAGATACAGATACTGATACAGACACAGATACTGACACGG
>JAGGTH010000108.1 GCA_021163845.1 Helicobacteraceae bacterium | reverse complement strand
GTACTATCAATTATACGTCCAAAGAGATCACATTTTACATAAGAAAAAAGATTTTGCAAAAGATTTTCATCATATAAAAATTGCTTTTTAAACTCATCCCAAGAGACTTCATCATATTTTACAAAATCTATAATGGTATATTGATTCATAATAATTTTAAGAATATCTATTTTTTCATTGTTTGAAAGATGAAAGTCTTTTAATATATCTAAGGCAACAAAGCAAGAAACTCCTTCAAAGTCTCCAAAGTGAACAGTCTCTTTATCTTTATTAATGTAACGTGTATAAACTCTACCTATATCATGGAGTAATAAAGCAAAAAGTATGGTGTTAGACAGCTTAAATTGGAGACCCTTTGAGTAGGAAAGAAGTGTATGAGACCACACATCACCCTCAAGATGATGTAGGTTCAAATACTTATCAGAATAATAAGTACAACTTCTCATTTTTTCAATATAGTAAGGATGTTGTCGAATAAAGCTTTCAATCAAAAATATATCTTTCAATAAGTCTGCAAAATTGCAGACCTATCTTTTAATAAATGTCAGGGTTGATACTACAATCATCTAGCAAGTCGTTTTGACCGCTATCATCTCTTCCTGAACCCCTAGAATCACTATGTGAATCATCTTTTTCAGATTCAAAGTCACCTAAAGCAAACTTTTTACCACCTTTATGTCCATTTCCTTGAGACTGAGATTCTTCTTTGCCATTATCTTTACTTGGTATAGACTCTAAAAGTTCACTAAGCTTACTATCATCTTCTGATGTAGCCTCTAGGACTCCCTCTAGTTTTAGGTCATTCTCATTTTGCTCATCTCCTCTAGTCATATGAGAGGTTCCATCACCAAGATTTTCTAAAAGTCCTCCAAACATACCCATTCCATCACTTACTAGATCATGCAGACCTTCTTTGTCTTCTTCTGTACCAGAGTCTGTGCTTCCTGCATTCTCAGCGTTGTTATTTTCTGCAGAATTTCCTGGTGCGTCTTGATCACCATTTCCATAACCATTGTTTGCTTGACTTCCTACACCATTATCAGAATTACCATTTTCTCCATCATCAGGTGTTGCACCTTCATTTCCATCATTTCCATTCTCAGGTGCACCATTTTGATTTTGTTGACCATTACCATTACCATTGCCAGTATTTTCAGTTGCGTTTTCTGCGTTGTTATTTTCCTCGGAGTTACCAGGAGCATCTTGATCACCATTTCCATGACCATTATTTTCAGTATTTTGAGAATTTTCTTCTTCACTATCAGAATGACTTCTTTCACTTGCTCCAGCCATTACTCCCCTTGGTCTAATAATTTCGCGCTCTTGAGAGCTTGCATTCTCAGCGTTGTTATTTTCTGCAGAGTTTCCTGGTGCATCTTGATCACCATTTCCATGACCATTATTTGCATTAGAATTTTTTACATCTTGTTCATCTTTCGATCCATCTTTCGATCCATCTTTTGAACCGTCTTTTGATCCATCTTTTGAACCGTCTTTCGATCCATCTTTTGAACCATCTTTTGAACCATCTTTTGAACCGTCTTTTGATCCATCTTTCGATCCATCTTTCGATCCATCTTTCGATCCGTCTTTTGATCCATCTTTTGAACCGTCTTTCGATCCATCTTTTGAACCGTCTTTTGATCCATCTTTTGAACCATCTTTTGAACCGTCTTTCGATCCATCTTTCGATCCATCTTTCGATCCATCTTTCGATCCATCTTTTGAACCGTCTTTTGAACCATCGTCATCTGTATCAGTACCTGGAACTTCTGTGTCATCATCAAGTCCAGTTACATTTATAGTCACATCTGCACTATCTGTATTAGTTCCATCACTTATAGTATATTCAAACACTACATCCTGTGCATCACCACTATCCATAGCTTGTAGCTCTTCCCCAGGCGTAAATACTATTTTAGAATCAACTACACTTGCTGTCCCTATAACATTTCCATCTGCATCTATTACATCTACTACTTGGCCATCTGATACGTCTTGACCTTGAATCTCTGTAATAGTTAATATATCTCCATCTGCATCTGTATCGTTAGCAAGAACATCTACTGTTACTGATGTATCTTCATCTGTCATTATTTCAGATGTTGTTGTAGTAAATGTTATTGAGTGAATCAAATAATCATGGTCTCCACCTTCAGGTGCTGAAAATACAACTTGATCAAATAATGAACCATTAGCTGGTTGCAATGTAACCGCAGCATCAACCCTATCGCTTCCACCTTGATCAATCGTACTACCTACTTCTACTCCATCTTTAAAGAATGTCACTTCAGCAGCTTCACTACCATTTTGCCATGCGAAAGAAACATCAATAGATGAAACTTCATTATCAAAGTCAACAACTATTTTTTCAGAACCTTCAATTTCTACATCAGCACCGCCACCAGAAGGATTACCTGCTACACCAAATCCATCATGATTTGTTCCAGTTACTATTGAAACATCACCTTCAGTTCCATCTTGTTTAATAGCTGAAACGGTAAATCCGTTATCTGTATCGTTAATATTACTATTATCTATAGTGACAGTTTGTGTTACAGTTTTTCCATCATTAACTGCATCAGGATCATGATCTGTATCTGTATCTGTGTCAGTGTCAGTGTCTGTGTCTACATCCGTGTCAGTATCTGTGTCCGTATCAG
>JAGGTH010000036.1 GCA_021163845.1 Helicobacteraceae bacterium | reverse complement strand
CTATTAACGTATATCTGTAATATCTTATCAACTTGTAAAGATATCAAGCAAAAATTGTAATAGTTTAGCAAAGTGACAAATATATCAACTGACATCACTCATACAATAAAAGATGCCTAAGCGCTAAAGCTCTTTACACTCATAAAGATACTCAGCACTTATCTGTATCTCTTGCGCCTCTTTTGTAGGTTCTGGTATCGAAGTACTCATCGCTCTTGTGACATTCCCTACAAAAGGAGTATGGATATTTTTGTTCAAAGAGATTTTTTCCACCTTGCACTTTGCTATTTTTTGCTCTTGTAAACTCTTTGCATAAAGCATCGGATGTTGCAGGGCTTCAAACTCTAAGGCTCTTTGTGCCTCTTGTATCTTCTCTTTTTTTACTACCCAGCGTACAGGGCTTTGAGAAAGTTCTATCTTTTTTTTGGCATCCAAAAGTGCTACTACAGCATCGAGTTGTGTTGTCTCTTCAAAACTACACTTGTAATTTACGTTGCCATAAAACCCGACCAAAACACGTGCCTTATCTTTTTCATATTTATACTCTGGGCTGATAGCGTACGCTCCCCCACTGCAGATAGTTGATTTTTTCATCTCTTTGATTAGAGGATGTAAACGCTCACGAATCGCCTCAGCACTTGAAGCTTTCGTATTAAGCGTAAAAGAGATCTGCATCACACTCGGCTCTAGTTTTTGCACAAAACTTTTACTCATGCTCAACTCAAAAGCAAAACTCTCTAGTAAAAAAACACCACAAACCAAAAATATAAATCTCTTCATTTTTTCTCCTCTCTTAACAGTATATCTCTTCGAGCACAGAGATCAGCTTCATTACCGACTTTATAGAAGCGGTCTCTTCGACTGTGTGGTATCCCGATGTAGGCACCTGCAGTGTTGTTCCTTGTATCCGTCCGTTACTTCCGTTGATGATGCGCCCTAGCTCTGTTCTTCCTAAAGATTTGGCGGTATTATTTTTCTTGTTATACTCTTTGATATACTCATCTTTGAAGCGGTACGAGATCTTTTTTGCATCACAGATCTTTGTAATCTTTGCATTGAGATCTGAGAGAAACTGCGCACTTGTATCTTCATTTCTCAGCACGATATCTTGTGCCAAGACCTCGTCGATAGTAGGAAATGGGCTTGTATCGAGCACTAAGAGCTGGTCGGTGCTAATATCAAAACGCATAAACCACTCCAGAGTAAAACGCCAACTCTTTGCCGCCTCCTCACTCGCTGAGAAAAAAGCAGTACCCTTATAGCCTAGTTGATAAAGGTAGATAATGATCGCTACAGAGATCACATTATCAAGCTGTGCACTGATGAGATCTTTCTCAATGCTGAGCTTATCCATAAAAGCAACGGGAATATTAGGAATAAGGTGCTCAAGCCCACTGATCTCAAACACTAAGTTGCCCCGTTTTTTACAGATATAAGAGCGCTCTATCACCCCATATCCCATATAGATCCCACTCCAAGGCTCATAGGCTTGTACTTTTTGCATATGAAACCTATCGGTGATATCATTGAGAAGCTCTTCTGAGACAGAGTTTCCAGTAAGCTCACCGCGGTTTTGCGCGATAAAAGCGGAGTATTGAAACTCATTAGGTCCTGTACACACAAGCCCGTGTCTATCAGCGTGCGCGCTAATATAACCGCTCTCTGGCTCGCTCCCTTTGGCAACGAGCAGACCCTCGTAGTAAGTCACATCTATATTACGCTCTTCAAGCTCACGCTTGACACTCATAAAGAAAGGATGCTCCGCACCGACCACAGAAGGGGTGCGGATAAGCTGCTTGAGGATATCTAAAAATGCCTCATGTTTTTTCATAATCTCTCATCTTGATAAATTTTGAAAATCATACCATTTTTTGCGTTTTTTGTAGCATCTTTTGATGATATCTATATCCTACGACGATGTTATACAATAAAAAAGCAGAGGAGCACAAAAAAAGTATACCTGCAACGACAAAAAGTGCTTGAAAAAAGAGACCTAAGATAAATAAGCCATACGCTGATACAAAAAGATAAAACTGCCATTGCATCCTCTTTGAGGGTATCACCTGCCCCATTTCCGCGTCATAGATCATTTTTGAACTCAGATGAAACCATGTCAAAAAGGGAATGATCTTATAGAGCATCCCATTCATGAGGGCATAAAAAGAGCCCAAACCAAATACAAGCCCTAATAGCAGATCTATCTCTAAGTGAAAGACGATCGCATTGATCCATAAAAGACCGCCTAGCAAAAGGTTCATCATCGAGAAATACCACAACTGCACAGTTGTATCGCGTCTTGCACGTTTTCTTCTTGCCAAGAGAAAAATCGTCATGAAAGAAAATGCAACGAGTGACAGTGCCAAAGCTATCTTTGTATATTTTAAGAACGATTCTTGTTCCAAAAGTGTCGCTCCAAGAAAAAGAAAGATCAATATAATGATCGCTTTTGAAAAAGTTTTTTTACAAAAAAGGGGATACTCCTTTGCCACATAAAACATGGGTATCACTTTGAGTGCGACACCACTGATGAGAAGCACGATCCAACCAAAGCCCATAGTGAAAATATGTGTTTGCCCTAAGTAAACACCTCCAATCATTCCAACGTATTGCAAAAGAGAGATCAGACCGAGTAAAGATCCAAGCAACAAAAAGCCCTGAGCGCTCAAAAAAATCTGCACGATAAAGTTTTTCTCTACCGCCTTAACAATAGTAAAGATAGAGTATATTGAAAAATAAATTATTGAAAAAAAAGCTGATAAACCAAATATATAAAAT
>JAGGTH010000052.1 GCA_021163845.1 Helicobacteraceae bacterium | reverse complement strand
GTTTATAATATTGTATATTATGTTTATAAAGACTATTTTAATGAATATAAAACAATTTTTATCTTATATAATACACGGAATATCGTGTGTTTATTAGAAAAAAATTTCTTTTTTACAAGAGGGATTTTTTAAAAAAAGGTTGTTTTTGGAGATTATTGAAGAGGAAGGGACTTGCTTGTTGGATGAAGGATCACTTTGTCATCTTTGATAAGGAGATGAAAAGGTTCGTATTCTCTCTCCTCAGTTTTATAGATAAGCTCATTTTCCTTGTTAAGAGTAAAAATAATCGTATTTAAACCGCGTAAAGGTTTTTCTATACTGATTGTAGCTCGCATAGAGGAGCTTTGGATCTTCTCTTTTTCTTCGTTTGCTTTATTGAGCTTTTCTTTTAGAGAGGGTATCTTTTCTTTACTATGACGTTTTGCTTCATCGAGGTAGTATTTATACTCCTCGATCTCTTCATCAAGGAGCTCGAGTTTTCTTCTTAGTATTGGGATATCGTTGTAGTTGATCTTGAAGAGATTATCCTCTCCGCTTACAAGACGTATCGATATTGATTCGGATGCATAGACTTTGAGATTGCTTTTTACATGATTGATTGTGACGTTTTGAGCGTAGATAGTTCCATTGAGGCAGGCTTCTATCTCTACGTTTGTTGCGTGAACTGTACCGCCCTCTAGAAGTTTGATCTTTGCTTCGTGGCAGCGTAACATCCCTTTGTGGCGATTGATCTTTGCAAACTTTGCATACTGCGAAGAGTCCTGGTGTGTAGCACCTTCAACATTAAGGTTGACAGACATAAGTGTAGAGTTTGCTCCGACATGCCCATGCACCATAATAGTCTCAGATGTGAGTTCTACGCCTTCTCCAATACTATCTTTTGTGGTATCGTGCTGGGCTATATGTACTTCGATATTATTATCTTGGTTTTTTGCCAAAGACTCTTCAACACGAGATATCTTTGATACTCTTACCTTATTATCAATAGCTAGGGTTTCTCCATTGAAGTTTACATACCCTTTACACTTACTTTTATAAAGTTTTGATTTTTCTGTTTCCTCTATAAGTATGCTATTTGGATCTATCTTTGCATCGATATCATGAAGGTTCGTTTCATAAAGATCATCTACTTGTTTTCCATAAGCGTTAAAGCCATTGTGACCGTATACAGGCTTTTTATACTCTGCGAGTAATTCACCTGCTTCTACCTCGACGATTTTATGTTTGTCACGCTTTTGCTCAAACCACAGGATGAGTTTACCCTCTCGTGATACTTCAGGTTCTATACCATCAAAAAGAGGAAGTCTTACTTTTTTTGTCAACTTTCCAGCATAGATATATTTTGTAAATGCTTTGAGGTTTTTAAGCATCTTTGCATCAAAGATATGGATGAGCATTGAGTGTCTAGCCTTGATCTTGTTAAACTCTTTTTTCAACAAGAAATAGATCTCTTTTGCATTATGACTTTTATAGGGGATCTTGGAATTAGCGTTGATGATTATCTTGGGATCAGTGACAAATTCACCCATCTCTATAGTATAGTCAAGTGCAAGTTCACATATTTTTTTTTCCACGACTTCAATTGTATAGATTTGATGAAACTCCACATGCTCATTGAGAATCACTTGCTCTTGGGTATAATGCTCGATACCACTGTTGAATAAGCGAAAATCTTTGTCGTGAATCGTTTTGATATAGCTTGTGACATTTTTGATAGAAAAGTCGCATTCAGAAATAGGGACGAGGTTGTCATCGGCATAGGATTGAAGTGCTTTGTTTATATTTCTAGTCTTGTAAAGCTTTGCATTGTTCGAAGTAGTCATAGAAACAGGCACTTAGTAAGCAAGAAGATCACTGTAGTCATACTTTGAGAAATCTAAAAAGATCTTACCGTTTTGTTGTATGATCCTGATATCGCTGTCGCGTACCGATGTAAACCTGCGCTTGATGATCTTTCTTTGGTAAGATTTGAGATCAAGAGTTTTAAGGTATTCACGTAGCTCCAAAAGCTGCGGTGTTGTTTTTGTCCTCTCTACATCCGAAGTACATACTTCTGTGTCAAGGATCGCTTGCCCTTGTTGTTCAAGCATCATCTTTTTATTGATCAACTCTAGGATATTTTTGAGCTGCTCATCTTTTGCACTGTAGACCTGTTCGATCTTATCACGCTCATCACGAAGCATCTGCTCTTTGTCATTGATGAGCTTATCGATTTTAGTCTCTAGTTCTATTATTTTATCTTTAAGCTGTCTATTTTCTCTTTGGTATAAAGCGAGAATCATAGCAACCGTTGGTTTTGGCTTAGGCATGATCTCACTCTGCGTCGCTTGTGACGATGCTTTTTTCTCTTGATGAATCTCTTGTCGTTTTTGCAGATCTATAGAGCTACGTGTCACAATAATGTAGGTTGTTCCATTTTCTATAATATAGTTGAGTTTTCTCGCTTTGAGTTTTGAGTTGATCATCTCTTTAGACATTTTAAAATGTTTTGAGTATTCATCTATAGTTAATCGCATAACTTTCCTTTAAAGCATTGAATTAAAATTAATATTTGGTGGATTGATAATCCCCGAGTTCCTTAACCATACCAAAGAACCTTTCTTCTCTTCTCCATGCTTATCGTGAAAGAGATATGGGTTTGAATGCTTGAATTCTCTTTGAATAAGCAAGGTCTTAAAATCCTTGTGCAAATTCAAGAATTTTTCAAAGCTTTTAAAAGCATCTTCTGAGACCATGACTGTTGAGATGGTATAATTTTTAAACTCTAAATATCTTGAGCAATCATTGAGCCCATCGCCTATATAGTTTTTGTGTCCTAAAATATCCGTAAACTCAAATACTTTTCCTGTATGCACAGCTATTCTTATCCCCTCAAAATAGGGATATTTTTTAGATATCTGTTCTGAAAAATGATTAAAACTTAATCCTAAAATAGTTCCATATCCTTTAAGTCTCGGGTTTAAAATACAATAAAAACCATCCCCTGTAGATACGAAGCCAAGAATGAGTCTGTTCAGAGGCATACTTGAATTAAGTAACATTTTTTCAATCATTAACTTGTAACTTTTAGTGAGATAATTGATGATCTCTAATTGATGTTCTATCTCAAGCTTGGAAAAATTAATAATATCTATGAGTATAATAT
>JAGGTH010000017.1 GCA_021163845.1 Helicobacteraceae bacterium | reverse complement strand
GTGATGAAGTGGTCGTTTTTGACACTGAAACAACGGGCTTAAACCCTAAGAAAGACGAGATACTTTCTATAGGTGCAGTTAAGATAAAAGATAATAAAATACTTATCTCACAGACGTTTGAGGTATACATAAAAAACTTACAGTTGCTCAGTGCTCAAAATGTTGCTGTACACAAGATCCGTCCTTGTGATCTGCATGATGCAAAAACAAATGAAGTGGCTTTGCGAGAGTTTTTAGAATTTATTGGTCCAAGACCATTAGTTGGATATTATCTTGAGTTCGATGTAGCGATGATCAATAAGTACCTCAAGCCTCTTTTAGGAATAACTTTGCCTAATAAAATGATAGAGGTCTCTGAGCTATATTTTGATGAGACAATTACATTGATACCACAAGGAAATATTGATTTACGCTTTGATACAATTCTTAGCAAGTGTAACATACCTAACATGGGTGCTCATAATGCCGTCAACGACGCGATTATGACAGCTATGATTTATTTAAAATTAACAAAGAGGAAACGATAATGACAAGAGAAGTTTTTAAGCCAAATAGAGAGTTTGCAAAAGATGCAAGAATCAAAAATATGTGTGAGTACCAAGCGCTTCAAGATTGGGCTACGGAAGATTATGAAGGTTTTTGGGGAAGCTTTGCAAAAGAGAAAATTGACTGGATCGAACCATTTTCTGAAGTTATGAATGAAAATAATTTTCCATTTGTTAAATGGTTTGAAGGTGGAAAACTTAATGTTTCTGAGCAATGTATCGATAGACACCTCAAATCACGCAAAAATAAAGCGGCGATCATCTTTGAAGGTGACCGCGGTGACAAACAAATCATTACATACCTTGAACTTTATTACAATGTAAATAGATTTGCAAACCTCTTACGCAATGATTTTGGTGTGAAAAAAGGGGATCGTGTTGTTATCTATATGCCAATGATCCCTGAAGCTGCCTATGCAATGCTCGCATGTGCGAGAATCGGTGCGATCCATTCTATTGTATTTGGTGGTTTCTCAGCAGAAGCACTTCGCGATAGAATCGAAGATGCAGAAGCAAAAGTGGTGATCACAGCAGATGGTGCGTATAGAAAAGATAAGCCATATATGCTCAAACCAGTGGTAGATGCAGCACTTACAGGTGAGAGCCCAGTAAAAAAAGTACTTATCGTTGAGAGAAACAATGAAGATATCGAATGGGTAGGGGGACGTGACTACTCTTATAACGAGCTCATTAAAAATCAAGCGGTAACATTTGAGCCGGAGGTTATGGATGCTGAGGATCCACTCTTCTTGCTTTATACTTCAGGATCTACTGGAAAGCCAAAAGGAGTACAACACAACTCTGCGGGTTACATCCTATGGGCACAAATGACTATGGAATGGGTATTTGACGTAAAAGAGAATGATACCTATTGGTGTACAGCGGATGTTGGCTGGATCACAGGACATACGTATATCGTTTATGGTCCACTTGCAATGGGTGCGACAACGGTAATGTTTGAGGGTGTTCCAACCTATCCAGATGCAGGGCGTCCATGGAAAATGGTAGAAGAGTATAAGATCAACCAATTTTACACGGCACCAACTGCGATTCGTGTACTTCACAAATCTGGAGAAAATGAGCCTGCAAAATATGACCTCAGTTCACTCAAAGTGCTTGGAACAGTTGGGGAGCCTATCGATCCACCAGCATGGAAATGGTACTATGAAGATGTAGGGGGAAGTAGATGCGCTATCGTAGATACATACTGGCAAACTGAAACAGGTGGACATATCGTATCTCCACTTCCTGGGGCTACTCCAATCAAACCTGCGTGTGCGACATTCCCACTTCCAGGGATCATGGCTGAGATCTTAGATCCTGCTACAGGTGAGAAAGTAGGTGCAGATGAGCCTGGATATATGTGTGTAACACGCCCTTGGCCATCAATGATCCGTGGTGTTTGGGGTGATGAAGAGCGTTTTGTCAAATCATACTTTGGTGATGTGAAAAAAGATGGCAAACCTGTGTACTTTACAGGAGATGGCGCTATCTATGATGCAGATGGGTATATCACGATCACTGGACGTACAGATGATGTTATCAATGTAAGTGGTCATAGAATGGGTACGGCTGAGGTTGAAGCAGCGATCAAGAAACATCCAAATGTAGCAGAAGTTGCTGTTGTTGGTAAACCACATGAGCTTAAAGGTGAGGGTATCTTTGCGTATATCGTTCTCAAAGAGGATAAAGGTGTAGCAGATGAAGTTGAAGAGGTAAAAGCGATCAACAACGTCATCAAAAAAGAGATCGGAAATATTGCACTTTGTGATGATATGGTCTTTGCACCAGGCTTACCAAAAACACGTTCTGGAAAGATCATGCGTCGTATTCTGCGTGCTATTGCAAAAGGCGAAGCGATCACTCAAGATATCTCAACACTTGAAGATCCAAGTATCGTTGAAAAAATCGAGTGTATGGTAAAAAAATAATTTATTAAAAAATGAAAGGGCTTTCATGCTCTTTCATCCTCCTCTCTTGTGAGATATGCTACAATTTCACAAAAACAAAAAGAGAGACAAATGGAACTTTGTATCGCACTCGATCTCCCCACCCAAGAAGAAAATTTAGCACTTGTTGAAAAAATAAAAAACTATGATGTATGGCTTAAAGTAGGGCTTCGTTCGTATATCCGAGATGGTGCAGAGTTTATCAATGCACTCAAAGCAATCAATCCAAATTTTAAGATCTTTTTAGACCTCAAACTCTACGACATCCCAAACACTATGGCAGATGCTGCTGAGTCTATTATGGGATTAGGGATCGATATGTTTAATGTCCATGCAAGTGCAGGAAAACGTGCGATGCAAGAGGTGATGCAAAGACTAGAAAAATATGAAAAACGTCCTATCGTCTTAGCGGTAACAGCACTGACCTCTTTTAGTGAAGATGAATTTGTTGCAGTGTATGAAGAATCTATCTCTATCAAAGCAGACCAATTTGCACGAGATGCACATGAGAGTGGACTTGATGGTGTTGTGTGTTCTGCATATGAGAGTGCATCTATCAAGAACACTACATCCCAAGAGTTTATGACTCTCACTCCAGGGATACGACCTTTTGGTGAAGATTCTGGAGATCAAAAACGTGTTGCGGATGTAGCATTTGCAAAAGAGGCACAAGTAGACTTTATTGTGGTAGGAAGACCTATCTATCAATCGCAAGATCCTGCACAGGTTGTGGAGAATATTTTAAAGATTATATAGTTTTAAGCTCTATATTCTTAGCAGTTGACTGTTAGTGCGATCTTCCGGTGGTAGAGTGTGTATCTGGCTAGGCTGGGCGCCCGC
>JAGGTH010000021.1 GCA_021163845.1 Helicobacteraceae bacterium | reverse complement strand
AAAGCAATGGATGATCTCGACAAAGAATTCTTATAATATTTTTATGAATCAAAATAAAGTCAGTTAATTAATATTTTATTAATAAAATGAGCTAATTGTAATACTGAGCCTTCATATCTTTGGATTAGGATACACTAAATCTAGTGAGAGATCACAAAAGAAAATCCAAAGGAGTGATTATGAAAAGATTAAAAACAATAAGTATCCTTGCTGTTGCAATAACAGTGTTTGCAGGATGTTATGCAACAGAACCTACAACAAGTGATTTTATGCGTATGCATGCAGCTGATGAAAAAGCGATGAGTGTAGAACAAAAAGAGATAGCGAAGAACTGGGATAAAGGTTTAGCACTCAAACAATCAGGTCAAAAATTGGTCAAACATGGTGAAGAGCTGATCAAATCAGGGGAACAAGATATTATGACTGGTAAGCATGAGATCGAGCAAGGAAATGTAGATATTCTCGAAGGGACAAGACTTTCAGATGAAAGTGAACGTATTTTTCATGAAAAGTACCCTGGTCTCAAACTCGATATTAAATAGAGATTCACACCTCTTTATTCCCAACGAGAGTTGGGAACAAAATCTATTGATACGTGATTTTAAGTAAGACTCTCATATTTGCTTTTGCCGCTTCTGAGTAAACCTTGCTTTCTGGCTTCGCCTCATACTCCGTAGGTCTCGTTTTTCCATATCCAACCACAGCGATCTTATCTGCTGGAAAAATCTTCTCTTTAACGAGATAATCTTTCACTGCTTGTGCTCTTCTTTCACTCAAGCCTTGGTTATATTTTTCTGTACCACTTAAAGATGTATGTCCTGCAACAAGTATTTTAATCTCAGGATTTTTTTCCAATTGTGTAATATTTCTCTTGAGTGCATCTTTTGCTTTATTGTTGAGTGTAGACTTATCAAATTCGAAATGTATCTCTTCAAAAATGATAGCAACTGTTTTCTTTTGTGTCACACTCTCTTTTATCTTCTCTTTGGCGAGTGGTTCTGTGACAATAACAACCACTTCTTCCTCTTTTGGAGCAAGAACGATCACCTTTTTTTGCTCGACAACAGGAGCAACCTCTTCGCTTACACCAAATCTATAAGTAAAACCAACTGAAAAAAGATCTATATCTCCATCATTTCCCACTGCATCGTTTATTCGATAACGTTCAGCCTCTAAGCGAAATCCTACTGTATCAGTCATCGCATATTCAAGCCCAGCTCCAAACTTATAATTGAAATCTTTCTCTTTAGGGGAAGTTCCACTAAAAGATAAACTTCCACTTGAGCTAAAAGAGTCTTTGACCTGAGCGTAGTTTACCCCTCCTCTAGCAAACGCTGAAAATCTTTCGGTGATAGGTAAAAGAGCAAGAGCATCAAGATTGACACCCATTACTTTGAGCGTGCCACTTGCGGTTCCTGTTGGTGAGGATAGATCATAATTAAACTCTCCAAGATCAAAATAGCCACCCTCTAGAGCAAAGTATTTGTTAAACTGATAGCCACCAAAAAGCTTGTAACCAAGATCACTCTCATCATCAGTGTATGAAGAATCTGCTATGTTTTGAGTAATTGCATCTTCACCTATATTTGCAAAGGAAAGACCGATATTACCACCTAGGTACCAACCTGCATTATAATCAGTTGTCGTCGCAGCTGTTAATGGACTGGCAAGAGTAGCCAAAAGTAAAAAACAAGCTGTTTTTGTCGCTTTTATAACTGTAGATCTCATTTTATTCTCCTATTAAAGTATAAAAACTTTTTATTTTTTATTTTGATACAAACCTCAGGAGTAAGTTCTGATGGTTTGTATCTACTCACTATACTTTTTTTACTGACACGTTACAGGTGCAGATAAGTTTCCTGGCACTGAAACACGGTTTGAGTCAAAGACAAACAAGCCATCTGTAAAAGCACCGGCGAACAATCTACCACATGAACTTGCTCCTGTGACCATTGTAATATCTCTGTATGCAAATATATTACCATTCCACTGAGTAGCTGTTTGGAGTGTTGCGTCTGATCCTGCTTGCCAATAAACATTAGATGCTTTTGCACCACCTGCTAAGAGTATGCGAGTGTTTGGCATTGAACCAACTGTTGAAGCTGATTGAAAAACAAAGGTAGCATCTGGATCACCTTGTGCATCAAGGGTGAGATCACCTGTTATGAGAATAGATGTATTGGATGTATAGACACCTGTATAAAAGAGGTTGTCTCCCTCAACAAGTGCATTTCCTACTGGTGCACCCAAAGTGGTTCCAGCTGCTATTGCAGTTCCTCCAGGCATGTTTGCAGGAGTGACACTTAGATATGCTGCACGCAGGTCATCTGTCACATTTTGTGCAGTTGTTGTATCTGGATAGCTTGGTGTAATTACTTCCCCATTGATTGTTGGAGCAGAACCGCCACAAAGACCAAATCCACCAGCATTATCAACAGCAACACCATTACATTCGGCAGTTGGGTTTAATACAACATCTCCATCTATTTGTGTAATTGGCGCGGTAGAAGTATTAGTTACTCCAGCAGTAGCAGCTATTCCATAAGTCGAAGCAAGTCCAAGTGCTACCATTTCCGCTGGTGTATTTGCTGTAATAAATGTCCAATTATAATCATTGAGCATTGTGTTGCCTGTAAGATCTTGTGCTGCAACTGTAATAATAGCGATGTAGCTGGTATCTTGTGTTAAAGCATTTGTTGGATTGAACGAAGCTATTTGATTAATAACAGAATAAGATACATTTCCATTTACATTCAAGGCTGTATTCATTTCCATCAAAGTAAAAGTATTTGCTGCAATGATAGATGAAGCCTTCATAGGCTCGGAAAAAGTTGCAGTAATTATTTTACTGATTGATACATCAATAGCTTCACGGATTGGACTTGTTGAGAGAATTGTAGGGCGTATCGTATCAACAGTTGATCCTGTTGTAAAGGTCCAAACATAATCACTTACGAGTGCAACACCATCAGCACTTTTAGCTTCAGTGGTGATCTTAGCTGTATATTCTGTATTTATACTTAAATTTGCATCAGAAACAAGTGTAAGATCAGCAACTTTATTTATACACGTGACACCTGTTGCTGACACGGTCGTATTGCCATCCAAAAGTGTAAAGCTTTTTAGGTTAAGTGTCGCAGGATCCATTGCTATACTAAATTCGGCTGTAATATGTTTGATATTATAAGCTACGCCTGTCTCATTATTATCAGGCGTTACAGCAATTACTGTAGGGGTAGCACTTGTTTCATTTGTTGTAGCAGAGTGTCGAAGAATCGAATCTCCTTCTGAGCCACATCCACTCACAAACATGCTCACTATTATTGGTAAAAACCCAATAACAATCTTCTTACGTATATCTCTAAACATCTTCACTCCTTTAGCAACAAACCAATACTTTAGATCTGCAGTTCCTACATCATACTCTTATATTTCTCGGTTTGACACAGAAT
>JAGGTH010000073.1 GCA_021163845.1 Helicobacteraceae bacterium | reverse complement strand
ATAATCAAGCTAAACTCTTCACTGCAAAAATTACGTATCGAAAAGATAAAATAAGAATTATTTCAGTAAGAAGATCTAGAGAAAAGGAGATAAAACTTTATGAAAGCATCAGAGCTAGATAAAATTTTTGATGATAATGAAGAAGATATATTAGAATATTTTGATACATCAAAAATTAAAATGATTAATGAAGAACCAAAAAGGATTAATATCGATTTTCCAACTTGGATGGTTCAATCTTTGGATAAAGAAGCCAAACATCTTGGAGTAAGTCGTCAAGCAGTTATAAAGATGTGGTTAGCAGAAAGGCTACAAAGTTTAAATTCTAAAGTTGCAACTTTATAACTGACTTATAAAAGCCTGTAAGTGAGCCTATAAAAAAATTTATTGGCTCTTTTTCAAAGATGTAAATACTCCCAAAAACACTCCTAAATAACTCTCTAAGCAAACCCTCACCACACTTTAGATACAATCGCGAAATTATTTTAGAACTATTTAAGGTTGAACATATGTCAAAGAGCTATGAAGCACAAGAAGTAGAGAACCATTTTTATAAGATCTGGGAAGAGAGAAAATATTTTGAGGTTGAGGGCAATAAGGCTATCCAACAAGAGGGGAAAAACTTCTCTATCATGATGCCACCGCCAAATGTCACGGGGCGTCTGCATATCGGACACGCGCTTACATTTACTCTCCAAGATATCATTACTCGCTACAAACGTATGGATGGCTACAAGACACTTTGGCAACCAGGAACAGACCACGCAGGGATCGCAACACAAAACGTGGTTGAGAAACAACTCCTCGCTGAGGGCACGACAAAAGAGGAGATCGGACGTGAGAAGTTTTTAGAGCGCGCTTGGGCTTGGAAAGCGGAGTCTGCAGGCATCATGACAGATCAACTACGCAAAATGGGTGTCTCTCCTGCTTGGGAGCGTGAACGTTTTACGATGGATGATGGACTGCAAAAGTCGGTCAAAGAGGCATTTGTTCATCTCTACAACCAAGGGCTTATCGTACGTGGCAACTATATGGTCAACTGGTGTACACACGATGGCGCACTCTCTGATATCGAGGTAGAACACGAAGATCACGACGGAAAGTTCTATCATATCAAATACCCTTTTGCTGATGGCAGCGGACATCTTGAAGTGGCAACGACAAGACCTGAGACCTATTTTGGGGATACTGCTGTGATGGTACATCCAGAAGATTCTCGCTACCAACAATATTTAGGCAAAAAGATCCGTCTTCCACTCCTTGATCGTGAAGTGACTATCATCGCTGATGAGCACGTAGATATGGATTTTGGAACAGGTGTAGTAAAAGTAACTCCTGCTCACGATCAAAACGACTACGAGGTGGGAAAACGCCACGATCTTGAATTCATCACTGTCTTTGACGAGAAAGGAATACTCAACGAATATGCAGGTGAATTTGCAGGACTAGAGCGTCTTGAAGCGCGTGATGTTATTGTAAAACGTCTGCAAGAGGAAGGGTTTATCGTCAAGATCGAAGATCATAAGCACCAAGTGGGTCACTGCTATAGATGTAAAAATATCGTCGAACCTTATATCTCAAAACAGTGGTTCGTTCGTAGCGAAGTAGCGAAAAAATCGATCGAGAAGACCAATGCGGGTGAGGCACAGTTCTTCCCTCCACACTGGATCAACTCGTATAATTCTTGGATGGGAGATCTTCGTGATTGGTGTATCTCTCGTCAGCTTTGGTGGGGGCATCAGATCCCTGTCTTTTATTGTGGGGATTGTGACCATGAGTGGGCAAGCCTCAAAGAGGAAGAGCATGAGTGCCCTAAATGTGCGAGCAAAAATATCGCTCAAGATCCTGATGTACTTGATACTTGGTTCTCTTCGGCACTTTGGCCATTTTCAACACTTGGTTGGGGAAATGGCGATGTAGAGATGGACAAACTCTTTACATCCCAAGATATGAAAGACTTTTATCCAAACTCACTTCTTATTACGGGCTTTGATATCCTCTTTTTCTGGGTAGCGCGTATGATGATGATGGGTGAGAGCTTTATTGGTGAGCTTCCATTTAACCATATCTATCTTCATGCACTCGTGCGTGATGAACATGGAAACAAGATGAGTAAATCAAAAGGCAACGTAATCGATCCACTCGATATGGTCAACAAATACAGTGCCGACATCTTACGTTTTACTCTTGCAATCTCAGCAGCTCAAGGGCGTGATATTAGAATGAGTGAAGAGAAGCTCGAACTCAACCGTAACTTTACCAACAAGCTCTACAATGCAGCAAAATATCTACAGATGAATGTAGAGACCTTCCCAGATATGGATGGTTTTTGTATGGATACACAGCTTGGAAAGTATATGGTATCACGTCTCAATATTGCGACAAAAGAGGTGCGCGCTCACCTTGATGAGTATCGCTTTAATGATGCGGCGACCGTACTCTACCGCTTCTTATGGAACGAATTTTGTGACTGGGGTATTGAGCTTAGCAAAGCGGACAAAGCTTCTGTTGTAGAGCTTGGAGCTATCTTTAAAGAGGCGATGAAACTCTTACATCCGTTCATGCCATTTATCACTGAGTATCTCTACCACGAGCTTAGTGGTACGACGCTTGAAGATGCTGATTCTATTATGATCAAGCAGTTCCCTACAAAAACAAAAAAACGTGAAAAAGAGGAGCGCAAGTTTGCTATCATCATGGATGCCATCGTCTCTATCCGCCGTGCAAAAGTACTCGTAGATCTCGCCAACCAAAAGATAGAAAAAGTGTATGTGAAGATCGATGGGCTAAGTGAGGAAGATCAAGAGTTGATGCGCCCTTATATCAGCAGACTTGCAAAAGTTGAGGATGTAGCATTTACTCAGACAAAAATTGACAATAGTGTCAGTGATATCGCTGATATGTGTGAGACTTTTATCCCGACTGAGAGTATTGATCTCGCACCTATTATCACAAAACTCAGCAAACAAGATGAAAAACTTCAAAAAGAGATCGATAAACTCAGCGGTATGCTTAACAACGAAAGATTTGTAGCAAACGCTCCTGATGATGTTTTAGCAAAAAATCGTGAAGCACTCGCAGATGCGCAGGCAAAGCAAGAAAAAGTAAAAGAGCAACTTACAGCATTACAATAAACCTCTCGACAATACCTTTAAAAGCAAAAGCTCTATTTGCTTTTAAAGTTTTAGCTATGAAACACCATTTATCCCCTACGAAAAAACTCTAAACTCTCCTAGAATACTTTATGTAATACAATCGAATTGAAAAGGAGATCTCAATGTGTAAGTCCCGTTCTGAATGTAAAGCAATACGAAAAGCAATTGAAAATATGCCCTTTAAAAAGCATGAAGAGCAACTAGGCCTTTGTCATCAATGTATGATTAATGGTAACTCACATGTAAAAGAGAGTTACGCTTACAAAACGGATCTTATGCTCCGACTCTCTTATGTCAAAAAATATCTTCACAATATTCAGCTGTAATCTATTTGTGTC
>JAGGTH010000027.1 GCA_021163845.1 Helicobacteraceae bacterium | reverse complement strand
TTAAAATATATTAGCACAGGATTTGTTTATGAAAATTATATTGTTGATACTTATTCTATTTCGCATTGTTTTTGCATCTGAAAATATTGAATTAGCAAAGATTATTAATGAGTATAGTCAGGTGTACTCGAAGGGTATAACAACTGATTCTGAGGAAATGATTTGTGAACTTCGAGGTTATTATCACAACTTGCCACGTCAAGATACAGGTAGGGCATCTCCATACTGGCAAAACTTTATGTTTTGTCCTAAAATATATGAAGGTAAAGAATTTTCATTTTATTATGAAACGTATTATCATACATGAAGGTCATGCAATGTATACGCTCATCCAAATTCAACGCCAGAGAGACCGATTAACTCATATTATATTTATAAAGATGTTACCGTAGAAGCTAAATGTACGTATATGTGTTTGTTACCAAATATTGAAATTGATATTCCTGAAGGATACAAAGCAAGCCCAGACTTATATCATTTGAATACATGTACCTTAGATGAGTTTGGTAGCGTTGAAAATTGTCAAGAAGCAAACGGAAAAATCTTGACGCAACGTCAAGAATGTTGTGAACAAGCAACTTGTTTTACTCCTATTTGCCAAGACCCCGACAGAACTTTTCCCCCGCTTGCGAATAACGAAAAAGTGTTATTTGCATGGGGTGCATCGCAAGAGAAAGCACAAGAGTGTTCGGACGCAGCAGGTCAACTGCAGAGTGCGTATATCGATTGCGAAGATACATTTCGTTGTATAAAAACATTTGATGAGCAATGCCCTCGCGATATTCCCGTAGGTTCGAGCGTATCGGCTTACGATCTCTCATACGCTACCTCATTGGCACTCATAGGAACATCGGCAACACTTGAATATACGAGCAACAGAGAGAACCAAACAACCTTCAAAAACGGCTGGTCACTCTCTGTGCACCATAGTTTAGAAGGAGATTATCTTTATAAAGGTGAGGGAAGTATCCTAGAGATAAGCAAGCAGAGATTTACCAAAGACGGACTGACCCACGTTGTTGCAGGTGAAGAGAGTTATATATTCGATATGAATAATCTCCATAGGGCAACCTACGATACCTACTCAAACGTAACTCTTTATACGTTTAGCTACGATAACACGAACAGACTCGTATCGCTAAAAGATAGATTCTCTAAAAACCTTCAAATAGAGTACGACGGTACTTCTAAGATAGTCGTACACTCCCCCTACGGACATCTTCACACCATCGAGACGAACGATAGCGGAGCTCTAAGCGTCTTTACGTACGAAGAGGGTTCGAGCTATTACTTTGAATACACAAACAACCTCTTAAGCAAAAAAATAGATCCCTCCAATAACAAGTTTGTTTATAACTACGATGCCAACGGCAAACTTTACACCACCCTTGCCCCAAATAACGCACAGCATCTCTTTAGTCAAGAACTTTTACCTACCTCTATGCAAACAAGCATATTCAAACCTATGGGAGATACGATCGAATACATCGATAATTTCTTAACGGATAATATCTTAGAGTCTCAAACAATCTCCCCTTGGGGCGAAACTGCAAATACCTCTCACAATATAGCGACCAACACTATTGATACCCGAACATGCCAAGCAGACAAGAGGTTCGTATATTCACAAGAGAATGATCCCCTAACACGTAAACCGACGCTTGAGTCTTATACGATCACCACACCCGAAGGGATCACGGATACATTTGCGTTTGCAACAAACTACGAGTATAAAAAAGGTATCCTCACAAAGAAAGAGACCACAACAACCTCCGCACAAGGCGTGAGCATAACGGAAGTGGACTATAAAAAAGGGAAACTCACCGCCGTATCACCCCAAAAACGAAAAAACATTGTAGAGTTCGACCCGCAAACCCTTCTACCTACAAAAATACGACAAGCCGACTTAGAACCTATAGAACTAGAATATACCAAAGAGGGGAAGCTAAAAAAATATACCTACGGTGACTATAAAGCTAAATATACCTACGATACAAAAGGTAATCTCATAAAAAGAGAAGAACCTTATGCAAATACAACGTACGAGTATGACCTGCTTAATAGACTTACCAAAGAAACCGGAAGCGACGGCACCTCTATCTCATACACCTATGACCCAAAAGGAAATATCGAAAAACTCGTAGTACCGCATGCCAAAGAGTATACGCAACACTACACCCACGCAGACAAAAGAGAACTCTTTAGATCCCCATTGGGATATACAACCTCTTACGTCTACGATAAACAAGAGAGACTCGCCAAACTCCAAAGAGCCTCTCTAAAAACAATCTAATTTAACTACGAAAAGGGACGGCTCGCTTCCTTAGAGAGCGACGGCATCACGACATACTACACCTACGCATGTAATACACAACCCTCTAGCATCACCAAAGAAGAGGAAACACTTCTTTATAGCTACGACGGCGAACTCCTAACACGACTTCAACACGAAGGAATCCTCAACCAAAGCATCGACTATACCTACGATAACCGCTTTTTACCCACAAGTCTTAGCTACGCAGACCAAACAACCTACTATACCTACGATAAAGACGGTTTGCTCCTCTCTAGCGGAGATTTTATCCTCAAACGAGATAAAAAAAGCGCTTTGGTAGAGAGCCTGAGCGATACCTTTCTTACTCTCAAATATAACTACCAAAAAGACGGAACACTCAAAAAACTCACCGCTAAAAACTACACCCTAGAACTACACACGGATAAAGGGAAAATCGTAGAGAAAAAAGAGAAACTCGGCAAAAAAAATACTACCTACCGCTACACCTACGACACAAGAGGCAGACTCACCCAAGTCAAGAAAAACGCAAAGGTAGTAGAAAGCTACACTTACGATGCCAACTCCAACAGATTAAGCGCCATGATAAACGGAGTAACAACAAGTGCTAGCTACACCCTAGACGATACCCTAGAAGTATACGGCGATAACACATACAGATACGACCAAGACGGTAACCTCATAGAAAAAACAACCCCGCAAGGAACTACCGTTTATACCTACACAACCAAAGGAACACTCAAAGAGGTAATCACCCCGACAAACACTATAGAGTATATCCTCAACCCCCTAGAACAAAGAGTAGCCAAAAAAGTAGATGGACAAATAACAGAAAAATACCTCTGGGCAGACTTAACAACCCTTTTAGCCGTATATGACGCTAACGATACCCTGATCCAAAGATATAACTACGCCCACGACCGCATGCCAAGAAGCATGACCCAAAACAACCAAACCTACTACCTCCACTACGACCAAGTAGGAACTCTAAGAGCAATTACAGACCAAAACCATAACATCATAAAAGAGATAACTTATGATTCATTCGGTAATATAACCACTGATACAAATCCAGACTTTACAATACCGTTTGGATTTGCAGGTGGATTACAAGACCAAGATACAAACCTAGTTCACTTCGGGTACAGAGAGTATGACCCATATACTGGAAAATGGACTACAAAAGACCCGATAGATTTTAACGGCGGTGATAGTAATCTTTATGGGTATGTTCTTAATAACCCGGTTAACTTTGTGGATCTGGAGGGGTTGAATGCTGCCAAAGTTTTTGGAGTTTGTTACACTGCCTATGAATTGTTTAATTTTTTCAATGATTCTAAAGATTATTTAAACAAGTCTAACAATAGTGTTAAAAATAACAAAGACCTTAATACTAGTTCACCTGATATACTGGAACAGTATCAA
>JAGGTH010000056.1 GCA_021163845.1 Helicobacteraceae bacterium | reverse complement strand
GGTCGCTGCCTAGTTCGATCAATTTAACTTCTCTCCAATTCACTTTTTTATTTCCTAATTATTTTCATCTTATATTGTGTTTTCTTTTTTATTTCTTTCATTTAGATAATTTTGTTATTTTTTTGCAATAACTCTTATTGTATGCAAAGTGAAGTAATTAAGTTATTTTTTAACATTAAAAGCCAATGCTTTGATATAGTATATATAATTGACACAAATATGATAAACTAAAATTTAGAATAAAACTATTTCGAGGAATGAAAATGAAAGAAGCAATTAAGTTGGCTGTTTTAGTTACATTAGCTTTAGGAGCAACTTCTGTATTTGCAACTAATGGGGATCATTTAATCGGATTAGGAGCAAAAGCTCGTGGTATGGGAGGTATAGGAATAGGAATGAGTCATGGTGCGGAATCTGCATTAGCTAATCCTGCCATGATAACTTCAGTAAAAGGAACTGAGGTTTCTTTTGGTGGTACACTTTTTATGCCAGATGTTCAAGCTGATATGGGTGCAGGCTTTTCATCTAGTATAGCAGATTTGAGTATGATTCCTGAAGTTTCTTTAGCAGCAAAAGTGAATGATAATACCTATATTGGTATTGGCATGTGGGGAACTGCAGGGATGGGTGTTGACTATCGGGAAGCGACTGCTATGACAGCTAATATGAACATGGTCACCAATCTTCAGCTCATGCAATTTGGCGTACCAGTAGCATATGTGACTAATGGACTTAGCATTGGTATTACACCCATTATGCAGTATGGTGCGCTTGATGTCAACTATGATTTGAATGAGAATGGTGGTAGACAAGTAGGTTCTGGCGTTGCACAAAATTTTGGTTATGGATATACAATTGGTATAGCCTATAAAAGAGAAAGTATCACTTTAGGTGCAGTTTATAAATCAGCAATTAACATGGAATATAAGGGTCAGCTTTCAAGTGCAACTGCTCCATTTGTTTCACTAGGAATATTTCCAGCTACTATGTCTGATCAACTTGAACAACCTGTTGAAATCGGTATGGGTATTTCGTATTCTTTTAATAAACAAACCATTGCAGTTGATTACAAGAAAATTAAATGGGGTGATGCCCAAGGGTATAAAGATTTTGGCTGGAAAGATCAAGATGTATATGCAATTGGTTATGAGCTCAATACTCTGAAATGGGCTGTACGTGTCGGATATAACTATGCAGAGCATCCAATAAAAGATACTGGTGCTATGACAGTTGCACAAGCGCAAGGAGCATGGATTGATTCAGGCAGCACAAATCCGAATGACATATATCAGTATTTTGGCGGAAATGCGATGAACATGTTTAATTTGCTTGGTTTCCCAGCAACAATTGAATCGCATTATACACTTGGAGGCACATACCAATTGAATGAACAAGTAGCACTTGACTTGGCTTTAGCTTATGCTCCAAAAATTACAACAACGCTAGCTACTATGCCTGATGCGACAAACGATGTGAGCACTACAGTCACACATTCACAAAAAACCATCAGTTTTCAGTTTAATTTCATATTTTAAGATTTCAAATTTTCTCTTAAAAAAAGAGATATTAACATTAACTTAGTCTCACATTTGTTGTCATTGGTCGAGAAGATCAAGATAAGTGGCTATCCAAACATACTACTCTCAGTGCAAAGCAAAAAACTTTTTTGTATACTAACTCTTCATATTAGACATAAAGAGGTAAGATGAAAAATAGCATTGATGGAAGACTTTGGCTTCGTAAATCTGAACATAGCTTTCTCGGCAAAGGGCGTATTGAGCTTTTAGAGCAGATCGAGCGTACAGGTTCTATATCCAAAGCTGCAAAGGCTATGAAGATGGCATATAAAGCCGCTTGGGATTCCCTCGATGCTATGAACAATCTCGCCGAAGAGCCACTTGTAGATAAAAGCACAGGAGGAAGAGGCGGTGGCGGTACAAAGCTCACCCCTTATGCAAAACAGCTCATAGAAACTTACAAGGTGATTCATGAGGAGCATGAGCGTTTTTTAAATAATCTCTCTTTACGTATTAACGGTGAGAATGGACATCTTCGTATGATCGAGAGTATGAATATGCGTGTAAGTGCGAGGAACCAACTCCTTGGACGTGTGGTAATGATTCACAAAGGAGGCGTCAATAGTGAAGTGGTGCTCAAGCTTTTGGGTGGAGATAGTATCACTGCTATTGTTACCAATGAATCGATCGGGCTTTTGGATCTGCGTATCGATACGGATGTATATGCAATCTTTAAATCAGGTGCGGTGATGTTGAGCCCTGATCTTTCCTTGCAACTGAGTAGTCGTAACCGCTTGGTCGGAAAAGTCTTACGCATCTCAAGTGGAGGTGTCAATAGTGAGGTGATCTTGGAGCTTAAAGGTGCCAATACGCTTTGTGCGACGATCACTAATGAATCACTTGAAGAGTTAGGGATACAAAAAGGGATGGAAGTGGTTGCTTTTTGTAAAGCGAGTAGTGTGATACTTGGGCTTTGAAAGTGTTGAAATTTCGTCATTCCGGACTTGATCCGGAATCTAATGGAAAGTGGCGTTTTTTAAATCATCACCGCTTCGCGTTTTCCTTCGACGATCTCGCCGATAAGGTATGCATCGCTTTGGTGTGCTAAGACAGCATCTACATCCTCAGCTTTGACTACGAGGATCATCCCCACACCCATATTAAAAGCTCTAAACATCTCATCTTGTGCGACATGTTCACTCATAAGTTCAAAAATAGGTAGGACACGGATCGCGTCTTTTTTGACTTCTGCTTTGAGGTGTTCTGGAAGGACACGTGGGAGGTTTTCTACAATACCACCACCTGTGATATGTGCCATTGCTACGATCTTATCTTTGAGTGCTTTGAATGTTTTAACATAGATATTTGTTGGTTCTAAAAGAGTTTCGATGAGTGGTTTACCGTTGAAATCATCTTCAAACTTCATCCCCATCTTTTCAAAAAGTACTTTTCTTGCAAGAGAGAATCCATTAGAGTGGAGTCCTGAACTTGGAAGTGCGATGAGTTTGTGTCCCGCTTCTACCAAAGAGACTCTATCCATCTCTGATTTTTCTGCTACACCTACGGCAAAACCAGCGAGATCGTAATCATCTTCGCTGTACATCCCAGGCATCTCTGCTGTTTCGCCACCGATAAGGGCACATTCGCTTCTGATACACCCCTCAGCGATCCCTGCGACAACGTTTGTAGCAACATTGACATCGAGTTTGCCAGTTGCATAATAGTCTAAGAAAAAAGAGGGTGTCCCAAAGTTACAGATAAGGTCATTCACACACATCGCAACAAGGTCAATTCCTACTGTATTGTGGATCCCAGAATCGATCGCAAGTTTGAGTTTTGTTCCTACGCCATCTGTTGCAGCAAGCATCACAGGCTCATTAAAACCTTTTGGAAGTTCAAAAGCACCGGCAAATGAACCAATTCCACCCATAACGCCTGGGATCTTAGTAGATTTTACCAGCGGCTTAATGTTTTCTACGAAGCTATTTCCAGCATCTATATCTACACCAGCATCTTTGTAGCTAATTTGACTCATAGTATCTTGTCCTAGTAATAAAAGTGTGTAATTATATCTTTTTGGAGTTGAGAAAAGTGTTAAAGTTTTTTGATGTACGGTAAGAACCGTACATCCGAAGAATATTGAGGGGGCTTATTTTAGGAGGTCACACTTTTTAGTGATCATACAAAGTGGACAGAAGTTAAACAGACCTGCTAAAAGAGGGATAAAACCTAAGAAGAACCATGCAGCATGTTCCATCGCACCTAGTTGGATAATACCTGTGAGAACAAGAGCAACTCCGATGATGATACGAAAAACTTTACAAAATGATCTGATTTTATTATAGTTCATAGTATTCCTTTTGAATAAGATTTGATGAGATTATATCTAAAAGAAGTAAAACTAATAAAGTATTTATCAAGTAGGGCTTAAATATATACAAGTTTTAAGCTTTTTAAAACATTTTAAACCAAATATGATAAAATCCACGAAAC
>JAGGTH010000029.1 GCA_021163845.1 Helicobacteraceae bacterium | reverse complement strand
AGTTTTGGGGTTCAATATTTATAATAAAACCTTTGAAAAAAGGGTTCATGTTATTGATCTTGGATTGACATATACAACCAAAGGCACAGAATATAGAAGTGGTTATTATAAAAACAATCGAGATTTTTGTGAGGAGATCATCAACAAAAATAAACCTCAATGTGAATTTTATACCTTATCAGATACAGAAGATACACTACAGATAGATTTTGGACAGTTTTTTTACGACAAGAATGGTAAACAGCGAATTTATCATAGACTTGCGCAGATCATCTCTTTAGAACAAAATGGAAAAAAAAGCGATCTAGAAAATGAGCTTGAGTATCAAATAAGCGAATATCTTAGTTATTATAATAATATGTTTTACAATTATGAAGCTCAAAAAATTTCTAAAGCACTTAATAAACTAGACTTAAACTTTAGAGGTCTTTCTTTTGGAATATCACATCTCTACAGAGATACACTAAAACTTAATAGCTTGAATACAAGTTATTTAACATCTACTCTTCGTTATACTTATAACGATCATTACTCGTATAAAGCGAGTATTAACTATGATATACAAAGTAAAGAGAAAAAAAGTCTAGAGATCGGTTTTATGTATCAAAAGAGATGTTGGGATTTTGGACTAAGTTTTGTAGAAAATGTTCGACCTTTATCAGTCAATAATTTTATCCAAAAAGGTCCTGAAAGGTTTTTGATGCTTAGTGTTGTATTAAAACCTTTAATGAAATCAGGTACTGCTTCTTCTGATTTCGCATTACGACTTCCTGAAAATCTGGAGGGGAATTAAATGTACGAAAAGTATAAAGGGATCTTTAAAGACAGGGAAGATGCTGCCTTTAAATTGAGGGATGTTATCCCTATGCAAAAGCTTAAAGATGAGAAATGGAAAGTGATCGCTGTTTCAAAAGGTGGATTGCTTCTTGGTTCTCAGCTATTAGGAAGACTTGAAAATAGACTTGATTTTTTGTTTTCAGAAGCCATCTATGCTCCGAACAACGGCGAGTGTGAAGTGGCACGCGTGAGTGAGAGTGAAGAGATCGTGATTCATGAGAATCTTGTGAGCTCTTTTGATATCAAATACGATTATATCTATGGTGAAGCACGCAGAAAACATGAAGAGAAGATACTTAGCTATATCTATCAATATAGAAAAGGGAGACACTTTTCATCCATCAAGGATAAAACTGTTTTACTCGTAGATGAGGGAAGTGAGACTGGATCAAAGTTTATGACGGCACTTAAAACTATTCTGGCTCAAAAGCCAAAAGCAGTCTATATTGCAGTTCCAATTTTGCCTACGGATGTTTTGGAACTTTTAGAGCCATTTTGTGATGATATCTATTTTGTGTATGATATTGAGGATTATGTGGAAACCCCTCTTTATTATCAGCAGCTAGATACAGTAAGTGAAGATGTGATAGAAAAACTATTAGAAAGTAAAAAAACGGAGAAAAATAAGAATGAAGTATGATATTAAATTAGAGTTAGAAAACAAAAATGAAGAGTATTCTTTTCATGAAGTGGCAAAACAAGCAAATGGTGCAGCGTGGGTAAAATCAGGTGATACGGTTATTTTAGCAACTGTTGTGATTGATGAAACAGAGATCGTCAAAGATGATTTTCTTCCACTTACTGTGCAATATATAGAAAAAACATATGCAGCAGGGAAAATTCCTGGTGGTTTTTTTAAGCGCGAAACAAAACCAAGTGATTTTGAAACACTTACATCACGTATTGTTGATCGTTCTATCCGTCCACTCTTCCCAAAAGGTTTTGGCTACCCAACACAAGTAACCATCATGGTATTTAGTGCCGATAGTGAATGTGACTTACAAGTTCTCGCACTTAATGCAGCTTCTGCAGCACTTTATGTGAGTGATATTGATATCAATACATCCGTATCTGCGATACGTAGCGCAATAGTAGATGGAGAGCTGATCTTGAATCCAACGATGACACAGCTCAAAAACTCTACACTCGATCTTTATCTTTCTGGAACGAAAGAGGACCTTTTGATGATTGAAATGCGCTCCATTGGCTCAGAAGAAAATGAAGTGATGCTCGATGCGATGATTGATCCTATGTTGAGTGTGCAATCGATCCCTAAACATCTCTCTAACGCTATTAGTGAAGAGGAGCTTATTGGTGTCTTAGAAAAGTCGCAAGCAGTATTATTTGAGTCAAACACAGCGTATGAGAGTGCATTTGCTCCACATAAAAAAGAGACGAAGAAATTAGAATATAAGGCACATACGATAAATGAAGAGATGCTTGAATATGTACGTGCAAATCATATTGCTGATATAAAAAATGCGATGAATCAGATGGCAAAATCTGAGCGTTCAACAGCCTTGCGTGAACTGCGCAAAGATATTTTACAAACAAAAACTGAGTGGGCGGATGTAGAACAAGAAGTAGCCCTTAAAGATGTTATTGAAAAAGTTAAAAAAGAAACAGTGCGTGCACAAATATTAGAAGAGAAAGTACGTGCGGACGGAAGAGCGCTGGGTGAGGTTCGCCCAATCACGATCCATACCAATGTACTTCCAAGTGCACATGCATCATGTTTGTTTACACGCGGACAAACACAAGCTTTAGTTGTTTTGACTATGGGTGGAGCAAAAGATGCACAAATGTTTGAAAACCTCACAGATGAGGGTACGCAAAATGAGAACTTTATGGTGCATTACAACTTCCCTGGCTTTAGTGTAGGGGAAGCTTCCCCTATTATGGGAACAAAAAGAAGAGAACTTGGACACGGAAATCTTGCAAAAAGAGCACTCGAACCAACTGTAGATCTTGATGGACAAACTGTACGTTTGGTATCTGAGATCTTAGAGTCTAATGGTTCCTCTTCTATGGCTACGGTTTGCGGTGGGTATATGGCACTTCGCGCTGCAGATATACCTACAAGTGATACCATAGCTGGAATTGCAATGGGGATGGTAAGCGAAGGGGATAAATATGCTATCCTCTCTGACATCATGGGACTTGAAGATCATGATGGAGATATGGATTTTAAAGTGACAGGTTCAAAAGAGGGAATCACTGCAATGCAGATGGATATTAAACTCGGTGGAATAGGCTTGGATATACTTAAAGAAGCGCTTTACCAAGCAAAAGAGGGTCGTTCACATATCATAGATATTATGGAAAAATCTGAGCAAGAGATCGAGTTTAATGATGGAGTTTTACCAAGTACAGATCTGTTCCACATTGATCCAAGCTATATTGGTGAAGTGATCGGTCAAGCAGGAAAAACGATTCGTGAGATCATTGAGAAGTTTGAAGTAGCTATCGATATAGACAAAAAAGAGGGGAAAGTCAAAGTTACTGGAAAAAATAAGTCTGGAGTTGAGGGCGCAAAAGAGCATATCCAAAATATTGTTAATGCCCCTAAAATTGAAAAGATCAAGTATGAAGTGGGTGAAAAATATGAGGGCACAGTGAAAAAGATCGTTGATTTTGGTGCCTTTATAGAGCTTCCAGATGGAACAGACGGACTCCTTCATATCTCTAAAATATCAAATGATAGAGTAGAGAAGGTCTCGGATGTTCTCAAAGAAGGGGAAAAAATCACCGTTGAGATACTAGAATTTAAAGGCAATAAGATCTCTTTAGGGAGAGCTTAGACGCTAAAGAGTACAAAAATGTCTCTTTTGTGAGAGTTTTTTGTTCGTTTAAACTAAAATTTAGCAGAAACTCTATAAAATCCCGTCAGTCAAATTTCTAGTAGGGAAATCTAAGCATTTATGTTTAGGTTGCTATGTTGTTTTGAGAACATGGTTACGCTAGCCGAACGGATTTTGTATTTAAAATTTGGAGAAATATTATGAAAAAAATTCTTTTCGTATTAGTAGCTTTAACTGCTGCTGCGTTTGGTGCTGAAGAAGCAGTAGTAAACGAAACTTTAAAAGCGTACTCTATGATCGCTGCAGGTCTTGGACTTGGTCTTGCTGCACTTGGTGGAGCTATCGGTATGGGTCATACTGCTGCTGCAACTATCGCTGGTACAGCTCGTAACCCAGGTTTAGGTGCTAAACTTATGACTACAATGTTCATCGCTCTTGCAATGATCGAAGCACAAGTTATTTATGCACTTGTAATTGCGTTAATCGCACTTTACGCTAACCCATACTTAGGATAATCTAAGTCCCCTCATGACCCTTCGGGGTCAACTCTTTTTAATACAATGCGATCGTGGTGGAACGGTAGACACGCTACCTTGAGGGGGTAGTGCCTTACGGGTGTGAGAGTTCAAATCTCTCCGATCGCACCATCTTTTCTTATAAAATCAATTAAAATATAAATACAACTGTAAATCAAAATTTATAGATATTCTTATCTCTTTTTTTTAGTTCTTAGTGATAAAATTATCACATTATTGGGA
>JAGGTH010000055.1 GCA_021163845.1 Helicobacteraceae bacterium | reverse complement strand
TTGTGGCGACTATCCTATAATAGCGTCAAGTTTTTGTGTAAGATTTAACTTACCTAAAAGCTTACGCAAGATATAACGCTCTAAGATCGCCATCAGTGGGAAAAGTGCTACAAACACAATAAAGACCGATACTAAAATATAGATAACATACATCGTTCCAGAGGGATTTCCGCTAAAGAAAAGTCCCTCGGTATTGATACCAAAAAAGCCTACAATGAGATTAAGAGGTAAAAAGATTCCTGAGAGTATTGTAAGCGCGTAGATGTTAGAGTTCATTTTATCGCTTTTGAGAGAGTTGTAGTAATTATAAAGGGTATCAAGTTTCGTTGAATTAAGAGCGGCAACTCGTTGGTTTCTTTGGATATGCTCCATTATATTATTAAAGCCATTGTTAGGAAACCCTTCTTTTGTAGCGTATACCTCCATATAATCTTCTATTGCTTCATACGCACGTTCGAGCATACGCTCCATACGTGTAATATCTTTTTTGAGATCAAACCAAACATCCAAAAAGATAGGAGAGAGTTTTCGCATATAAAGCTGATCTTCGAGATTATCGACCTCTTGGATATACTTTAAAACAAGTGCTTCACTTTTTTTGAGTTCGTGATGGATAGAATTGTGGATATCTTCGTGAAGTTTTTCATAAAGATCAAAGGCATCGCGCGAACGATCATAAATATAAAGTGAATCATTATGGATAAGGTAGGGAGTAGAAATACCTGAAAGACCTTCATCCTCAAGAAAAAAGAAGCGTATAATAAGAAGAGAATACTCAGGTGTATGGAAAAAATAAGAGGAGTGCTGTTTATTTTTTATATCACTCAGATGCAAGGAATGGATAGAAGATAGTATATCTGTACTCTTCATCTTTTTTATTCCTCCTCTTTTTCTCTTTGTGCAAGTTTGCTTTTATGATACCCGCTAAAGATAAATACTAAAAAGATCACAAAGGCGATTACCATAATAACATCAACTATAGGGTTCAAAGGGTCTCCTTAAAGTCACAAAAGTTTTGTCTAATCGCATCATACAAAACAATTCCTGTACTAATTGCCAAATTGAGACTTCTCCCCTCTTTTGTCATAGGGATTGTGATGGTTTGATCCTGATATTGTTGCAATATTGCTTCAGGGATCCCAGCTGTTTCGCTTCCAAAAAAGATGAAATCCCCTTTTTTAAAAGGCGCATCAAAGTAAGGTCTTTGTGTTTTGGTTGTTGCAAAATAGGCATTATCTGTAATAGTATTGTTTTCAAAAAATTCTTCAAGACTCTCCCACACATGCAGATCAAGCTTTTCCCAATAATCAAGTCCAGCGCGTCTCACTGCTTTTTCATCGATATCAAAAGCGATAGGCTTGATGAGATGTAAGGATGCTCCAGCATTCACGCAAAGCCTCCCAATGGCACCTGTATTGTTGGGGATCTGTGGATGTACAAGGACTATATGAAACACAGGATGTCCATTAGAAGATCACTGTTTTATTTGCATACACAAAGATTCTATCTTCGAGTGCAAGCTTAAGAGCACGTGAAAGTACCACTTTCTCGACATCTTTTCCTGAACGTTGCATATCTCTCCAGCTATAAGCGTGATTGACATGGATCACCTCTTGAGAGATGATTGGACCCTCATCGAGATTATTATTTACAAAGTGGCTTGTAGCACCAATAATCTTCACCCCTCTATCATACGCTTGTTTATAAGGGTTCGCCCCTATAAATGCAGGTAAAAATGAGTGATGGATATTGATGATCTTGTTTTCATACGCCTCAACAAATCGTGGCGTTAAAATTCTCATATATTTTGCAAGAACAATATAGTCAATATCTTTAAAACCGGCAAGATATTCAAGTACTTTATCCTCATGTTCTGAACGCCCTAGCCCTTCATGAGAGATAGTCTTGTATGGGATATTAAACTTACTCACCAAAGACTCTAGCGTGTCATAGTTGGAAACCACAGCTAAGATATTAGCTTCAAGTTCACCCGCTTCATGACGAATTAAAATATCTCCAAGCGCGTGCATCTCTTTTGTAACCATCAAGATGATGTTTTTTTTCTTTGGCTCAATCACATCCACGTTGGCATGTTTTGGTAAGACCTCTAAGATCGATCTCTCAAGCTCCCCAGCATCGATATCTCCATCCACAACACTTCGCATAAAAAATTTATTATTTTCTTTATCAACAAACTCATTATTGGAGAGGATGTTAAGGTCGTGTTTATAAAAAACAGTCGATACTTTATGCACCAAACCTTTCTCATCATTTGCGTCTATTAGAACTCTATATTGACTCACTTTTTGTTTCCTTTTTTAATCTTTCTACACGCTCATCAATAGTTGCTAAGCTGTACTCTAAAAAATTAAGCGTTAGATCTATCTTTGCTTCTATATTCGCATTATTAGGTGACTGGAATCCCTCAAAAAGTACAAGAAGTCTCTCTCTCATAGAGTTCAAAAAGATCAACTCGTTCTCTGAACTTTGCTCCTCTTGATAGCTTTTTACTTGAGGCTTAATATCTTGCCTTTTAACCTCTACAAAAGATGATTTTTCTTTCACTTTAAAATCATTTTTTGTAGATATTACTTTCTCATTTGAATCTTCCATCTCTGCTAAAGTTGACAATATTACATCTTTTAATTCCATGACTTTAACAACCACCTTTCAAATTCTTTAAACTCTATATCCGTATCCATCTTCACAAAAAAATCTTTCATTTGTGTATTGACATGAAGAAATTTTTTGCGCATTCCCGAGAGTCTACGAATTGCAATTTTTGCATCACTATTGGAAGGATCTTTTTTAAGAACCTCCTTATAGATATCCAATGCCTCCTCTTTAAGACCTTGGAGTTCGTAGATATTCGCGAGTGTTAGTGTTTGCATTTTGCAGCATAGTTTGCGATAATGGAACCCATCTCGCTTGTAGAACAGATCTCTTTTGCATCATACTGTGCGAGATCTTTTGTTCTATATCCTTCACTAAGAGCTCTCTTGATCGCATCATCGATCTTATCTGCAGCTGCAATTTCACCCAAAGCATAACGAAGCATCATCGATGCAGATGCGATGGTTGCGATCGGGTTTGCAATTCCTTGTCCTGCAATATCAGGAGCTGAACCGTGAATTGGCTCATATACACCGATCTTAGCACCTACAGAAGCAGATGGAAGTAAACCGATAGAACCTGAGAGCATACTTGCCTCATCACTTAAAATATCTCCAAAGATATTTCCTGTGAGCATAACATCAAATTGTTTTGGATCACGAATAAGTTGCATCGCTGCATTATCAACGTACATATGAGAAAGCTCTACTTCAGGGTACTCTTTTGCAACCTCTTCAACAACTTCACGCCAAAGCTGAGATACATCCAAAACATTTGCTTTGTCAATAGAGCAAACTCTTTTGCTTCTTTCCATAGCGATCTGGAATGCATTATGAGCGATTCTTTCTATCTCTTGACGTGTGTAGACCATCGTATTCCAGCCTTTATTTTCATCACGCCCTTTTGGCTCACCAAAATAGATACCACCGATAAGCTCACGTACCACCATAAGGTCTACACCTCTGACCACCTCAGGTTTGAGTGAAGAAGCATTGACAAGCTCATCATACACGACAGCGGGACGAAGATTTGCATAAACACCAAGCTCTTTTCTAAAGCGTAAGAGTCCACTTTCAGGACGCTTTTCACGTGGAAGATCATCCCACTTTTCTCCACCGATCGCACCAAAAAGAACTGCATCACTTGCAAGTGCTTTTTTGATCGTTTCAGCTGGAAGTGGATCACCTGTAATATCATAGGCACATCCACCCATAAGTGCTTCATCATAAGAGAAGTCAAACTCAAAACAAGAGGAAACTGCGTCTAAAACCTTTACCGCTTCATCGATGATCTCAGGACCTATTCCATCCCCTTTGATAAGTGCTATTTTATATGTTTTCATTTATTTCCCTTTAATCTCATTTTGAGCAAATTGCATCAATCCACCTGCGTCAATAAGTTCTTGCATAAACTCAGGAATCGGAGTGAAACTATATGTCTTATTTGTTGTTTTGTTTGTGATCGTACCTTTATTCATATCGATAGAGACCATATCACCTTCTTTGATCTCACTACTCTCTGGAAGTTCAAAGATAGGCAGTCCCATATTAAAAGCATTACGATAAAAAATTCTCGCGAAAGTGGGTGCGATTACAGCTGCTACGCCCGCTGCTTTGAGTGCGATTGGTGCGTGCTCACGTGAGCTTCCACATCCAAAGTTTTCACCAGCGACAATAACGTCACCTCTACTCATTTTTGTTACAAATTCTGGATCTGCATCTTCCATAACATGTTTTGCAAGTTCTTCGGCAACTGATGTGTTCAAATAGCGTGCTGCGATAATTAAATCAGTATCGATATCTTTCCCAAAAATCCAAGCTTTTCCGTCAATATTAGCTTTTTGCATAGTAAATCCTAAGGTGTATTTTCTAAATAATTTTGCGATTATAGCCAAAATGAGATTGGATTTCTATAAAGAGTCCTTAGCTTTGCTTCAGAATGACTTGAATATAATCTTAAAGAAACCTAGAGCCATGCTTCTTTTAAATAGTTTTTAGCACTTAAAGACTATATTCTATTTATAAGAAATTCAAATTTCTAGAAAGGAAATCAAAGAATATGAAAACTGAAAAATATGAAAACCTTGAGAGCGAACTGACAAACCTCCCTGAGGTTCTTAAAACAAGTTTACAAAATGATGTTTTACAG
>JAGGTH010000084.1 GCA_021163845.1 Helicobacteraceae bacterium | reverse complement strand
CACGCTTATTTTGCTCTTTAGTTTGTTCTTTGGCGGATGTGCCAAGGATGTTGAAGAGTATAACAAACCTGCAGCGTACTGGTATAACAAGATAGTCGAGTCTATCTCTAATGGCAATATTGAAAAAGCGGATAGTTATTATAGTTCACTTCAAGGGGAACATATCAGTTCACCTCTGCTCCCTGAGGCTACTATGATGCTTGCAATTGCACATATGTATCACGACGAGTATCTTCTAAGTGAGCATTTTCTCAACGAATATATCAAAAGATATGCAAACCTTAAAGAGAAAGAGTTTGCAGAGTTTTTGAAGATAAAGTCAAAGTATATGGCGCTTCCAAATCCGAGACGCGATCAGGCACTGATAGATGAGGCGATTAGAGAGGGCGAAAAATTTAAGATTAATTATCCAAACTCAACGTATTTTAGTGTTATAGAGACTATGCTTACAAATCTTTATATGGCACAGGCCTCCCTAAACGAATCAATTGCAGCTCTTTATGATAGAATTGACAAAGTACAAAGTGCAACATATTATAGAGCAAAAAAACCTGCTGAATGGATCGATTGGGATGAGGTAGAACGTGATAATACAGCTTGGTACCGTGTATGGTTTGAGGGTGACGGTACTGCGAGTTGGTATGGGTTTATGATTCCAGACACTCAAAGTGTTGTTTCAAGAAATACCGTAAAAGATAATAATATAACAAAATAAATTTTAAAAAGGAAATAATATGAAACTAAGTAATTATGGCGAATTTCCAGCAAATATCCCAGTAATAGCAGAAGATGAACTTTTTTTATACCCTTTTATGATCTCTCCACTTTTTTTGAGTGACGAGAGCAATATCAAAGCAGCCGCTGAGGCGATAGAAGACAACTCCCTTGTGATCGTGTGTTCGACAAAACCCTCTTTAGAGGGGAAAAGAGATTACGACTCCCTTTATGAGACAGGAGTGGTTGGTTCTATTATGCGTAAAGTGGCACTTCCAGATGGCAGAGTCAAGGTTCTTTTTCAAGGGCTCGCACGTGCGAAGACACTTTTTAAGGTTCAAGACGATCCTCTTATAGCAAATGTAGATGTACTCACACCTACCAATGAGCATTCTCTTAAAATAGATGCGATGCTTGAAGTGGTGCGTGAAAAAGTGCGTACACTCTCAAGCGTGAGCAACTATTTTCCACCCGATCTTTTGCGTACAATAGAGGAAAATCACGATCATAACCGTATCATCGATCTGATCTGTAGCACGGTGAAGATGAAAAAAGAGCAAGCGTATAAGATCTTTGTCGAAACCGATACAGAACAAAGGTTTTTGCATCTGATCGATTATCTTTTAGAGGAGATCGAAGCGAACAAGCTTCAAAAAGAGATCCGTTCTAAAGTGCACAGTCATATTGAAAAAGTGAATAAAGAATATTTTCTCAAAGAGCAACTCAAACAGATCCAAAAAGAGCTAGGAACCGATACATCTAGAGATGAAGAGATCGAAGAGTACCGCAAAAAACTTGAAGCAAAAAAAGAAAAGATGGGAGAAGATGCGTATAAAGAGATAAACAAACAAATCGATCGCTTTTCTCGTATGCATCCAGACTCTTCAGATGCTTCGATGACGCAAACTTATCTTGACTGGGTTTTAGAGATCCCATTTGGTGACCTCTCTAAAAAAGCACTTCATATCGATGATGTAGAGAAGCAACTCGATAAAGATCACTTTTCTTTAGAAAAACCAAAAAAGAGAATCGTAGAGTACTTTGCGGTCAAGGAGCTTTTAGAGCTTCGCGGTGTGAGCCATGAAAAAGCGGCAGGGGCTATTTTGTGTTTTTCAGGACCTCCGGGTGTGGGAAAAACTTCGCTAGCAAACTCTATAGCAACAGCACTCAAACGTCCGCTCGTGCGTATCGCTCTTGGTGGACTCGAAGATGTCAATGAGCTTCGTGGACACAGACGTACTTATGTGGGCGCGATGCCTGGGCGTATCACTCAAGGGCTTATCGATGCCAAAAAGATGAATCCTGTTATCGTGCTCGATGAGATAGACAAGGTGAGTCGAAGCCAAAGAGGTGACCCAACGGCTGCACTTTTAGAGATACTTGATCCTGAACAAAATGTAGAGTTTAGAGACTATTATCTTAACTTTAATATCGATCTGAGTGATGTGATCTTTATCGCAACAGCAAATGATGTGGGACGTATTCCAGCACCACTTCGTGATCGTATGGAGTTTATCACGGTGAGTTCTTACACACCACAAGAAAAACTAGAGATCGCTAAGCGTTACTTGATCCCACAAGAGCTCAAAAAACATGGTCTGAAAAAATCTGAGGTAAAACTCTCTGAAACAGCGCTTAAAGAGCTAATCCATAGCTTTACGCGTGAAGCAGGGGTAAGAAATCTTCGCCGCCGTATTGCTGATATGAGCCGAAAATCAGCCAAAGAGATCCTCCAACATCCAGAGATCTCCAAGATCTCTATTACGCTCAAAAATCTCAAAGATTATTTTGATAAGTCTGTCTTTGAGATCGAAAAAACAGATAAGGTGCCTGTGATTGGTGTGGTTAATGGTCTTGCATGGACTGCAGTAGGTGGGGATGTACTCAAGATCGAGAGCATCCGCATCAAAGGCAAAGGCAATCTTCAACTCACAGGAAGCCTTGGGGATGTGATGAAAGAGTCAGCACGCATCGCAATGAGCGTGGTCAAAACATTGATCGATACAAAAAAACTCTCTATTGCTGCATCCAATATTCCACTGAGTTTTGAAGAGCGCGAGAAAAAAACGAAAGTCGATCCAAGTGAAGTGTACAAACGTTACGACCTTCACATCCACGTGCCAGATGGAGCGACGCCAAAAGATGGTCCAAGTGCGGGTATCGCGATGGTTAGTGTGATCGCTTCGATACTGAGTTCTAAAAAGATCCGCTCAGAGATCGCGATGACAGGAGAAGTTTCTTTGAGTGGAAATGTCTTACCTATTGGTGGTCTCAAAGAAAAACTGATCGCTGCACACAAAGCGGGAATGACCAAAGCGATCATCCCTGCAAAGAACTACGAAAGAGATCTTGAAGATATTCCACAAGAAGTACGTGAATCCGTAGAGATCGTAGGTGTCAAACGTGTCGAAGAGGTACTAAAAATCGTTCTTGTTTAAACAAAGTGAGCTTGGGATGTAGGGCTTGATAGAAGGTTTAGAGCGAAGGCAAGCCATCGCTTCCAAAAGTTGAAGCCTGTGTTACGAAAAACTTTAAAAGACTCATGAGACCAAAGGAGCCGATGGCTTGCCTTCGGCAGAGAGTAGCATAAATATTCAAAGGGGTTAACCCCTATGAGGGATTAGTATTTGTAGCGTAGATAGAAGCGGATATCTTGTGCTTTGTCAACGGTCATAGAGCTTCCCATTGCTGGTGTGAGATCCGAGATCAGCATAGCGCTTCCCGTATCATTTCCAAAAAATCCATTACTTCCCGTATATTTATAATCTATATATGTATAGCGGATTTGCATTGAGAGGATATCTTCTACAAGATACTCTGTAAAGTATGCTTCATATGCATCCCCACGAGCTCCAAGTTTAGAACCGATCATAGTGTCTTCTGCATAGGTGATACTTCTCCAGTATTGTGTCCCTTTATTATATTCAAGACCCCATCTTCCATCATAAGAGATGAGTGAAGGGAATTGTGTCCCAACCCATACAGAGTAACCAGTTTTGCTTTCACCTACAGCAGATCCTAGCATCCCTTCATCTTGTTTTGGATCAGTTTTACTCATCGCACCACTTACAAAGAAGATCGTGTCATCTAAGAAGTCGTTGATATAGTTTCCGATACCATGAATTTTAATATTAGCTGTTACACTGTGCATGCCACCTACAGTTTTCATACCAGCAAAAGTAGGAACACCTCCTGGATATTGAATATTCGCATCTATTAAGTTGTTTGCATAATAGTATTGTGTATTGAATGAATATTGCCCATCATCATATGGAACAAAGATCAGTCCTGCTAAGTCAATATCTGGGAGATCATCCTCTTGCTCAGCGTAAGGAGCTCCACTATTGATAATGCCACCTGTCTGTGGATTCACAGCAAAGAATTTAGGATTTGCATTTGTGCCTCCACGTCCGGCACACAGTTTGATGTACATTCCATTGATACCTGTAAGATTTTCAAAGTTAAACTTCGAGCTTAAACCATCAAATTCTACATTGATGGTATGCCCCATAGGGGAAGCTGCTTTATCATCATCTCTGAGATTGACAAGATGCCCATTGGTTGAAGGGCGTCGACCAATACTAAAAGTCCAAGGTATCTCTGAATCTATAAAAGTATCGTTTCTATAAAGGAAGTATGCAGAACGTACACGGATCTTGTCATCATATGGATTTTCATTGGTGATCCAGTCAAAATCTTCCATTCCAGCCATATTGGAGTTCCATCCACTTCTATGCCCAAATGCTTTGTTGTAAGCGAGTTGACCTCTAAAGCTTAAATTATCGTTTGCCATCCAGTCCATATTGATCCAGAGACGGTTTGACATCAGTGCATCATTTTTCGCCTCTGATCCATCTGCCATAGTGTAGTCAAGGTTATCGATACTATATCTATAGTCAACACCAAATTTAAGATGGCTTCCTGCTGTATTTTTATTGATCTGGGTGACAGACTCTTGAAGATATTTGAGTTCCTCTACGACATCAAACTCCTCCTCTTCATCTTCCGATTTCTCATCACTTGAGTCTTCTTCTTGCTTCTGTGAAACAACTTCTTCGAGGGGTACATCTGAAGCTTTTGCTTTTTTGAGCGTAGCAATTTCAGACTTGAGTTTTTTCATCTCAAGCTCCATTGCTTGAAATCTTTCAAACATCGTAGATTCAGCGCTGAGTGATGGACTCAAAAGCGCTGCGGTTGCAACCGAGAGTATCAGTTTTTTATTCATTTTCTTCCCTTTTTTAAACCATAAAAATGTCACAAAGATAACAAATTTTTATAGTAGATTTGTGATACTATACATCAAGCAAGATAAAATTTATTTGAATTTCGTTAAATATTGGTATAAATAATAGTAATATGTCGTAAATTGCAAAGAATCAAGAGAAAACTA
>JAGGTH010000061.1 GCA_021163845.1 Helicobacteraceae bacterium | reverse complement strand
GTATTCAAGCAAAGCCAAGGATTTAAAAAATGTTTACAGATAGTGTTGAATTAACAGTTTCATCGGGAAAAGGTGGACAAGGATGTGTAGCATTTCGTCGTGAAAAGTTCGTAGTTAACGGCGGTCCAAATGGTGGCGATGGTGGAAAAGGTGGTTCTATTTGGTTTCGTTGTGACAACAACACCCATACACTTTCTCATTTTCAAAGAAAGATGCATATCAAAGCAGAGGGTGGAAAGCCGGGTGAGGGCTCCAATATGACTGGAAAATCCGGAGCGAAAAAAGTGATCATCGTACCACCTGGTACACAGATCATCGATAGTGATACAGACGAAGTTCTATTTGATATGCTCGAAGATGGACAAGAGGTGATGTTTTTAGAAGGTGGAAAAGGGGGACTTGGAAATACTCACTTTAAATCTTCTACAAACCAAAGACCAACTTACGCGCAGCCTGGAGAAAAAGGGGAGACGCGTCATATCAAACTTGACCTCAAGTTGATTGCGGATGTTGGACTTGTTGGTTTTCCTAATGTCGGAAAATCTACCTTGATCTCTACAGTTTCCAATGCACGTCCAGAGATCGCAAACTATGAATTTACGACACTTACACCAAAGCTTGGACAGGTCAATATTGGAGATTTTGAATCTTTTGTGATGGCGGATATTCCAGGAATTATTGGTGGTGCACATGAAGGTAAAGGGCTGGGAATCGAGTTCTTGCGCCATATTGAGCGTACAAAAAACCTACTATATATGATCGATCTAGGTTCTTATAGAGACCTCAAAGAACAGATTGAGACACTCAAAAGCGAGATAGCATCGTTTTCTGAAGCGCTCGCACACAATAAGTATGCTATTGCACTTACGCGCGTAGATATTATTCCACCAGAAGAAGTGAATGATCTGGTTAATGACTTTTTAGCTCTTTTGGGACTCAAAGCAAATCGATCAGCTGATCTTGATTTTGATACGAATCTACCTTATTTTATCCAAGAGAGTGCAGACGAAACACTTGGGTATGATAGAGAACTTCCATATTTTGTAGTGCCTATCTCATCAGCTACAAACAAAAATATAGAGCCACTCAAATATGCTCTTTTCAATCTTGTGCAGTCGACTAGAAGCTAATGAAACGTGTCGTTGTTAAAGTAGGAAGTGCTGTTTTAACGCAAGATGGAACGATCGCCTTAGAGCGTATGCAATCCCTTGTAGATTTTTTATGTGAACTCAAAAAAAGTAATGAAGTGATCCTTGTCTCATCAGGTGCTGTAGCTGCTGGTTATACAAAGCTCCATCTTGATAGATCTATTATAAAAAACAAGCAAGCTCTCGCTGCTATTGGGCAACCAGTATTGATGAAAACCTATGCGAGAAAGTTTTTAAAACATGAGGTGCTCACAGCACAAGTGCTCGTGACAGCTGCAAATCTCAATAAGATCGATGACATCAAAAGAATCAAAGACACAGTTGATACACTTTTAGAAAATGGTGTGATCCCTATCGTCAATGAAAATGATGCAACAGCAACTGATGAGCTTGTAGTAGGAGATAATGATCAACTCTCTGCGTATATCACTAAACATACCGATTCAGATATTTTGATTATCTTATCAGATATTGATGCGTATTATGACTGTGATCCTCGCGCCCATACAGATGCAAAAGTGCTCAAAGTGGTAGAGAATATAGAGCATAGTGAACTCCAAAAAGATGTGACTCCAAATAATATCTTTGCAACGGGTGGTATTGTTACCAAGCTCAAAGCTGCCTCGTATTTGCTTAACAATAAAACAGATATGTTCTTATCGAGCGGATTTGATCTTGCTGATGTAAAGAGTTTTATGTTGCTTGGAGAGCATAAGGGTGGAACCTATTTTAAGGCACAAAAATGAAAATAATTTTCATGGGGACACCCGATTATGCAAAAGTTATTTTAGAAAAACTGATCGATACGGATTCTTTGGATATAGTCGCTGTTTATACCCAGCCAGATAAACCGGTAGGGAGAAAAAAAATTCTTACGCCTCCCCCTGTAAAAACCTTAGCCTTAGAACATAATATAGAAGTATATCAACCTGATCGATTGCGTGATGCAGATGTAGTAGAAGAGCTTCTGAAAATCGAGTGCGATTATATTGTAGTTGCTGCTTATGGGCAGATATTACCACGCCCAATACTCGATCATGCTCCATGTATCAATCTTCACGCTTCTATCCTTCCACAATACAGAGGTGCAAGTCCGATCCAACAAACACTCCTTAATGGTGATAAAAAAACTGGTGTAACTGCAATGCTGATGGAAGAGGGGCTTGATACGGGTGCTATTATCAAGATAGAAACCTTAGATGTAGCAGAGGAGATGATGGCTGAAGAACTTTTTTCAAAGTTGACTGATATCGCTGCTAATCTAACGATCGATGTTTTGCAAAATTATGACGCTTACATCCCAAGAGCTCAAGATAATTCTCAAGCATCTTTATGTAAAAAAATAAGCAAAGCTGATGGTGAAGTCTCTTTTGATAATGCGCAGACGCTTTATAATAAATACAGAGCTTTTACTCCTTGGCCTGGAGTATATCTTAAAAGTGGACTAAAGCTCAAAGAGATTAGCTTAGAAGAGAGCCAATCTCATAATCAAGAGGGAAAGATTCTCTCTATAGATACGAAAAGTATACGCGTGGGATGTAAAAAAGGGAGTATTCGTATTCATAGAGTACAGCCAGAGTCAAAAAAAGAGATGGATATTTCCTCCTACATTAATGGAAAAAGGCTCACTCTTGAAGATACACTTTCTTGAGTCCGTTGATTCGACACAAACATATCTCAAAGAACGGGTGAGACTTAGGAACATAGAGATTCCTGCTGCTGTTGTAGCAGAGCTACAGACACAAGGGATAGGAAGTCGTGGAAATTCATGGAGTGGTTTAAAGGGAAATCTTTTTTTCTCTTTTGTTCTACCCATTGCATCACTTCCAAAAGATATCAAACTTGAATCCTCGAGTATCTATTTCTCTTTTCTTCTTAAAGAGGTTTTAGCAGAACTTTCTTCAGATGTATGGCTCAAGTGGCCCAATGATTTTTATCTTAAAGAGAAAAAAATAGGTGGGGCAATTACCCATGTTGTAGGACAAAATATTATTTGTGGTATAGGTTTAAACCTCAAACAAGCGCCTCAAGGTTTTGATATTTTAGACATCTCTATAGAGAAAAAAAACTTGTTAGAAAAATATTTCAATAAAATAGAAAAAAATATTTCATGGAAGCAAGTTTTTAGTAAATATGAGTTAGAATTTTGCAAGAGTAAAAATTTTTTCACACATAATGAAGATGATGTGATATCACTAAAAGAGGCAACACTTCAGAGTGATGGCTCCATAATCAGCGATGGCGAGAGGATATTTAGTATAAGATGAGCGAAGTAATTGTAATTGCAAATCAAAAAGGTGGGGTTGGTAAGACAACAACTGCCGTAAATCTGGCAGCATCACTTGCTGTAGCAGAAAAAAAAGTACTTTTAATTGATTCTGATCCACAGGCAAATGCCACAACATCCCTTGGTTTTCACAGAAATGATTATGAGTTCAATATCTATCATGTTCTTATTGGCACAAAAAAAATTAAAGACATTATCTTAAAGTCAGATCTTCCTACACTCCATTTGGCTCCATCAAATATTGGTTTGGTTGGAATTGAAAAAGAGTACTATGACGCAGATAATGCTAAAGGGCGCGAGCTTGTTTTGAAACGTGCTATTGAGAGTGTCAAAAAAGATTATGACTATATCATTATCGATTCTCCACCAGCTTTAGGACCGATGACGATCAATGCACTTTCTGCATCGAATTCAGTTATTATCCCTATTCAATGTGAGTTTTTTGCACTTGAAGGTTTAGCACAGCTTCTTAATACCGTGAAGCTTGTAAGAAAATCTATCAATCCAAAACTGACAGTAAAAGGTTTTTTACCAACGATGTTTAGTGCGCAAAACAATCTCTCAAAGCAAGTCTATGCAGATTTAAGACAGCACTTTAAAGGGAAGCTTTTTAAAGACGAGTTCGAAAAGTTTATCGTAGTGCCTAGAAATGTAAAACTTGCAGAATCTCCATCTTTTGGAAAACCTGCGATTTTATATGATGTAAAATCAAGTGGGTCTATCGCATATCAAAATTTAGCACAGGCGATTATCAAGTAATGAAGTCACAGAAGTTAGGACGAGGTTTAGATGCACTTTTAGGTGAAATCGATGAAGCATATGAGAATGAGGGAACGAAAAAAGATTCTGTTTTAGAGATATCACTCAAAGATATTCGTCCCAATCCATTTCAACCGAGAAAAACATTTGATGATGAGTCTCTTCAAGAGCTAGCAGATTCTATCAAGCATGATGGACTCCTTCAGCCGATCGTTGTAACTGAAGATGTAGATGGTTATATCCTTATTGCTGGTGAAAGAAGATTTCGTGCTTCTAAGCTTGCAAAGTTAAAAACAATTCGTTCTATTGTAGTAAATAGTGATAATGATAAGATGCGTCAGCTAGCTCTTATTGAGAATATCCAAAGAGATGAACTCAATAGTATAGAGCTCGCATATGCATACAGTGAGTTGATCAAGATCCATGAAATCACACATGATGAGCTCTCTACTATGATTCATAAGAGTCGTGCACATATTACAAACACATTGCGATTAACACAGTTATCACAAAAAACACAAAAAGCACTTGTTGAAAAAAAGATCACAGCTGGGCATGCAAAGGTTCTTGTTGGACTCGATGAAAAACAACAGCAACTTATCGTAAACTCTATCATAGGGCAAAAATTAAGTGTTCGTGAAGTGGAGTCAATGATAAAAAATATGAAAGAGACAAAAGATTTTGTTCCAAAGCAAAAAGAGAACTTTTCTTACGATTTTTCATCTATAAAGGAGAGATTTGAATCACTTGGTTATAGATCAAAATTTTCACAAAATAAACTTACTATAGAGTTTGAAAATGAGAAGCAAATTGAAGAATTTCTTACTTTATTTAAAAATTAGAGTGTTCTAAAGCACCTACTGCACATAAATTAATCAAAAAATTAAAAATTCTTTTAAAAAAATTTGAAATTTAACTATCCTTTCAATTTCCACATAGTATAAT
>JAGGTH010000109.1 GCA_021163845.1 Helicobacteraceae bacterium | reverse complement strand
ATTTTTAGAGTCTTTTATATAATTTTCAAAAGGTGCTACAATTTCTATCTCTTCAAGAAATGTTGTTTTATCTAAGTTCTCCAAGGTTATCATTTCGTCTATAAACTATTTTCTTAGCAATAATATCTTCTATGCTCTCAACATATACATCACTAGCAAAAAGAACTTTTGAATCGTCAAGTAAATACTCAGATGAAGCAATTTAAAGCATGTATCTGTTCAGCATAATGTTCTTTTATAAACTCTATATTTTTCATAATGAAGCCAATACTGTTTCAACTCTCTTAGGAGATATTCTATAGTAGTTTGTAAAATCCTCTATCTCTTCTTCTAATGCTTCATTCTTTATAGTTTTAAGGGCATATTTATCATACACATCCAAAGGCTCTTTTTTATAAAACAGATTTTTTAAAGATGGAGAGCTTATGGAAGCGATGGCTTGCCTTCGCCCAAGTAATGTCTTGAAAATAGTAATTTGCAAGCATTCTCCTACCGAAGGCAAGCCATCGGTTCCTAAGAGCGTGAGTTCTTTCACAGTCTCATAGTAGTCACTAATCGATCGGAACTGCGGGGTTCAAGCCTGCGGTTGTATGCAAAAAGTGTCTGTGTTTTTCAAACTGATCGATAATATCTGTGGCGATCACATCTACCTCGTACCCAAAAATATCATACGCCTTACTTCCATCGTTGAGATACACTTCGGCTCTGGCGTATTTTTTTTGTTGCTTGAGTGGGTTGATAGACTCTGGAAATGCAAAGGTTGGGGTATCGTATCTGCGTATTCGCACCTGATAGATAAAGTCCATATCACCCGAGTGCTCTGCACGAAATGTAGCAAAAGAGCCCTCTTCATCATGGACAATCTCAACATTCCAGTAGTGTGTATTGAGCTCATCTTTGACCACCTGCATCGCTTGTAGTACATCTTCATCGATAAACTTTTTGGCTTGATCAAATGTAGGAAACTCTACAAGTCTGCTGAGTCGTGCTTGCCATGTGCCACTGATCTTTCCATGTCTTCCTGCATTCATATGATGTTGCAGACTTTCATATCTTTGCGACTCAAGATGCAGCGCTCTATAAAGCCCCCACGTGGCTATAAGCATAATAACCGCAAAAGGCAGAGCAATGGTAATAGAAGCAGATTGGAGTGCGCCAAGTCCACCAGCTACTAAGAGTGCCGCTGCTACAACTCCCTCTAAAACCGCCCAAAATATCCTTTGCCACACGGCATTATTTTCATGCCCACCCGAGGCAATCGTATCGACTACCAAAGAGCCAGAATCTGAGGATGTAACAAAAAATGTTACAACAAGAATAACTGCCAAGACCGATGTAATACCAGAAAAAGGAAAGTGTTCTAAAAATTTAAACAAAGCGGTAGAAACATCTGCTGAAACAGCCGCTGAGAGAGCTGTGTAGCCTTCATTCATAATGGCATCGAGTGCGGTGTTTCCAAAAACGGTCATCCATAAAAAAGTAAATCCAGCAGGAACAAAAAGCACCCCAAAAACAAACTCTCTGATCGTTCTTCCTCTAGAAACTCGTGCGATAAACATCCCAACAAAAGGAGCCCATGCTATCCACCACGCCCAATAGAAAAGAGTCCATGAACTCATCCAAGAGCTTTGTTCGTAAGCATATTGATTAAATGTCATAAAAACGACCGCAGAGAGATATCCTCCTATATTTTCAACAAAGGCACTCAGCAGGAAAAAGGTTGGACCCGCTATTAACACAAACATAAGCAGGAAAACTGCAAGATAAAGATTGAACTCTGAGATTTTTTTGATACCACCATCAAGCCCTAAAACAACCGAGACCGTAGCTATCGCAGTGATGATAGCTATAAGTGCGACTTGAACTCCTATGCCCACTGGCAGATCAAAAAGATAATTGAGTCCAGAGTTTATTTGCAGTACCCCAAAGCCTAAAGAGGTAGCCACCCCAAATATTGTGCCCAAAACAGCAACAGTATCTACGGTATCTCCTATTTTTCCATAAATCTTATCTCCGATGAGCGGATAAAGGGCTGATCTCACAGACAAAGGCAAGCCATGTCTAAAAGAGAAATAAGCAAGAACAACGCCCACTATTGCATAGATCGACCAAGCATGAAGCCCCCAGTGAAAAAAGGTGATTCGCATCGCTTGCTTTGCCGACTCGATACTCTCTTTGTCTCCCGCAGGAGGCGTTGCATAATGCATAACAGGCTCTGCTACACCCCAAAACATCAGACCTATCCCCATCCCTGCACTAAAGAGCATCGCAAACCAAGAAGCACTTGAATAGGTGGGTTTTGAGTGATCTGGTCCAAGTTTAAACTTGCCATAAGGGGATATTGCTAAAAAGAGTATAAAAAGAGTGAATGTAGCAACACTCAACATATAAAGCCACCCAAACTTTTGAGCGATAAAAGTTTTGATACTTCTAAAGAGTTCCCCTGCACTCTCAGGTGCTATCATTACAAATGCCACGAGAAGAAAAATAACAGCGATCGAGGGGTAAAAAACCGGCTTTAAAATTGTTGTCTTTCCTTGGCTATCCATAACTCTCTCCTTTTGATTATCTCCCCATTATGCCATAATGGTAATAAGTTTTTTTAAATAAAGGAATTCCTATGCTCAAGCTCTTTTTCCTTCTTCTTAGTATCCTCTCGTGCTTGTGGAGTTCTGAATATAGTTCTATCAAAGCGGGACCCTTTAGTATCGGTGGTGCAGTTCGCATCAACTACATCCAAGACTCACAAGATATCGATACCCAAAATGCTTCCAAGGGGAGTCAAGGTGTTTTTGACCTTGACACGGTAAGGGTGAATATCGATTTTAAGCAAGACCAATTTATAGGTAAATTTGAACATCGATGGTACGCAGGTTATGATCCTTTAGAAAATGGAACAAACTATAGCTTTATCCACACAGCATGGCTTGGTTATGAGTTTGATGCAAAAAATCATATCGAAGTGGGGATAACGCGTGTGCCTTTTGGACCCACAGCGTATGGGATCTCTAATAGTTGGTTTTTTGATCAGCACTACTATGTAGGTCTTGCTGATGATATGGATCTGGGAATAAAGTTTACATCCCAAAGCATAGAGAATCTAAAGCTTGATTTTGCCTATTTTTACAGTGCACAAGAGGATGGTGTGGGAAAAGGGGGTGAGAGTACGCGCTATGGCTATGACATCATCGATGAGTATCATGAAAAAAATCAATTCAATTTCCGTATCATCTACTCACAAGATATTGCAAAAAGTTCTCATGAGTTTGGGATGTCACTTCTTTACTCTCAGCTTGAAGCGCAAAACAATGGCATAGAGGATGGGGATCGCTATGCCGTCTCTTTGCATACCAAGAGCCATTATAAAAATTTTACCCTCAAAACACAGCTGACTCGCTACAGCGTTTCGGTAGATCGTGATAACAACCGCGTAGACGATACACTTGTCACTATGGGAGGCTTTAATTATGGAGAAGGTGTCGCTTCTAAGGCATGGCTCCCATCGGCATCTTTGAGCTACATGATAGAGACACCCTCTCTAGAGTGGCTAGAGTATGTGCTTCCTTATATTGAGTATAGTAATATCATAAAAGATGAGAGTAGTTTTAATAACAGTGAAATGATCATGCTTGGTGCAGCGTGGGCACGAGGCAATTGGTATATCTACAGCGACCTCGCTTTTGCCAATGGAAACTACTTTGTAGGTCCATACACAAGCAGTGATGGTGGCACCAATAACTTTGGAGCCAATAGCGGAAACGATAGAGAATATCGCCTCAATATCAATTTTGGCTATTACTTTTAACTCATTCTTGCCTTGGGTCGAGTTTTGACAACTCTGCACCAGAGGCAACGGGCATATTGACATAAACACTTAAATGATCATCAGCGATTCTCTCTCTTGAGAGGGCATAACCCCACAAAAAGAGACCGAGTACTCCAAAGCTTGCAAATAAAAAATCTGCTGTTACACTCAAGCCAAACCCAATCAAAAGAGGCGAGACAAAAGAGCCAACACCATAGGCAAAAAGAAGTGCTCGGCTTATCTCTACGATATCTTTATTTTCATCTACAACATCATTTGCCCTTGCAACTGCGAGTGGATAGATCGAGAAGATAGAAAGCCCCAAAAGAAAGCCTAAAGTGTAAAGTAAAAGTGCACTATTTGAGAAAAAGAGAAAAGAAAAAGAGATAACAGAGGCAAAAAGTGCACAAAATGCGATAAGTTTGCGTCGTCCATATTTATCAGAGAGTAAGCCAATAGGCCACTGAGAGATGAGTCCACCCATCAAAGTGATGAGCATAAAATACGAGACCACCTCGATGGATTGCTCTTGCATCAAGATATACACAGGTACCATAGTAAAAAAGCCACCTACAAAAAAACCACCTATAAAGCTAGAAACAGTTGCAAGAGGCACGATAGAGAATATTTTTGGAACACTATATTTTTCAAAGGGTGCAAGCTGTGGCTCTTTGATCTTTGTAAGGGCAATAATCACAACCGAGCACAATACCAAAATAGAGCCTAGTGTAAATATCATCTGCTTAAAATGCTCATCTATAGTGAGAAAAAGCTGCCCAATCGCGGTAGCTAAATAAAAAACAATGGTATAAATCGCCAAGATCTTGCCTCTGTTTTCTTCACTGCTTTTTTCGTTGAGCCAACTCTCTAAGATAATCAAAAGCGCATAAAAAGCAAAGCCTGAAACAAAACGCAAAAATGCCCATAAAAATTCGTCAAAAAAGACCGAGTGGAGTAAAAAAGAGATCACCATCACAGAAGCAAATGCCCCAAAGCTTCGGATGTGCCCTACTGTTGAGATGATCTTTTGACTAAAGATAGAAGAGCTCACCGCTCCGAGAAAAAATGCAGCATTGATAATACCGATGATGGCATTACTTACTTGCATCTCTTTGAGATAAACCCCCACAAAAGTGAGTATCATCCCATAACCAACTGCTAAGAAACCTATGGCAAAAAAAAGTGATAGTATGCGTATTGCCATGAGGGGATCTCCTTAAGTTTTATCGATTGTTACTGAAACTATTTTTTTGATTTGAGGTAGATCGTTATAAATGCCACACTAAGGCTTAAGATAGCAGGAGCAATTATAATTCCCCATCCTCCAAAGACTCCTATACCTGCAAGCATCGCTAAAAGGATGAAGAGTTCATTTAACCTATTATGTAATGAAAACTTTTTGTTAATATATTTCATAAAAAAGAGTCGCAACAGATTGTCTATAAAGCCAGACATCACGAGTATAGCAAATAATAGAATAGAAGTGGCAAAAAGATAATTTTGATTTAAAAGCTCTACAATGATGAGTGGAAGAATAACGAGATATCCTCCTACAAATGGGATCGCAGTCGCAAACCCTGTAGCCATTCCAAGATAAAAGGCATCATAGTCTGTAGTAAAATATAAAAAAAGTCCAAAGGCAACACCCTGCATCACCATACTAAAGACTGTACTAAAAAATACGGATGATATCGTATTGCTTATTTCATTATAGAG
>JAGGTH010000062.1 GCA_021163845.1 Helicobacteraceae bacterium | reverse complement strand
TTGATATTGAGCTTTATATTTTTGATAGTCTAGGCGAAGTTGCTTGGAGAGAGTTTGAGTATATATTTTAACTTTTAACTTTGGATATTTGCTAAAGAGTGTCAGAACGGTGTCATCGATATAATTATCTATAAGTACCACTTCACTTTTGGCACTTTTGAATAAGTCGTTTATAAATGAGTAGGCATCGTAAATCTGTCCATCGTAAAATATTCCTTCACTTGGTTTTTGGGTTTTAGTTTCTAAAGCATTTAATATGTGCTCTATTTTTACATCTGTTTTAATTTCATAAGCCATTTGTTGTTTTTCTAAAGCCTCTATTTTGGAAAAAAGCAAACTATTGGAACTAATTATTTTTCTCATTTCAACAAAGGCTCGAATGATTTTTACACTTATATTTATTGCTATATCGCTTTTTAAAACTGCACTAAGCATAGAAACACCTTGTTCGGTGAAGGCATAAGGTGGTCTTCTCAAACCCATTTTGTCAGAATTGGAGGTCACAGATTGTGACTTCCAATTTTCAAACTCCTCTTTAGAAAGCTGAAACATAAAGTCCATCGGAAATCTATCAATATTTCTTTTAACCGCCTGATTAAGCACTTTTGTCTCAACTCCGTAGAGTTTTGCCAAGTCTCTATCGAGCATCACTTGAAGCCCACGAAGAGTATAAATTTTACTTAGCATGTTTTGATTACTGATGTTTTGCATTTCATTTGTCATACTATGTCCTAAGTATTCATTTTAAAGAGAATAACAAAAAGATTTATTTTTATTTAAAAATATGACATTTTGCAATAAATTTATTTAAGGACGAGGTGCATCACTATACTTCGTAGCACTTACGATATCCCCAATAATCGCTTTATGGTACATATAAGGCTTTTTGATATTTTTGATCACATATCTCCCACCTGAAGTAGTTATCACTTCGAGTGTTCCCACATCTAAAAATTTCTGAAATCTCTCACTCATGGGTTTGATATAGATAGTCCGTATGTCCTTGAGTACTATAGGAAAGATCTCTGGTGTTTTGTGCCCTTTTAGAATGATAAGACGTTTCTCTGTTAGTAGAGCGTTATAAGATCTTTTCTCTTTGATCTCTTGGATGTGAACATAAAAAGTACGCAAGATAAGGACAAGCCCGATCACTCCGATCTCATACTCATAGCCAATAAACAAAAGCAGGGCGCCAAGTGCGTAGAGAGCAACTATCCCATTATAGAAGGTCTTAGAGATCTCTGCTCGTGCGAGAATAGTTTCATCTTCGTGTAATATTTTTTTAAATGCTTCCATTCATTCCCAACTATTCTGTATAAAGATAACGTTTTATCTTCTTTGTTGGTGTTTTTACAAAAGGTTCTGCTTGGTGGATAAAGCGTGAGACCTTGCTAAAAGAGGAGAGTTGCTCGTTGACCTCTTGGCGCATCTCTTCGAGAAGTTTTTGTATCTCTTTTTGCGCTTGTGAATCTGCAATATGAAGAGCATTGAGCTTTTCATCAAGAAGTTCTTGCTCAAAATATACTCGTGCGACCACTTTACTATCCATCTCCATCACAAGTGCATCAGCGACAAGCTCATTTTGGTTGATAACAGATTCTATCTGCTCTGGATAGATATTTTCTCCACTTGCACTGATGATGACGTTTTTACTACGCCCCGAGATGAAAAGATAGCCATCTTCGTCTAGATGTCCAAGATCACCCGTTAAAAACCATCCATCCTCATCAAAAACCTCTTTTGTTTTTTCTTCATCTTTGTAGTATCCTCGCATTACACTTGGTGATTTGGCACAGATCTCACCCTCGCCGTGCAGATCAGCATCTTTGATCTTGAGTGTGACCCCATACATTGCAGGACCAGTAGATTTGAACTTCTTAGGTTTCTCTAGAGGTGTCCCAGCAAGGAGTGGTGCGGTTTCCGTGAGCCCATATCCTACCACATAGGGAAAGTCTGCTTCGAGTAAAAATTGTTCCACAAAAGGGGAGAGTGCCGCTCCACCTATTCCAAAGAAACGGAGTCTTCCACCAAAGGTTTCTAAGAGTTTTTTTCCTGCTATTTTGTTGAGTTGTTTTCTAAAAAAAGCGATCTTGTAAAGGTTTTTTGTAAGAAAAGAGCCATTAAGCTTCGCAAGCACTTTATTTTTATAGATCTTCTCGATGATGAGTGGTACACTGAGCATCATCGTTGGCTTGACAAGCTCAAAGGCTTTGAGTAAAACACTTGGAGTAGGGGTCTTTGCGACATAATAGACAGAGCTTCCATGTAATAGTGGCACGATTAGCCCAACTGTACACTCAAAAGTGTGTGCCAAAGGGAGTACAGAGAGAAAAGTATCTTCGGATGTGATCTCTATAACAGAGTGAGAGCTCATTGCATTGGTCACAATATTTTTGTGGGTGAGCATCACCCCTTTGGAGTGTCCTGTGGTTCCTGAGGTGTAGATGATCGCACACAGATCCTCTTCATTTACTTGTGTAGCGTCGTGTTTGTGTATCTTCTCTTTCATCTTTTGTTTGAACTGGGAGAGATAGCTTTTATTGCTGATATCCTCAAGAAGCGTAAGGGTATCAAGGTTGATGACAAACTCTACATCCGAGCTTGGGGCATCTTCGATCGTGCCTTGGTATTTTGAAGAGACAAAGACAGCTTTTGCTTCTGAGTGACGCAAGATATGATGCACCTCTGCAGGATGAAAATCTGGCAAAACAGGTACAACAACAGCACCAAGTGAAGTGATACTTATGTAGGCAACACCCCAATGAGGCATATTCTCACTCAAAAGCAGTACCTTATCCCCTTTATGGATCCCATTTGCTTTGAGAAGTGCTTTCATCGCATCGATCTTCGCACCCATCTTCTCATAGCTCATCGCCTCTTCGCCGACCCAAGCGAGCGATGGGTTTTTACTGTACATCCCAAGACCTCTTTGCCAAAGTGCGCCAATCGTAAAGTTTTCTAAATTTTCATAAGGATATTGCATCTGTAATCTCTTCTTTTGGTATCATCAAGTATTATTATATACTTAATATTACACAGATATAAAATCACCCAAGAGTTCAGAAAAAAAGGTAAAAGCGTGAGCAGACGAAACAAAAAACAAGTACCACAAGAGAGTAAAAAACACTTTACATCAAAAGACTTTTTACCAACAACGCGCCAAGAGATGGATGCGCGTGGTTGGAAGCAGTGTGATGTGATACTTGTGAGTGGTGATGCGTATATTGACTCCCCTTTTATCGGCGTGGCTGTGGTTGGGCGAATGCTCGAGAAGATGGGCTACAAAGTGGGTGTGATAGGACAACCTGATATCAATAGCGATATCGATGTCACACGTCTTGGAGAACCGCGCCTCTATTGGGGTGTGAGTGGTGGGAGTGTTGATAGTATGGTGAGTAACTACACTGCTACAAAGAAGTTTCGTAACTCCGATGATTATACACCAGGGGGCAAAAATAACAAACGTCCAGATCGTGCTACTTTGGTCTATACTAACCTTATTCGCCGCTACTTTAAAGATACTGTACCGATCGTGCTAGGTGGGATCGAAGCGAGCTTGCGCCGTGTGAGCCATTATGATTATTGGTCCAATAAGCTCAAAAAACCTATCTTGTTTGACTCTAAAGCAGATATCTTGATCTATGGGATGGGGGAGATCGCACTGCGAGAGCTTACACAAGCTATCGATAAAAAAGAGGATTATACAGATATTCGTGGGATCTGCTATATCTCCAAAGAACCAAAAGAGGAATTTTTACAGCTCCCATCACACGATGAATGTCTCAAAGATAAAGAGAAATATATCGATCTCTTTGATGCTTTTTATGATAACAACGACCCGATAAGCGCACGAGGACTATGCGAGAAGGTCGATACGCGCTATCTTATTCAAAATCCACCGTGTGATTATTTGAATGAAGAGGAGATGGATGCAAATGCAAATCTTCCTTACACAAGAGAGCTACATCCATACCATGCAAAAGAGGGCAAAGTAAAGTGTCTTGAGACGATAAAATTCTCTATTATGACCCATCACGGATGTTGGGGCGAGTGTAACTTTTGTGCTATTGGAGTGCATCAAGGTCGCACGATTCGTACACGTTCGGAGGATAATATTCTCAAAGAGGCAAAAGATTTCAACGAGTACAAAGATTATAAGGGTGTTATCAGTGATGTTGGGGGACCAACAGCAAATATGTACGGCTATGAGTGTAATAAAAAGCTCAAACTCGGCACCTGCGATCACCAACGCTGTGTCGATGCTAACCATCTTTGTAAATCGATGAAGGTCGATCATAGTCGCAATATCAATCTTTTACGTCAAGTAAGAGAGGTAGAAGGTGTGCGTCACGCTTTTGTAGCGTCTGGTGTACGCTATGATCTTATCAATGCCGATAAAAAACATGGCTATACTTATCTCAAAGAGATGGTAAAACATCATATTTCAGGGCAGATGAAAGTAGCTCCAGAGCATACACAACAGCATGTTTTGGAGCTTATGGGAAAACCTGGAAAAGGGGAACTTATCGAGTTTAAAAAGATGTATGACAAACTCAACCGTGAAGAGGGAAAAAATCAGTTTCTCACCTACTATCTTATCGCGGCGCATCCGGGATGTGAAGAGAAAGATATGCACGAGCTCAAACGCTTTACCCGCGATGAGCTCAAGATGAACCCAGAACAAGCACAGGTATTTACTCCAACACCCGGAACCTACTCGGCAGTGATGTACTATACAGAGATGGATCCTCAAACGAGAAAAAAGATCTTCGTTGAGAAAGATCCGATGAGAAAAGAGAAGCAAAAGCGGATCGTGATAGAAAAAGAGAAATTTACAAGCGGTTTTGCCTCTTAAGAGAACATCTTACGCATTGCATTAAAAAAGCTAGCAACAAGCCCTTTATACTCCACTACATCGTGAATGTAAGTATCGTAGTCTTTATTTTTTCTCTGTAAAAATTCTAAAAGGTAAGCTTCAGAGGCATTTATTCCATCTTTTTTTTCTATCTCTAGAAGTTTTTTGTAAAGAGGCTCTACTTCGCTAATAGCATTTGATGGTGCTGCACGACGAAGAGCAAGATATCCTTCTGGGCGCTTGTCGAGTGGATTGTATTTTGTTTCAAACAAGGTGGTGACCCAGTAATGATCCCCATTTTTTGCACGGTTTTTGACAACAGCCAAAATGTCCTCATTCTTTTTGAGTCTGTCCCACATCATCTTAAAGATAATTTGGGGCATATCTGGATGACGGATGATATTGTGAGGTGAGCCAAGAAGCTCTTGCTCTGAATATCCACTGATCTCAACAAAATACTTGTTACAGTACTCAATATTGCCTTTGAGATCTGTGCGACTTAAGATCGATTTCATCTTATTTAACTTGATCTCTTTTCCTGAAATGTATGGTAAATCGTCTGCCATGACTATTTCCTCATATTATAAAAAATAATGTATTGAACGATTATATACCAACTTTATGACAAAAAGGTAGAAAGAATGCCTCTTTTATCATCAGATTGTATAATTTGATAAAATTATCAAATACGCAAATAATGTTCCAACTCTGAAATTCTTTTGATTTCTTACATTCTTTTCAGTTTTTTTACCCTACAATAAAAGAAACAAAAAAAGAGTTTCAAAGAATGAGAATCGATAAATTTTTAAATTCTGTTAATATTACTAAAAGGCGTTCTGTAGCGCAGGATATGATACAAAATGGTGTTGTCTTGATCAACGGTGTCGTCGCAAAAGCAAGTAAGAATGTCGAGGAAGGGTCCATTATAACGATCAATCATTTAGAACAAGCAAAGCAGTATGAAGCAGTACAGATCCCTACAACGAAATCGAC
>JAGGTH010000032.1 GCA_021163845.1 Helicobacteraceae bacterium | reverse complement strand
ATCAGTATAGGCGAATGTCAGACCCGTTTATATCTCGGTGGCAATAAAAATTTAGGAGTGGCGGCAAATAACCTCTTTACGCAGGGAAACTGTTTTAATCAATGTGATGGTGCACATTGTGAGGGCAGTGGCGAGTATGCTCAAAAAATGGAGTTGCCAGAATTTCGCTACAGCACATATTCTAGCGGATGGCAAACCATTCAAAATCCAACCGACACAATAGCGGCAGATAAAAACCATATTACAGTTCAGACCAATGGTAACTTTGACGTAAGTGTAGACAATAAACATCTTTCAGACATAGCATCACTAACCATTCAAAACAATTCCGATTTTCGATTTAACTACAGCGGTGCTACACCCTATAAGATTAAATCACTCTATCTTAATTCAGGTAACGGTCATACCATTACGTTTGAACCGGGAACGTATTTTATAGAAAACTTTAGCCATCAAGCGGGGACACATATTGCGGTAAATGGTACTGGAGACGGTAGCGGTGTGGTACGTTTATATGTCAAAAATACGTTACAAATTAACGGTGGCTATACTAAAGTCAACTACGATACATCACTTGCATCACCGTAGCTGAATTGTCATTTACTACAAGTAGTATCGGATTATTATCAAGCACCATTGCTATATCAAATATTGCAGGTAGAAATACAATAAATACTGGATTATTTAAAATTTTTCTTAGTGGAGGGATTGGTTTATTTGCAACAGCAACTGTTGGGACATATATTAATCAAGCTATAGCTCAGAATCCTAGTTTAGCTTTTGAATTACAAAGAGAACGAGAAAAAGTTAGAGAAGAAGTTGATAGTAGACGTAGAGATAAAAAAGTGCTTTATCATTATAGTGATCGAATTGCAGCACAGAATATTATGGCTACAAGTATGATGCGTGTAACTCCTCAACATTCATCTGGAGCACCAAGAGGTGCTTATGCAGCAGATATAAAACCTTGGGATATGAGTTATACACAAAAAGAACTTTCTGCATTATTTTATGGTGGTAACATTAATAGAGATGTTTCATGGTTTGTAGCAGTTAATAAAGATCCATTTATACATAGATATGGTACAAGAGAATATTATATAGGATCTCCAGACAATATAGTGCCTGTTGATGTGGTTACAATTGGTAAAAATTTAATGTTATTAGAGTGAAATAAATTTTAAAATAAGGGGTATATAATGAGGATTGTAGAATATAAAGAATTATATGGTGATATAGAAAGAATACCTTGGGAAATAAGTACACTTGATGAATTTGTATATCTTGCACCTCATTTAGCATTTATTTTGGATGTATATAAAATTATTCCTCCAAAAACAGTTTTGAATGACTTTTTTCAAAAGGGAGAATCCAATGCAGGTATGAGTGGCGCAATAGTATGGAAAAAGTTTTCAATCACTCAAGAAGAGTATGATTTATTAAGTAAAACTCTATGTAATGACTCGAAAAAAAGCTATCAAAAGATATTTTTTTTCAAGATGAAGTTTCTTTTGCAATATGGGAAGAAAAAATAATGCAAAATTTTAAGAGAGGCTTACATCAATAAGGTTGTAAGTCTTAGATGAATGAGTGTAAATTACATGATCGAAAATAAGATAGATTTAATTAACTACATAGAGCAAGGTAATCAAGTTGAATATCTTTTTTTTTGGAAACATCAAACAGAATCTAAAGAGATTTCCAGAACTTGCTTGAGTCAATGGTATAGAGCAGAATTCAGTATTGAAAATCAGTTGTATTTGAGTGCTGAACATTTTATGATGGCATCTAAAGCTCGATTATTTGGTGATTTTCATAAAGAAAAAGAGATATTGAAGATGGTTAATCCTTATGATGTGCAAAGCTTAGGTCAAGAAGTTACAGGATTTGATGAAAAGACTTGGGAAAAGCATCGTTTTGATATAGTCATAAAAGGTAATCTTGAAAAATTTAAACAAAATGAAAAGTTAAAAAAATATCTGTTAGAGACAAAAGAGAAAATTTTAGTTGAAGCAAGTCCTCATGATAAAATTTGGGGTGTAGGTCTTCAAGAAGAGGATAGTACAATTTATAATCCATACCGTTGGAAAGGTTTAAATCTTTTAGGATTTGCTTTGATGAAAGTTCGTTCTATAATATTTAAGATAGCAGAATTCAATTCATGAATCTTTTTAAAATCATTTTCCTTACATTTTTGGCATATACCCACCTACATGCCACTTACACTCCAACCAACATAAAATCTAAGATCGGCAACCTCTCCTTCACCCTAACCGACTTCAACCTAAACATAGCAGGCTTACCCGTACAGCTCAACCGAACCTACTCAACCCTGCAAGCATCCCAAACCTCTGACTTCGGCTACGGTTGGAGCTTGGAGTATAAAAACGTCACCCTCCAAGAGAATAGAGTCCCCGGAGAAGAGTGGAGAACTACGCCTGATACCTTAGGGATAGGGCACTGCTTTAAGTTCGATAAAGACCACATAGTCCATATCAACATGCCCGATGGCAGCAGTGAACGCTTTATATTTAAATTTGAAAAAGAGTGTGGTAATTATAGTTTAGGAAGCTTCTATGATGCCCCTAAACTCTATGCCCTAAACGGTAGCGAAGCTAAACTTGAAACACTGGATGCATCCGATACTATTGCTATGAATAGTGCAGGGGAGATTATAGATGCCAACACCCTCGCACCCTACAATCCAACTCGCTACCGCCTCACCCTTTCAAACGGCATGGTCTATGAGATAGACCAAACGAGTGGCTTAGAACTTGTAAAAGATCTAAGAGATAATACCCTTACCTACAATGATGATGGTATCATCAGCTCTAAAGGGGAGTCTTTAACATTTACACGTGATGCACAAGGGCGTATCGTAAAAGTAACCGACCTGAGCGGAAGAAGTATGCTTTATAGCTACAACGAAGCAGGGGATCTCATATCGGCTACCGATCCGCTCAATCTTACGAGTGAGTATAGCTACGATGAGAACCATAGAATACTAGAGTATAAAGATGCAAGCGGACAAAGTATAGCTACCAACACCTACGACGAGAGCGGCAGACTCATCAGAAGCGTAGATGCTAACGGCAATGCAGTAGAGTTTACCCATAACCTCGATGGCAATGAAGAGATAGTAAAAGATAAACTAGGCAATATCACTCTCTACACTTACGATGACGCAGGAAATATCCTCAGCCTCACAAACGCAGAAGGTGAGACCACATCACACACCTACGACGCAAACGGTAATACCCTTACAACCACAGACCCGTTAGGATACACCACTACAAATACTTACGATGCCTCTGGAAATATACTCACCACCACCGACGCCCTAGGCAACGCAGAGAGCACCGAGTATAACCCATACGGCTCACCGATCAGCATAAGCAATAAAAACTCTAACACCCTCAACATACTCTACAACGCCATCAACACCCCAAAAACGATCACCACAGCTACAGGTGCTACCCAAACCTTTAGCTACGACCAATTCGGTAATAAGATAAAAACAATAGATGAGAACAATAACACCACCACCTACGTATATGATAGTAACTACATACCGTTTATAGGTGCTACAGAGTCAAAAGGCTACCTCCTCAAAGAGACCCAAGCAAACGGTACTACCATAGAGCACACCTACGATAGCAGAGGCAACCGCCTCACAACCACCACAACAACCCCTGAGGGTACTATCACAACATCAAGCGCAAGCTACGACGCCTACGATAGAGAGATCTCCCAAACAGACGAGCGAGGCAATACAACAACATATACCTACGACGCAAGAGGCAATAAAGTAAGCCAAAGCGATGCAGAGGGCAGAACAACAACTTATGAGTACACCCCAAGCAACAAGCTCTCAAAAACCACCTACCCAGATAATACGACAGAACTAAAAACCTACGACGCTATGGATAACCTCCTAAGCGAAACAAACAGGGAAGGGCACACCACCACTTACACCTACGATAAAGCCTACCGCCTCATAAAAACAATCTACCCGGACGGCACTGCTACAACCACCACCTACGACGCAGCAGGCAGAGTCACAAGTACTACAGATGCAAACGCCAACACAACTACCTACACTTATGATGCTCTAGACAACCAAACAAGCATCACAGATCCACTAGGTCACACCACCACCTTCACCTACGACGCAGCAGGGAACATGCTCAGCCAAACCAATGCACTAGAAGAGACAACAAGCTACGAGTACAACACCCAAGGTATGCCAATAGCAAAAACAGACGCAAAGAACCAAACCACAAACTTTGCGTATAAAACAGATACCACCATCCCACTCTTACAAAGCGTAACACTTCCAAACAGCACAACCACAGAGTACGACTACAACACCCTCAACCAAAAAACCCTCCAAAAAGATGCCCTAGGGAGAGAGACAACATTTGCCTACACAAACACAGGTGAACTAAAAGAAGAGATTCTTCCACAAGGTGAGAAAAAAACATACACCTACGATGCATTTGGTAAACAAACCCAGTTACAAGACTACGCAAATAAAACCACAAAGTTTATCTACGACTCCAACGATAGACTCGTACGCATAGAGTTGACAGACGGTAACACAGTCACCTACAGCTACACCCCAAGCGGACAAATAAAACAAGTCACAGACAATAGCGGAACTATCACCTATGCCTATGATGCAAGAGGTAGAGTAACAAGCATCACCAACCAAGATAACCAAAGCATCAACTACACCTATGACAATGTAGGAAACATCACACAGATCCAGAGCCCAACCACCACCATCTCAAAAACCTACACAAAAAGAAATGAACTAGAGAGTGTTACAGATGCAACAGGAACCATAAACTACACCTACGATGCACTAGGACGTAATACCCAAATAAACTACTCCAACGGTATGCAAACTACCTACGAGTACAACTCTAAAAACCAAACCATAAAAATAGAACATACAAACGCAAACGGTGTAATACTCCAAAGTTATACATATACCTATGATAACAACGGTAATAGAGTAAAAATAGTTGAAGCAAACTCTAGAACAATAGAGTACACTTATGATGATACAAATAAACTCCTAAGTGAGAGTATCACCAACGATCCAAATGGTAACAACACCCAAACAACATACAACTACGATGCAGTTGGAAACCTTGTAACTAAAACAGTAGATGCAACAAGCACAGAGTTCACTTACAACAAAAACGACCAACTCACCCAAAAAGCAAATGAGACACTCACCTATGATGCAAATGGTAACCTGATACAACAAGGCAACATAACTTATAGCTATGATGCAAAAAATAGACTCATAAGCGTAACAACACCAACAGATACCATAGAGTACCAATACGATGCAAATAACAACCGCACCGTAAAAATAGTAAACGGTGAAACTACAACTTACCTAATAGATACCAACACACAATTTGCAAAAGTAATTACAGAGAGTAAATCAGACGGTACTACCATAAACTACACCTACGGTAATCAACTCCTAAACCAAACAAGCCAAAACGAAACCCTCTACTACCTCCCAGATGCACTAGGAAGTATAAGAGAACTAGCAGACCAAAACCAAAACATCACCGATCACTATCTCTATAGTCCGTATGGAGAATTGCAAACTCATGACGGAGATAGTGAAAACAGCTTCCTCTATACAGGTGAACAGTACGACAAAGAAACAGACAACTACTACCTAAGAGCGAGATACTATAGCCCTGAAAATACAAGGTTTTTAACAAGAGATACTTATGATGGTAGAATAGCAGAGCCGATAACGCTGAACCATTATGCTTATGCTAACTCGAATCCTACTATGTATACTGATCCTAGTGGGAATATGAGTGTAGTTGAAAGTACTTTTGCTATTGCGACACTTGGTATCATTGGCAGTAGTGCTACTTATGCTATTCTTCAAAAAAATAATAGTGGTGCTGTTGGAAGTGCTTGGGCAGTTGTAATTGATTATGATCTCTCCTTTTTACAACGGGATATTTTAACTTTTATTATGATGGCAGGTGTTCTCCCGCAAGATAGAACGCAAGAACAAGCAGAAGAAGCAGATAGAGATTATTGGGACTATAAAAATTACTGTGATGAAAATAAACCAAAACAAAGAGATTATTCTGATAACTGTAGTTTTTGGACTGCCTCAAGTGTCCATGCCAGAACATGTATTCAAAAAATGGAAAACTTTGATGAAAAATGGGGTGAGAATAGACATGATCATAAAATCCAAGATTGGAAAACTAGATTAA
>JAGGTH010000091.1 GCA_021163845.1 Helicobacteraceae bacterium | reverse complement strand
ATCACAGAGTCAAAAATAATATGCAGTTTATCACCTCTTTATATGCCTTAAAACTTGGGGATAATGTAGATGTTCAGGACAAACTTCAAGATGTAGAGCGAAAAGTATTGGCTATGAGCCAAGTGCATCAAATGCTTTATACTCAAAAAAATCTAAATTATATTCAAGCAGATGATTATTTTGAAACCATCATAAAAAATATTCAAGAAAGCTTTAATCAAGAGAATATAAAATTTATCTATGACATTCAAATAAATCTCAATATTGAAGAGGCTATTTATTGTGGACTTATTTTAAATGAACTTGTAACCAACGCCATGAAGTATGCTTTTGCTCAAAATAAAGGGGAAATTAGAATTGCTCTAAGTGAAGATAAAGATTGCAAATACTTGAAAGTCCAAGACAATGGTATGGGAATACAAAAAGATTCCAAAAGCGGATTTGGACAAATGCTTATTGAAACACTGGCAACCAAACAACTCGGTGGCAAAATATCAATTGATAGCACAAATGGAACAACTACAGAGATATCTTTTCAAAAAATATAGCCCTTAAAATAACACGAGATATAACGCTAGAACAATATAATATTTCCTAGTAAATCATAAATTAGGAAATATTATGAAAAAAAATCCCGATTCAACGAATAGATTCCGAATCCTCAAAGGTGGAAAAATAAGCTTAGTGGTATCTGCACTTCTAGGAAGTGTAACTCTAAGCTTTGCAGCTCCAAGTGGTGGAAATGTTGTAAGTGGAAGTGCCACTATTTCTCAAAGTGCTAAAACCACCAACATAAACCAATCTACTGGGAAAGCCTCTATAAATTGGAACAAGTTTAGTATAGCTTCAGATGAGAGCGTAAACTTCAATCAACCCAATATCAATAGTATTACTTTAAATAGAGTTATTGGTAATGAGAGAAGTATTATCGATGGTGCATTAAACGCTAATGGACAAGTATGGCTTCTAAACTCCAATGGAGTACTCTTTGGGAAAAATGCAAGTATCAATACCTCTGGACTCTTAGCCACCACCAAAGAGCTTTCAGATACCGACTTTCAAAACTCTAACTATAGCTTTAAAGGTAACTCTACAAATTCAATTATCAATGAAGGAACCATAACCGTACAAAACAGTGGTTATGTAATCTTAGCTTCCAATGAAGTAAGAAACAGTGGAACCATAGAAGCTGTAAAAGGTAATGTTCGTCTAAGCGGTGCCAATGAATATACGATAAACCTCAATGGAAACTCTTTGGTCGATTTAACAGTCGATAAAGGAGTATTAGATGCACTGGTTAAAAACTCAGGAACCATTGCAGCTGATGGAGGAGAGATATACTTAACAACCAATGCAGTCAATGAACTGCTTCGTGGGGTAGTCAATAACACAGGAGTCATAGAAGCAAACTCAATAGATGGAGTTACAGGATATGTAGAACTCTTTGCTCATGGAGGAACGGCACAAATTGGTGGAACTATTAAAGCAGAAGATGGGTTTGTGGAGACTTCAGGGAAAGAGTTAAGTGTAGATGCTAGCACAAAAGTTATTGCCTCAAAATGGTTGCTTGACCCAGTAAATATGACCATAGAAAATACAGGTGGAAGTGATTTAAGTGGAGCTAGTGTCAGTGCAACAGCGATTCAAAATAACCTTGCAACAACAGATATAGAACTTCAAGCCGATGAAGATATTACAGTCAATGAAAATATTACATGGGGTGAAGCTACAAAGCTTACCTTAACAGCTGGAGATGAAATCTATGTAAACTCAACCATAGAAAATACAAACAGCACAACAGGTGGAGTCTACTTCAACGCAGCCAATACCACTGATAAAGTTATCTTTGGAGGAAGTGGAAAAGTAATCGTCAATAATGTTTTTCAACTTCAGTGGATAAACCAAGCGTTAGATGGAAAGTATGAATTGGGTTCAAATATAGATGCTTCAGGTATAGCAAACTTTAATCCTATTGGAAAAGTGGCAAATAGATTCAGAGGAAGCTTTGATGGGCTTGGGCATACTATTTCTGATCTTACTATTAATAGACCAGCTAATAATTTTGTAGGTCTGTTTGGTGGTACGGATGTGGGCTCTGTTATTAAAAATATTGGTCTTGTTGGTGGAAGTGTGAGTGGAGCTGATTATGTGGGTGGTCTTGTTGGATACAATACTGGAACCACTACAAACTCCTATGCCACAGGGAGTGTGAGTGGAACCAGTTATGTCGGTGGTCTTGTTGGATGGAAAAGTGCTGGAACCATTCAAAACTCTTATGCCACAGGGAGTGTGAGTGGAACTGATTATGTGGGTGGTCTTGTTGGATACAATTCTGGAACCACTACAAACTCCTATGCCACAGGGAGTGTGAGTGGAACCAGTTATGTCGGTGGTCTTGTTGGATGGAAAAGTGCTGGAACCATTCAAAACTCTTATGCCACAGGGAGTGTGAGTGGAACTGATTATGTGGGTGGTCTTGTTGGATACAATTCTGGAACCACTACAAACTCCTATGCCACAGGGAGTGTGAGTGGAACCAGTTATGTCGGTGGTCTTGTTGGATGGAATAATAGTGCTGGAACCACTACAAATTCCTACTGGGATACACAAACTACAGGACAAGCCTCAAGTGCAGGTGGCACAGGCTTAACCACAGCGCAGATGATAGACGCCTCTAACTTTTCAAGCTGGAGTACCTCTATTTGGAGTTTTGGAAAGGGCAGTAGTGTCGCAGGATACGGTATTAGCAGACCATACCTTACAAATGTAACTGCTAGTGCGGACATCCCGACACAGACATTGCTCTTTAACGGAGGCTACGGTACAAGTGTCTCGCCGTATACTGTAACAAACTGGCAGCAGCTGCAAAACATCAACTATAACTCTACGACACTTGGTAAAGTTTATAATCTCTCAAACGACCTTGGAATCGCTACAAGCGGCTACGACACATACGCAAGCTCTACCGCGAACTCAGGTGCGGGATGGAATCCTATTGGGGATTGGACAAATAAATTCGAAGGAAGCTTTGATGGGCTTGGGCATACTATTTCTGATCTTACTATTAATAGACCAACTACTGATTATGTAGGTCTGTTTGGTGCTACGGATATAGGCTCTGTTATTAAAAATATTGGTCTTGTTGGTGGGAGTGTGAGTGGGCAAAATTATGTCGGCAGTTTAGCTGGTTATATTTATCAATCGTCTATTAAAAATAGCTTTGCAACAGGGAATGTGAGTGGAAACAATGATGTCGGTGGTTTGGCTGGATTATCATCTTTTTCATCAATTACGAATAGCTTTGCAACAGGGAATGTGAGTGGAAACAATGATGTCGGTGGTTTGGCTGGATTATCATCTTTTTCATCAATTACGAATAGCTTTGCAACAGGGAATGTGAGTGGAAACAATGATGTCGGTGGTTTGGCTGGATATATACTAAGTACTCTTGTTGACAATACTTATGCAACAGGCAATGTGAGTGGAACTTGGAATGTCGGTGGTTTGGTTGGACATAGTAACGACACAGATAGTAGTATTATAAATAGTTATGCTATGGGAAGTGCAACTGGGACTACTAATGTTGGAGGATTGCTTGGACGGACTATTGGTTCTGTTTCAAATAGTTACTGGAATAGTACGGTTAATTCTACTGGAGTAGGATATGGAAGTGCCACTGGAGTAACAGGCTTGAGCACAGCGCAAATGCAACAACAAGCAAACTTCACAGGCTTTGATTTTACAAATGATTGGGTCATCTACGATGGACATACTAACCCACTTTTAAGAGCTTTTATGACAGAGCTAACCGTAACAGCAAATGATGCCACAAAAACTTATGATGGAAATGCTTATAATGGAGCATCTGGAGTAACCTACTCTGTAACTCCAGATGCTAATCTTTTAGGAACTCTCTCTTATACAGGGGGTACAGATGCAGGAACATACACCATAACACCATCAGGTCTGTACTCAACAGAACAAAATGGTGGATATGCAATAACATATATAGATGGCTCACTTACTATAAACCAAAAGACTCTTACTGTCACAGGGTTTAGTGCAGATAACAAGACCTATGACGGAACTACGGATGTAACTATCTCTAATTGGGGAAGCGTAAGTACAGGAGTAGGTTCTGAGACTTTAGTACTTAATCACGGTACAGCTAGCTTTAGCAATAAAGATGTAGGAACAGCTAAAACAGTAACAGCTACAGGATATACCTTAGCAGATGGCAGTAATGGTGGTGTTGCAAGCAACTATGCCCTAGCAAGCAACTCAGCAACTACAACGGCAGATATCATAGCAAAAACTCTAACAGTAGATGGAGTTACGGCAGATAATAAAGTCTATGATGGAACAACAACGGCAACAAGTACACTCTCTTCAAGCGGTATAGTTTCAGGAGACAGCATAAGCTTGAGTGGTAGCAGTCAGTTCGATACAAAAAACGCAGGTATAGGTAAAACAGTCACTATCAATGGGATAGCACTTAGAGGAGCAGATGCAAGCAACTATGCCCTAGCAAGTACTACGGCAACTACAACGGCAGATATCACAGCAAAAACTCTAACAGTAGATGGAGTTACAGCAGATAATAAAGTCTATGATGGAACAACAACGGCAACAAGCACACTCTCTTCAAGCGGTATAGTTTCAGGAGACAGCATAAGCTTGAGTGGTAGCAGTCAGTTCGATACAAAAAACGCAGGTATAGGTAAAACAGTCACTATCAATGGGATAGCACTTAGAGGAGCAGATGCAAGCAACTATGCCCTAGCAAGTACTACGGCAACTACAACGGCAGATATCACAGCAAAAACTCTAACAGTAGATGGAGTTACAGCAGATAATAAAGTCTATGATGGAACAACAGATGTAACTATTTCCAACTGGGGAGGTTTAAGTGGTTTAGTAGGAAGTGAGACCTTAACTCTAAACAGTGGAAGTGCAAGCTTTAGTGATAAAGATGTAGGAACGGCTAAAACAGTAACAGCTACAGGATATACCTTAGCAGATGGCAGTAATGGTGGTGTTGCAAGTAACTATGCCCTAGCAAGTAACTCAGCAACTACAACGGCTGATATATATGCAGTGCCAACATCAACAACCACAGCAAGTACCCAACAAACCCAAATCAATAAAATTATCACCTCCATAATCAATAAAAGTGTCCTTACTAATACTGATTTAAATACTTTAATCAACAATGGTATGGATATCCAAACCTTGATGAACTTTGTTCAACAATCTGGTGGAAACTTAGTTCTTATCCCTGGAATTACTCTAAAAGTTCTTAGTGGTGGTATTAACCTACCATTTGGAAATCAAAGAGTCTTTAATGCAGATAATACCAACAATAACAATCAAGAAGAAGAGGAGGAGAATAGAATCTAATGAAAAAGTTTAGTTTAATAACATTATCAGTTGTAACAGCAGTTGGTTTACAAGCAGTTGATAGACCAAATATAGGGGATGTACTAAAAGAGGTGAATCCTCCAAAAATTCAAAAAGAGAAAAAGATTTTACCCCCACTTGAACAAACAAAAGAGTTTGAGACATATTTGAAAGATGGGCAAAAAGTAGAGGTAAAAAAGTTTTGGATTACTGGTGCTATACAGTTAAGCAATGAAGAGCTTAAAAATATAGTAAAACCTTATGAAAACAGTATGTTAAGTTTTAAAGATATGCAAGAGATATCAAATCTTATTACTGAAGCATATAAGAAAAAAGGGTATTTTGTAGCACGAGCTTATATTCCTGCACAAAACCTTAAAGAGCAAAATGGTGTTTTAAAAATAGCAGTTATTGAAGGGGAGTACGGTAAATTTGAATTAGAAAACAACTCTTTAGTCAAAGACTCTATTTTACAAGCAAACTTGGATGATATAAAAAAAGATACAACAATCTCTACAAAAAGCTTACAAAGAGCTCTTTTAATCATAAACGACACTCCAGGTGTAACTATAAATAAAACTCAAATAAGAGCTGGTGAAGACGTGGGAAGCAGTGACTTTGTAATAGGTATAGAAGCTACACAAAAATATAATGGCTATGTGATTGGGGATAACTACGGTTCTCAATATACTGGAAAACATAGAGTTATGGCAGGTATAGATATCAACTCCCCTTTTAAATTAGGAGATAAAATCACTGTTTCCGCACTTAGTTCTCAAACTTCTGAATTATTAAATGGAAGAGTTGCCTATGGATTTCCTTTGCATCAAAATGGTTTAAGAGCAGAGTTAAGCTACTCTAAAACTACTTATGAACTGGGTAGTACCTATAAAAATCTTGATGCACTGGGACATGCAGATAGTGTAGTAGCAAATTTTAGCTACCCTTATATACGCTCAAGCGATGAAAACTTAGAGACTTACTTAACAACTTCATACAATAAAATGAAAGATGAGATTCAAGCAACTTCTACAAAAGTAGAAAAAAACACACTTACAGCAACAATAGGAGCGAAGTACTCTAAAAATGCAATTCTGTTTGATAAACAGACACAAAGCAACATAGATATCTCTTTAACAACAGGTAAATTAACCTTTAAAGATGAAGCAGATAAACAAAATGATGAAAATGGTTCTAAAA
>JAGGTH010000106.1 GCA_021163845.1 Helicobacteraceae bacterium | reverse complement strand
ATGGCGATAGCGACGCTCTCTTTTATCCTTTTTGCGATAGTCTTTGGAATCTATAAGATATTTAATAGTTTGCTCAAGAGAGATCTCGAGGTATTTTTGGATTTTTTTAAAGAGGCAGCGCATAGTGATAAAAAGCTCAATCCAGAAGCGATCTTCTTTAAAGAACTTTATTCGATGGTGCCCTATGCGAATAATATGGTAGAGACGATCACCGATCAAAAGAGATCCTTACAAGAGCTTAATCTTGGGCTCGAGGAAAAGGTCGCACTCAAAACGCAAAAATTGCTTCAAATCAATAAAACACTCCTAGAAGAGCAAAAGATGAAAGATGAGATCCTCAAAGCGCAAAAGGAGTTTTTACGTTATACAGTGCATGAGACCAATACACCTTTGAGTGTGATCCTTACAAATATTGAACTCCACCAGATGCAACATCCCAAGGATCGTTACCTCTCCAAGATAGAAGTAGCGGTGAAAAATATCTTTAGTATCTATGATGATCTGAGTTATCTCGTCAAAAAAGATCAAGTAGAGTACCCAAAAGCGGTGATAGATCTCGAAGCCTTTGTACGCTCACGTATCGACTTTTTTGAAGAGGTTGCACAGATGTCGAAGTTAAGCTTTGAGTATGAGGTGCTGAGTGAAAAAAGCTTTATCTATATCAATGAAACAAAACTTCAACGTATTGTAGATAATACCCTCACTAATGCGATCAAGTATACCTTGCCAGAAAAAACGATATTTGTCCGGCTTCAAAGCAGGGCTACATCCCTAGATCTCTCCGTAGGAAGCTGTTCCAAACAGATTCAAGATACCGATAAGATCTTTGAAGCGTATTACCGCGAAGAGGATCGAATAGAGGGCTTTGGGCTTGGGCTTGGGCTTGTCAAAAGTATCTGCAAGCAAGAGGGGATCATCGTGCGCGTAGATGCAGAGAATGGAAAAAATATCTTTAGTTATGAATTTAAAATGATGGGGGAGTGATGAAGATACTTTTACTAGAAGATGAGGTGATGCTCAACGAATCGATCGGTGAATTTCTAGAGCAAAATAATCATACCGTAGAGAGTTTTTTTGATGGAAGAAAAGCCTATGATGCACTTCTGAGCTCTTCGTACGATCTGCTCATCCTTGATATCAATGTCCCAAACATTGACGGACTCACACTTTTAGAAAAGATCCACGCTTTAAAGATTCACACCCCTACCATCTATATCTCAGCGCTTGTAGATATAGAAGATATCTCTCGTGCGTATACCTTGGGATGTTACGATTATCTTAAAAAACCTTTTCATCTCAAAGAGCTTTCTTTAAAGATCGATCGCATTGTACTCTCCAGTGAAACACCACGCGTACATCTGCGCCTTTCAAAAAACTATAGTTACGATCAGGAACACTCTACTCTTTTATTTCAAGGTGAAACACAGGTTTTAAGTAAAAGACAATCGCAAATCATTGATCTACTTGCGCGAAATAGAGGGCGAGTAGTTGATTTTGAGCAGTTTCGTATCTATGTCTGGGACGAGCAAATCGTTGACAATGCTACAATTCGTGCCGAAATCAATCGTCTCAAGAAATTTTTGCAAGAAAATGTGATCCAAAATGTGCGTGGCATGGGCTATATGATCGATAAGCCCTAATCTTTTGTTACTAAAATACCCACTTTAAAAAAAACCTCTCTATTTGTTACCAAATTACATCCATGCTATGTTCATGCTATTTTTCTGCTTTACTATTTGAGAGTAAAAAAAATTTATATGGGAGTATAGATGAAAAAGCAAATTGTTTTGAGTGCAGCACTTGTAGCACTTTTGGGAAGTACAAATATACATGCTGCTGAGAATCTCAGCACTATGTTTTCTGAGGGAAAAACAAGCGGTCAGATTCGCTCTTTTTGGGTCGATCGTGAGTACCAAGGAACAGCTGGAAATACTACGCATAGAGATGGCTGGGCTGTTGGTGGGCATTTGAAGTATGAGACAGCAGATTATGAAGGCTTAAGCTTTGGGACTGCTTTTTATACATCCAATGCACTCGATATTAGTTCAAACAGAGCAGATTATCTAAGTAACGATATGACTCTTTTAGGTCCTGACAACAAAGACTACTCTTTTATCGGTGAAGCGTATGCACAATATAAAAGAGGAAACACAGTTTTCAAAGCTGGACGTCAAAAGATAGACTCTCCAATGGCGGGAACTGATGATGCGCGTATGGTACCAAACCTTTTTGAGGGGTATTTGCTTATCAATAAAGATATCCAAGATACAACAATAGTTGCAGGACATATGACGAAGTTTGCGCAAGGGACGTTTGGGCGTGTGTATGCAAATACAGGACCAAGTATATTAGCTGTGACATCTGGTTATTCCTATGTTAATAGTATGGATCATGTTGGTCGTTTTGTCAATATGGGCGAGTACGCAGTAGGACAAAATACTGATGGTGTATCGATTGTATCAGCTACATACACAGGTGTAGAAAATCTTAAAGTACAGCTTTGGGATTACTATGCTCACGATATTCTTAATGCAATTTATGGAGAGATTAATTACTCATGGAAATGTTTACTGACTGATATGATCAAGCCATCAGCTGGTGTGCAGGTAATTAAAGAAAATGCAGTGGGTGATAAGCATGCTGGGGATGTAGATAGTCTTTATGTGGCTGGAAAGATCAACTTTAATGTTGAGAATTTCAACTTGACACTTGCTTATTCACAAACTGGCAAAAACAACGCAACTGAATCAGCTTTGAATAATGCGATCATTACACCATGGGGTGGAATGCCTGCCTATACACAAGGGATGGTAACGCGTCATATGTTCTTAGCGGGAACAGATGCAATGAAAGTTGCAGGGAGTTATAATTTTAAAGATATGGGTGCAGACCTCAAAACAGTTGCATATTATGCAGAGTTTGATATGGATGCAAATAGTGGATATGGGATAGCAAGAACAGCGAGTGAAGCTGGTTTTGATGTTATATACTATCCTGAACTTGTTAAGAACTTACAGCTTCGTGCTCGTGGAAATTTCCCAAGAACATTTGCTGAGGGTGCTACAGGTACTACTGGCTGGAGCGAATATAGACTGATCGCTAATTATAATTTCTAAGGAGTAGAAAATGAAAAAAGAGATGATTGAAAAGATCAAAAACGATCCAAATTATCAAGAGCTTGTTTCTAAAAGAAGCAAGTTCGCGATCACACTTACGATAATTATGTTGGTGGTATATTTTGCATTTATTCTCACGATTGCATTTGAGCCAGCACTTTTAGGTGCACCACTTTCTAGTGGATCTGTAACGACAGTAGGGATCCCTGTAGGGATGGCAGTTATTCTTTTTGCTTTTATCCTCACGGGTATCTACACAAAAAGAGCAAATGGTGAATTTGATGATCTTAATAACAAGATCAAAGACTCGGTAAAGGATCTGTAGATGATAAATAGAATATTTTTATTTTTAGTTCTTGGTGCTGTAGCGGTGCTAGGTGCTGGCGCAATTGAGGGTGAGGTAGCGAAACAAGCACTCAATGTTCCAGCAATTGTAATGTTTGTAATTTTCGTAGGTGCAACCCTTGGTATCACATACTGGGCAGCAAAACGTACAAAAAGTGCAAAAGATTTTTACACTGCAGGTGGTGGAATTACAGGTTTTCAAAATGGTATGGCTATCGCGGGTGATTATATGTCTGCAGCTTCATTTTTGGGGATCTCTGGACTTGTTTATCTTAATGGATATGATGGTTTGATCTACTCTATTGGTTTCTTGGTTGGTTGGCCAATTATCCTTTTTATGATCGCTGAACCTCTTCGTAACTTAGGAAAATATACATTTGCGGACGTTGCATCGTATAGACTTCGCCAAACACCTATTCGTATTTTGGCAGCATCAGGTTCTATTGCGACAGTAATTCTTTACCTTATCGCTCAAATGGTTGGTTCTGGAAAACTTATTCAACTTTTATTTGGTCTTCAATATGAAGTAGCAGTTATTATTGTGGGTGTACTTATGATCCTTTATGTAACATTTGGTGGTATGCTCGCTACGACTTGGGTACAGATCATCAAGGCATTTTTACTCCTATCAGGTGCAACATTTATGGCTGTAGCTGTTATGGCGCATTACAACTTTAACTTTGGTGAGCTTTTCGCACATGCAACAGAGCTCAAAGGGATCGAGATTATGTCTCCGGGTGGACTTGTTAGTGATCCAGTCTCAGCAATATCACTTGCAGTGGCATTGATCTTTGGGGTTGCAGGTCTTCCACATATCCTTATGAGATTCTTTACAGTTGGTGATGCAAAAGAGGCGCGTAAATCAGTTTTTTATGCGACAGGTTTTATTGGATACTTTTACTTTTTGACATTCATCATCGGTTTTGGTGCGATCGTTATGGTTTTCCAAAATCCACAATATTTAGATGTTGCAAAACAAGCTATTAGCGGTGGAGCTCCTATTTTAGGTGGAAACAATATGGCGGCGATTCACTTAAGTCATGCTGTAGGTGGAGATTTCTTCTTAGGATTTATCTCAGCAGTTGCATTTGCTACTATCTTAGCGGTTGTTTCTGGTCTTACTCTTGCAGGTGCTTCGGCGATTTCGCATGACCTTTATGCATCAGTGATCAAAAAAGGGCAGATCGATTCTATAACAGAGATGAAAGTTTCTAAAGTAGCAACGGTTGGTCTTGGGATCATAGCGATCATTATGGGTATCGCTTTTGAGCAACAAAATATCGCGTTCGTGGTTGGTTTGGCGTTTGCAATTGCTGCATCGGCTAACTTCCCAATTCTTTTCCTTTCAATGTACTGGAAAGGTTTAACAACTCGTGGTGCTGTGATCGGTGGAAGTCTTGGACTTGCAACAGCGGTACTTTTAGTTATCCTTGGTCCGATTGTATGGGTAGATATTTTTGGAAACGCAGAAGCGATTTTCCCTTACAAATATCCAGCACTCTTTTCAGTGATCGTGGCATTTGTTGGTACATATATCTTCTCTATCACAGATAATAGCCAAGGTGCTAAAGATGAGGCAGAAGCGTTTGAAGCACAGTATATCCGTGCACAAACTGGTATCGGTGCAGAAGGTGCATCAGAGCATTAGGTGTTTATGTTACTTCCAAGAGATTGGGAGTAACACCTTCTTATACTATGGAGTTACTACTTGAGTATACTTGACCAGAGAAAATTGATAGAGTCAACACACCCCTTTGAACTGTTAGAACCCACGGCACTCGATCATCTTATGCAGAAGATTGACATAGCTTACTATCCTAAAGACACCCTTCTATTCTCAAAAAATATCCCCTCTATTGCATTTTATATCATCATCAAAGGTTCCGTATCTGAGTTTATCGATGAAGAACTTCACAATGTTTATAGCCAAGGCGATAGCTTTGATGCGGATGCTCTTATCTATGGAAAAACAGAAGCGAAGTTTGTGGTGGATGAAGATCTGATCTGTTATGAGATCAAAAAAGAGGACTTCTTAGAGCTTTTGGAAAACAAAAAAGTACAAAACTATTTTCTTCAGGATTTTGTTTCGCGTCATCAGCATCTCAAAGAGTATGACAGCGCGGGGGATCTCACTCCCTTTTTAATGTCACGTATCTCTGATATCTATCTTCATAGTGCGTGTGTGGTGAGTGGGGATATTTCGATCTATGATGCATTAGTAAAGATGCAAGAGCTTCAAGCAAAAGTGATCTTGTATAAACAAGATGATGCCTATGCCATCGTCACCGATACAGATCTAAGAGAAAAAGTGCTCTTACAAAGAAGGGATGTAGAGGAAAAACTCAGTAGTATTGCTACTTTTGGTGTGGTGAGTATAGATCTTAATGACTTTTTATTCAACGCACTTTTACTTATGACACAAAATGGGATCAAAAGAGTTGTGGTGATGCAGGAGGGGGAAGTTGTAGGGATACTCGAACAGCTTGATCTGTTGAGTTATTTTGCAAATCATTCCCATCTTATCGTGGTTCAAATCGATAAAGCACGCACTTTGGATGATCTCAAAAACTTGCAACAAGATCTTAAAAACCTACTCATCACACTTCACTCTAAAGGGGTGAAAGTTCGCTACATCACAAAGCTTGTTGCGACACTCAATGATAAGATCTATAAAAAGCTCTTCAAGATGTACGTGCCAAAAGAGCTTCAAGAGAAATGTGCACTCATCGTGATGGGCTCTGAGGGAAGAGAAGAACAGAGTGTCAAAACAGATCAAGACAATGCTTTGATCGTTGAAGATGGTGTGGATGTAGCACTCTTTGAAGAGTCTATGCTCTCCATTAACCATGCACTCTTAGAGATAGGTTTTCCTGCGTGCCCTGGAGATGTGATGGTAAGCAACTCTTTTTACCGACGTACTGTGAGTGAATACAAAGAGCTTATCGATCGCTGGGTAAGTAGTATGAATGAGGGTGATCTACAACATTTTAGTATCTTTTTAGATGCAAAATGTGTGGCGGGGGAGAAGTTGCTTCTTGAGTCACTTACATCCCATCTTCAAAGAACCTTTCATGCGCGTGATGATGTTTTGGCACATATCGCCAAAGCTGTTGTACATTTTGAGACACCACTATCTATGTTTTCAGGTTTTGTCCTAGAAAAAGAGCGTGATAATAAACTTGACTTAAAAAAAGGAGGTATATTTGCACTTGTTCATGGAGTACGCACCTTAGCGCTCCAGTATGAAATAAGTGCGACAAATACGATAGAGAGAATAAAGAAACTCAATAATATTGGTGTCATAGATAAAAATTTTGCTGCAGAGCTTATAGAGAGTTTTGATACCCTCTCTTCTATTCGTCTTAAAGCGATGCTCGAAGCTAAAAATACAGAAGAAAGTAACTATATCAATCCTGCAAATCTCTCAAAGATTCAAAGAGATCTGCTCAAGGATAGTTTTCGAATTATCAATAAATTCAAAAAACTGATCAACTTTCACTATCATCTTAATATGGTCGGATAATGGTGTTCTCTTTTTTTAAAAAGCTACAAAGAAACAAAGAATTAAAAAAGCTCAAAGAGAAAAAATATTCTTTTTTGTTTGATCCTTATGATGGTGATGA
>JAGGTH010000098.1 GCA_021163845.1 Helicobacteraceae bacterium | reverse complement strand
TATCAATTTACTTTGGCTAGAATACTTACACAAAAATTTACAATACAAGGATTAATATATGTTAGTAACAAACAAAGCTCCAGATTTTACAGCTACAGCGGTACTTGCTGATGGTTCAATCGTAGAAGATTTCAACCTCATGAAGAACTTAGGGGAAAAAGGTGCGGTACTTTTCTTCTATCCACTTGACTTTACATTCGTATGTCCATCTGAGATCATCGCTTTCTCACACAGAATCGAAGAATTTACAAGTCGTGGTATCAATGTTATCGGATGTTCAGTTGATAGCCAATTTTCACACTTTGCATGGAGAGAAACTCCAGTAAATAAAGGTGGTATCGGACGTGTTAAATTCCCACTCGTAGCAGATTTAAGTAAGCAAATTTCAAAAGACTATGATGTACTTTTTGGTGAGTCTGTAGCACTTCGTGGTTCATTCTTGATCGATGCTGATGGAACTGTTCGTCACTCAGTGATCAATGACCTTCCACTTGGACGTAACATCGATGAGATGATCCGTATGGTTGATACTATGATCTTCACAAACGAGCACGGTGAAGTATGTCCAGCTGGTTGGCAAAAAGGTGATGAAGGTATGAAAGCTGATACTGAAGGTGTTGCTGAATACTTAGCGAAAAACGAAGCTAAACTTTAATCCTCTTTTTGTAGACTCCCACGATTGTGGGGGTTTGCTCTTTTTAAAATCCTTTAAAATAGATCAATAAAACTTTCTTATAGATTACTTTTTTTCATATTTTGTATCTCTCACAAAAGCAAGAGCCTTGGGATGTACATAAGCAAGATGATACCATTGTTTTTGTGGTGCGATCAGCGTGAGTCTGTGAGGGTTGGAACTTCGTGAGAGTGCGACATAAAACTGCGAAGAGGCAAAGATCTCATTGGTCTGAATGATAAGATCTTCTATACTCATCCCCTGAGATTTATGAATAGTGATCGCAAAAGCAAGCTTGATAGGGTACTGATACACACTAAAAAGCGGCTCTTCTATAAGCTCTTTTTTTCCCTCTATACTTTTTTCTTTCCATACATGTTTGGATTGTGCCACCTTTTCAAGTTTGACCACTTTAGCATCACTTTTTTGCACATACACAAAACTGCCATCGATCCCAACGACTCTTCCGCGCTCACCGTTAAAATAGTTCCAAGAATTACGTGTAAACAAAACAGGCGCGCCAATTTTAAGCTCAAGGTTTTGCTCTATACGTGCATCGCTTAAAAATCTTTGTATCTCACTCTCTTTCACACTTTGAGAGTGCTTGATAAGCTCTGCTTCTCTTACAAAAAGCTCGCTATCGATAAAGGAGAGTTGTGCCTTATTATGGCGCGATGCGCTCTCATTTTTTCCAAACAAAAAAGTAAATTCGCTCAGATCCTCTGGCAAAGGCTTGATAAATTCATTGAGCTGGTTATGGATATTCTCATCAACATATCCAAACCGCACATGGTTCAAAAGATCGATAAATGCCTTATCATCGGTGCGGTAAACATGGCTCAGCTCGATGGTCTCAAAAGCAAACTTCTCCCACGCTTCTGATTCAAAAGCAAAGGCTACATCCCAAGCATTCTTCTCCACAGGGGGAAGCTGCAAAAAATCCCCTACGACAAGAAGTGAGCCTTGAAAGTTGGCTTGATCGAGTCGCAAGGCGATCATCTCAAGCAAAGCTGCACTCACCATAGAGATCTCATCGATCACGATAATATCCATACTCGCCAACAGTTTTTTTGTTTTTTTGGCGATCTCCAGTTTTCCACGCTGCTCAAGATCCACCATATCACTCGCTATAGAAAGATCCAAAAAACTGTGCAGGGTCTGTCCACCGATCAGTGTCGCTGCCATTCCTGTAGAAGCGAGCTTTGCTACCTTTTTGGCTTCTGCTTCAAAATGCTCAATGATCTGGTTTGTAAGTGTCGTCTTACCCACACCCGCACCACCGGTGAGAAATATATTTTTTTTCTGAGAAAGTAATTTTACTGTAACATCTATGTAATTCATATATGGATAATAACGTCAAACTTTAAAAAATATACTGAAGGACACTTGGCTCAATGAAACGAATTTTAGTGGTTGAGGACAACAAAACATTAGCAAAGCTCATAGCTAAAAAAATCACCATCTTTTTAGAGAGAAAGGTTGATGTAGCTTATACTTTTGCAGAAGCAAAACTTTTTTTAAAAAAAAGAAACTATTTTGTCACCCTTGTAGATACGCATCTCTTAGATGCTCCAAACGGCGAAGCGATAGACTATCTGATTCAAAAAGAGCAGCGCATTATTCTTCTAAGCAGTGACATAGACAAAAGATTTTATAAAAAATTGGTCCATAAAAATATTATCGATTATGTTGCAAAAAACGGTTTTAATGACGTCAATCATATACTTCAAACTATTCAAAGACTTCAAGCCAATAAAAAACATACTCTTCTTTTGGTCGAGAGCAATCTTCTCTATTTGAAACAAACAAAAAGTATGCTCAAAAATATGTTTTTTGATGTTTTAACAAGCACTCATAGTGAAGATATTCTAAAAATTCTCAAGCAAAACCAAGGGATCTCTTTAGTGCTTTTATCTTACGATCTCTCGCCCTATAATGGGCTAGAACTCACAAACCAAATACGTAAGGTCTATACAAAAAACGAGCTAAGTATTATTGCTTTTTCGTCTCAAAAAAATGAACATACGACAGCAACATTTTTAAAAAATGGCGCTAATGATTATATTAAAAAACCATTTTCAAAAGAGGAGTTTACATGCAGAATTCACAATGCCATCGAAGCTTTAGAAAATATACAAACCATCACAAACAACGATAAGCGAAACCCTCTTACTGGGCTATATAATAAACGCTATTTTTATAAAAAGCTAACGCAAGACTTTCCTAGAGCACTTGAGCAATTCAACCCCTTGTCTATTGCAGCATTTCATATTGATAACTATGAAGAGTTTCAAGAAAAATATTCTCAAGAAGATCAAAGTAACCTTATAAATAATTTTGCAGACCTTTTACGAACAAGAACCGAGTCTCACGATCTGCTTGCACATTTTGGGCAACAAGAGTTTTGGATAGTTCTACGAGATAAATCGCAAAAGTCAGCGCTTGAACTTCTAGAAGAGATCCACACCAAAGCACAAAACTCACCCCTAGTGCTTGAAAAGAACCAAACAGAGTACTACTACAGCATCTCTGTTGGTGCTCTTCTCTCACCAGAAGAGACACTCGAAGAAAGCCTCTATCAAGCAGAGTTTCTTTTGCACAAAGCGAAGCAAAATGGCAAAAACCAAATTGTTTATGCTTAATCTCTTTCTAGTATAAACTAGTATAGAATACCGTTTTACTTTTAAAGGTTACACGTATGCAAAGAATTTTAATCGTCGAAGATAACAAGACCCTCGCAAAGCTTATTGCCAAAAAAATTGCGATGGAATTACAGTATGAGGTAGATACTGCATATAGTCTCTCAGAAGCAAAACTTTTTTTAAAAAAATACACTTACTTTGTGACACTTTTGGATCTCAATCTCCCCGACGCCCCTCATGGAGAGATCGTTGACTATGTACTCAAAACGAACAATAGAGCGATCGTACTGAGTGCAAATATCGATAAAGAGTTTAGAAAAAAAATGCTCCAAAAGAACATCATCGACTATGTCAATAAAAGTGGCGTCAATGATGTCAACTACATTATCCAAACCATCAAAAGACTCCAAAAAAACCAAGACCATACTATTTTGGTGGTAGATGATTCCCTTGTATTTCGCAAGCAGATGCAAAATATGCTCGAAAATATGTTCTATCATGTCATTACCGTTGCACACGGCGAAGAAGCTCTTGGGATGCTACATTCAAACCCAAATATAAGTCTCGTGATCACTGACTATAATATGCCAGTGATCAATGGGCTTGATCTCGTTATCGAGATACGAAAAACATACGCTAAAAGTGATCTTGGTATCATCGCTCTCTCTTCAAACAACGATGATGAGATCACCGCACTTTTTTTGAAAAATGGTGCAAATGACTACATCAAAAAACCTTTTACCAAAGAGGAGTTTTCTTGTCGCATCAACAACTCTATCGAAGCGCTTGAAAATATCCATATCATCACCAACCAAGCTAAAAGAGACTTTCTCACAGGTCTGTACAATCGCAAATATTTTTATAAAAATATGAAGAAATATTTTCAACACGCACTCCATGAAATGGAACCTTTTGTCTTAGCAACGCTCGATATCGACAACTTTAAATCTATTAATGAAAAATACGGGCAAGAGAGTGGTGATCTCGTCATCACCCATCTCGCAGATATTTTGCGCGCCAATACCAAAGCAGATGATCTCATCGCACGCTTTGGAGCCCAAGAGTTTTGGATCGCCTTTAAAAACACAAGTGCAAACGACGCGCTTGAAACACTCGAAGAGATACGCCATGCAGTCTCTGGGGCAAAAGCTTACTCTAACACTAATGAGACGATCTCTTATACGATCTCTATAGGTGTACTTCTCTCCCCCGAAGAGACTTTAGAAGAGAGCCTGAACCAAGCAGATATGCTTCTTTATAATGCAAAGCAAAATGGGAAGAATCAACTCCTGCACAACTAATCTTGTAAAAGGATCAGCGCACCAAAAGGGATCTCGTTCTCTTTTGGACTTATCCATTTTACTTCATAAGGCGGTTCCTCTTTTGGAAAGATCCCCTCAAGATCGGTAAAATATAAAAGTAATTTCACATCATCAAGCTCTTGCTCAATAAAATCAAAAACAGGATTATAGTTAGTTCCGCCACCGCCCATAAGTTTACACTCTAGCCTCTCACCCGTATAAAAGCTCTGATGTAAATGGAGTCTATCATCACACACCAAAAGTTCTATTTGGTAGTTTTGCACCATCCCCATCAAAAAATTCACCTCATTCAAAAAGCTATTTAAGAGTTCTTCATCCACAGAACCAGAAGAGTCCACAGCGATCACAAGACGAAAGGTTTGTGAGATGCTTGAGGGCAAATAGATCCCTTGAGAGAGTAATTTTTTACTCGGTGGCATTAGGACAAAGTCATCTTTAAAATAGCGATCAAGTGCAACTTTAAGCTCATTACGCCAATCGATCTTTCCAAGAGAGTCAAGAGTAAAGAAACGCTCCATACTCTTGGGTGCATCGCCGCGAGCAGCTTCGGATGTAAGTCGTGATATCGCTTCCTCAGCTAAGAGTTGTTCTTGGAGGATCTCCTCTTGTATATTCTCATTTGGCTCTTTTTGTACATCCTCACTATCCTCTGCTTCATACTCCAGATCTTCATCATTTCGCAGTAGATCATCTTTGAGTTCGGCGTAGATCTCCTCAGCATACATCCCACAAAAACGCTTACGATAATGCGCTTCATCAGGTCGCATTAAACCATTTTCGGTGAGCATATCATTAATGGCAAAATCAGTTGCCATCTGCCAAAGCCAGCCACTTCTATTATTTTTTCGTCTCTCATGGGCAAGTGAAGCATGCATCGCGCCATTTGCAAAGACAAACTCCATCTCACTAAGCTCTATACGCTCAAAAAAGTCAGGATTGTATTCAAGCTTGACCCCATTGCTTTTAAATGCTTGAATATCTTCGTTTGCGACCATTTCAAGCTTGGATGCAAGTGTGCCAAAGTAAGGATATTCCAATAAGAGTTTCGCTTTTGCTTGAGAAATTTTATTTTGTAATAAAGACATAGTATTCTTTTAGCGTGATTTTCTTGATTATACCATAGCTCCTATAGTAGAATTAAGCTATTGCCTAAGAATAATTTGCTATATTATCCACAACAATTATCCCAAAAGGAAACTAATGACAAACCTCTCTATCAAAGCGCGAGTTCTTGCTCTTATCAGTATCTCACTCTTTGCCATCGTATTCATAATAGCATCGCTGAGTATCTCTAAAGTCTCTACAGAGATGCTTGAGAGTGGTAAAAATAGACTTAATAACGCCAACGAGGTCAAAAAAAATGCTATTACTACCTACTTTACGCAAAAAAAGGCTGATCTTGAGATCCTAACAACGACACAGGCAATAAGTATTCTCTTTAATGAGCTCGATAATGCAACGGAAGATTTAGAACTTGGACCTCAGGATAATTTTCCAATTGACAATCCACAGGTAAAGCGCTCAACAGCTGCGCTTGAAAAGTTTTTTCAAAACTTTGTCTCAACTTATGGATATTATGATCTTTTTCTTATAGATGCAGCAAGTTCAAGGGTAGTTTATTCTGCAGCTAAAGAGAGTGATTATGGTGTAAACCTTCTCCATGGACCACTCAAGGATTCTGGTCTTACTGAGGTCTTTTCTAAGGCACTCACAAGCGACTCAACAGCGCTTGTTGACATGCGCAACTACGCACCTAGCAACGATGAACCTGCAATGTTTTTGGCAAAACGGGTAAAAATGTATGGGGAATATCCTCTCGTTGTAGCCCTTCAACTCAATGATCAAAGCATCTCTGAAGTGATGAGCTACCGTAAGGGATATGACGATTCACAAGAAGATTACCTCGTTGGAGAAGATTTTCTTATGAGAAGTGACAGTTTCTTACATCCAAAGACCCATTCACTGCGTGCCTCTTTTGCAAATCCGAAAGAGGGCTCTGTAAAAACAGTAGCATCCAAGGATGCTTTTAGTGGAAAAAGTGACACAAAGTTAATTGAAGATTATATGGGGGAGAGCGTGCTCTCTTCCTATACACTCATCGAGCTCTCAGACGATGTAAGATGGGCTATCATTTCCGAAGTTAGTGAAGATGATATCTTAAAAGTTTCGCACTCGATTCAATACACTATCCTTATCTCTTCATTAATTATTTTTATTCTTGTCATTACATTGAGTGTCTATGTAACAAAAACGAGTCTTATCAATCCGATCAATCGCTTTAAAGAACAGATGAATAAACTTTCTCAGGAACATGACCTTACACTGAAAGTTGATACAAATGCACCCCAAGAGATCAGTGAAATCGCAAGTGAGTTTAACCGCTTCACTACAGAGCTTCATCATCTCATCGATAACACGAAGCGCTCTTCAAATGAAAATGCTTCTATCGCGCATGAGCTCTCCACTACAGCTCTTGGTGTTGGAAGTAATGTTGAAAAATCTGTCACAGTCACCCAAGAAGCAAATGATACAGCTACTAAAATACGTGATGAGATAGAGCACTCTATAGCCGATGCGATTGAGAGTAAAAAAGAGATTCTCCATGCAAATGAAAATCTCAATGCAGCTAGCCAAGATATGAGAGCTATGAATGCAAAAGTACAACAAACTGCACAAACAGAAGTTGAACTTTCACAGAGAA
>JAGGTH010000060.1 GCA_021163845.1 Helicobacteraceae bacterium | reverse complement strand
TGCTTGCTTTTATGAGGTCATGATCTCATAAGGGCGGGCTATCTCGCGTACTACCTCATCGACACTCATATTACGACTTTTACGTAAAAACTCTCTGCCACCAAGATAGATGATCACAGTCGGTGCTGTAAATACACCAAAGTGTGCCGCGACCTCTTGGGATGTAGAGATATCGATTCCCACCACTTCAAAAAGATCAAAATTCTCTTTTATTGCAGCTTCTAGCTTTGGCTTGAGTACATGACATACGCTACACGAAGGGGATGAAAAATAAAGCATCACCGCTTCTTTTTGCTCTAAAATTTGATTTATATTTTCTATTGTTTGCATAAAGAATTATATCGTATATAATTGCACCATGAGTTCTATAATATTCTCCATAATCGGTATCTATATTTTCATTGTGATGGGTTTTCTCTCCAAAGTAAGCTTTAAAGAGAAGATCGATGACAAGACCATCACCCTTATCAATGTCTATTTTTTACAAGTCTTTCTTACTTTTTGGGGACTTCTGGTTCGCCCTGTAGATATCACCCTTCTTTATGCACCCTCAATTTATCTCTTTATCACACTTATCATCTTAGTAGTGAGCGCTCTTGTTGCCAAAAAGATCTTTTATGAGCAAAAAGAGTACTCTATCGCTACTGTTGCCGCACTGATCGGTAATACTGGAAACCTCGGGATCCCGCTATGTATCGCTATCTTTGGTGAGGAGTCGATCCCTTATACGACAGTGATCAACCTTATGAATGTCTTTATCGTCTATACCATCGGTGTTTTTTACTATTCACGCGGTAGCTTTGATGCGAAAACTTCACTGCTTAATATACTCAAACTCCCTATCCTATGGGCTGCATTTGTAGCGATTGCTCTGAGTAGCTTTGGCTATAGACCCGATGGAGTGATACTCAATACCCTTATGATGGGCGCTTATGCTTCGATGACAATGCAGCTCTTTTTGTTTGGGATCTATATGTATGGGATCAAGATCAAACTCATCAGTAAAAGGCTACTTCTTTGGGTTATAGCAATGAAGTTTGTTTTGATTCCATCCCTTACATTTCTTGTACTTCTCTTTGTAGAGCTTGATCCTATGATAAAAGGGGTGATTTTCATCGAGATGCTAATGCCCCTAGCTATTGCAAATGTCAACCTTGCGTCACTTTACGATTGCCAAGCCAAGACAGTTACGGTACTCACTCTTATCACCTCACTGCTTTTTCTAGGTGTTATTTTTATAGGGATCACTCTCTTGCAATACTTCTAGACGAAGTATCGCCTCGCTTCCCTTGCCCTCACCTTCACTTTGCAACACAAGCTCGCCACCCAAAAGACGTGCTAGCTTACGACTCAAAGATAAGCCAAGACCCGTACCTTTATACTTTTTGTGCATCTCATTTTCTACTTGAACAAAATCACTAAACAGACGCTCTAGATTTTCTTTTGATAATCCAATACCACTGTCTTTGACACAAATGAGTATACTGTGCTCTTCACTTTTTGCTGTGATGAGTACACTTCCCTTTGGTGTAAACTTAATTGCATTAGAAACAATATTTAAAAGGATCTGCTTCAAAAGCTTTGGATCCGTTTGGATCACTTCATGTTGCAACTCACTCTGCTCAAGTGTTAAAGAGAGCTCTTTTTCCTGTGCTAAGACACTCCCCATCATATACACCTCATCAAGTAAGCTCTTCATGGCTACAGCTTCTTGGTGAACCTCCATTTTCCCTGCCTCTATCTTTGCAATATCCAAGACCTCATTGATCATATTTAAAAGATAGTGTGCTGATTTTTCAATATTTGAAACAATATCTTGCTGCTCATCTTCTAGTTCTTCATACGCTAGAAGATATTGAGTAAAACCTATGATGGCATTGAGTGGAGTACGTAGTTCATGACTCATATTGGAAATAAATGCAGACTTTGCCTTTGAAGCAGAGATCGTTCTATCGATCAGCCTGATACGCTCGAGCTGGAGTGTGATCATAGAGACAATAGAGGTATAAAACTTTTTTTCATTCTCATCTTCAAACGCTTCTACATCCAACTCTATCGAACCAAAGTAGCTTTTTTCATTCTTCTCAAAATCATTGAGATAGATATGCAATGCCTGCTTGTTCTCTTTGAGGTTCTTATTAAACACAAGCTCTTTATCACTTAAGTACTCAAACTCCCTTAGAGAGCTTTGGATACACTCCTCTTCCTCTTTTGTTTGTATGATCTTATTAAATATCTCTATAAGTGATACAAAACGCTTGAGTCTTAACCTATTCTCCTCTTCAAGAGCCACAAGAGCGCCATGTGTTGTTTGGATCATCTCATTAAAAGCAAAAGAGAGCCTTCCTATCTCATCCTTTGTACCCACATGATCCACGCTAATATTATAGTTCTTTGTTTTGGTGATCGTCTCTGCTTTATTGGTCAACTCCAAAATAGGTTTCAAGATACTTTTGGTATTGTAGTGGGCTATCAATACAGTAATAATAAGGGCTAAAGGTACCATCATGATGATAAAAAAGATCAGATCGTAAAGAAATGCCAAAGCGATATCTTTGTCCTCACCATAGATGATATAAAAATCACTCAATATTCCCGCCATCCTTTTATTGATAATAAGATAGCGACTGTCTATCTGTGCGGATGTAGCAAGGTCGATCTCAAAAGGTAAGCTTGCACCGATTTTCAATTGAGTTTTTGGATTGTAGAGTATATTATATGTACCACTTTGAGGGCTAAAAAATGTTTTCAAATCCTCTAAGTCATATCGCAAAATGAGATAGCCTAAATGTTTATCCGTATGAAAACTCGCATCCACTTGTGCATAGAGATAAAGGTGCTCTCCCTCAAAAAAATATCCCTCTTTTGTGAGAGTAGAGCTAGCAACAAAAGAGCGATCGATACTCTCTTTGTTTGAGGAGGCCACGATGTGAGCATTATTATCCACCACAAATATCTCGAGATTTAAGCCTATATCCTCTTGTTTTTGAGTGAGGAGTCGAGAGATGCGTTTATCAATATCCTCGGCTATGATATCATCCATCAGATCAAGCGAAGAGATGAAACGTATCTCTTTTTGCAATACGTCTAGATGACTATGAATAGAATCGATGATCCTTTGCGCTTCAATATTTTGATCCACAATGATCTTATCTATGATCTTTTGCTGGCTCAAGGAGATACTATAGATAAAAAAGATCAAAAAAGGGAAAAAGCCCACTGCAATAAATGCCACGATCAACTTTCTATACAAAGATCCCATCATTGACTCCATCTATACACTTGTTTTAAAGAGCTATCCATCGCATCGGATGGGATGTAGCCAATCGCACCATCTACATTTTTGATAAATGCCTTGAGCCCTTGAAATGACTTCATAGTCAGAGGTGGCCGGTGCCCTTGGTAGTGTTGCTTGACCCAGTAAGACTTCAAGCGCGACTGCGACATATCTAAAACATTCGTCTCAAAAGATCTACGCGCTTCATGTAAAGCAGGGAGGTTGATAGGGACAAGTTCGAGTTCATTCATCATCGTTTGCTTTTTCAAAAAAATAGATCGTATTTGAAGGACATTCAATGAGTCAATAGCTGTGTTTTTATTCACTACAAGTACGTATTCAAGCCCATATAACATACTGCATAACATCCAAAATAAAAACAATATTTTCATTAAAACAGCACCGAAAATGAGAAAAGAGCTCTCTCTTGATCCTCTTGTGAATGAAACTGATACTCTGCTTTGAACGCCACAGGGTAAAGGGGTCTATAGGTATACCCAAAAATCGCAATCGCATCTTGAATTCTATTTTCTTTATCCCCAAAAAGCTCGTACCTTTCATAACTCTCAAGTCTAGAGATCAAAGCATGCTTTTCACTCAACCTATAGACTCCTTGCAGATATCCAGCATGAGGCACGATCATCTTATCTCTAAAGAACTGTGTTCCGATCTCCCCCATCAGCTGGTATTTTTCTCTATCGAGTTTGAAAGAGGTCAAGAGATAGGATATATCCCTGCACTGCAAAAGAGCTTGTTTTGAATGGAAGTATCCTCCATCTATCCTTACGTGAAAATCACTCCTGCCATACTCAAGCCCAAAAGCATATAATGCATCAATATCAAAGTTATTATATTTGTCATCGAGATCATTATTCTCTTGAAGTAATAGATTGATCTTCACTTCATAGTCTAAAAAATGTGTATATTCGAGATTAATTCCCGTCGTATATTTTGGAAAAAGAAGCACACTGCTTTGAGGTTTAGAACTTGTTTCTCTGAGGACATTAATGGGTGTTAAATTCCAAAAACCTATAGGTGAGTTAAACTTTCCAAGCTCTACTTTATAGTTGTCATCTATATTGTAGGTCGCAAAAATTCTCTCCACCAAAAGCTCTGTATGTTTTTGACTAGAATCTGCAGTACCCCATTCTTTGACATAAAACTCTTTATATTCTAACTCAGCAAGATAAGAAAATTTATTGATGTTTCCATAAGCCAAAAAAGCGATATCATCAATGCTATATCGATTATGTTTTTGTTCATTAAAATAGGTATAATCGGTGGAGATATATCCACCCACATAGAGTGGGATATCTGGTATTTTCACCCCTTCGCCTAAAGTGTACTTGTCCCCCTCATCAGCAATGACAACAGTGAGCGCAAATATGAGCGCTAAGAGAAATTTACTCATGGACCTTATAGCCTATTCCACGAACTGTTTTGATAATATTTGCAGGTGCTATCTTTGCACGAATGTTTTTGATATGTACATCAACAATGTTACTCATCTTCATTGAGTCAAAATCTTTGCTTATATGTTCTACGATATCAAATCTACTAAGCACCCTATTTTTATTTCTCATTAAGAGTGACAAGATATCAAATTCTACCGCCGTCAAATCAATACTCCGTCCATCCACACTTAACTCTCTAGCTTTGAGATCTATCGTGACATTATCCAACACGATAACATTGGTTTTTACACTTGCATTTCTTCTCAAGAGGGTACGAATTCTCGCTAAAAGTTCTACATAAGAAAAAGGCTTGGAGAGATAGTCGTCAGCTCCATTATCAAGAGCGATCACTTTGTCATTGACATCATTGCGAGCCGACAACATTAAAATAGGAGTATCATTATCATAAGAGCGAATCTCTTTTAAAAGATCGATCCCCTCACCATCAGGCAAATTCCAATCTAATATCAAAAGATCGTAACTTGCTTTTTGAAGCAGATCGTCAGCTTCTTTTAAGGAAGCTGCAACATCACATATAAAATGTTCTTTTTTGAGACTCAGACCCAGAGCTTTCGCTGAGTCTTGATCATCTTCGAGTAAAAGTATCTGCATCTAAGATATCACCACCTTATCACTAAGTTTCAAGCCTTTAAATATACAAAAAATACCTTTAAAAGAAGGAATAATAGAAAAAAATTCAAAATCGCTGTATAATTTTATAAATATGATCCAAAGGTATCCCCCATCGAAACTCCATCACTCTTAGAGCAATTTCGCTCCTTTTATACACAAAACCAGCCCAACACCCTTGAACAAGCCGTCGAATACTTTAGTGTTTTTGGCGGGCTTGGCTTTGAAGTGGATATGGATGAAGACTTAGAGATCCTCATCGATGATCTTATCTTGGACAACTACGACTCACTGCACCAAGATATCACCGAGGTGACAGACGCTGATCCACTCCTACACTCCGTGCTCTCGGGTGTAGCTCTTGGTGATCGCCGTAGCCACTCCGCCTATAAGAGAGCGCGTGTGAATGCTGAGGATGGTGATAATGCAATAGCACTTGGAATCCAAAAAGGGATACTAAGCAAAGAACATCCAAAGAACAATTCCTATCTTCAAGAGACTCCACTCTCACCAAAACTCAGTTTTGCCCTCCCATTTGTGCGTTTTTGGTTTGCTTTTGTCTCTCCACTCTTTAAGGGGATCAAAGAGGGAGACTATGAAGAGGTCCACACAAAGTTTGCCAACCACCGTCAAGAGTTTGTTACTTTTATCTACGAAGAGCTGTGCAAAGAGCTTCTCAAACTCAGCTTCAAAGCAGACCCGATCACGGAGATCGGAAGCTTTTGGAACTCTGAGATCGATATAGAACTTTATGCAAAAACAACCTCAGGCAAAAAGATCGCGGGCATCGTGCGCACATCCAAACAAAAGATGAAAAAGAGTGAACTTACAAAACTTCGTGAGAGCTGTGAGGGTGCAAATCTTAACATTGATACCTTTGTGCTTTTCAATAAAAATGGTTTTTCAAACGAGCTCAAAAGCCTCAAAGGGGAAGAGCTCAAACTCTTCACCCTCAAAAACTTCAGATCTCTCGTCGAGTAAGAATGCAAAAATTGACAATTTACGTCGATGGAGATGCCTTTCCCAATCTACTCAAGCCGATCTTGGTGCGTAGCATCGAGAGGCTTCACATCCCAACGATCGTGGTCGCCAACAAAAAGATCTCCCTTGGCAGGGCTTCGGATGTAGAGTATGTTATCGTCGAGGCGGGAGCAGATGAGGCAGATCACTATATCGCGGAAAATATTCAAGAGGGTGATCTCTGCATCACAGCCGACATCCCCTTAGCAGACAGAGTCATCAGCAAAGATGCCCATGCGATCGATCATCGCGGGGAGCTTTATAGTGTTGACAATATCAAGCAATATCTAGCGATGCGAAACTTGATGGAGAGCATTAGAGAGAGTGGAGAGATCACCAAAGGACCTCCACCATTTGGCGTCAAAGACGCACAAATGTTTGCAAATCAGCTCAATGCTTTTTTGCAAAAGTATACCTAAAGAGCGACACAAGGACCCGTATTCACGCTCCTGATTTACTAAGCACAACCTTAATTGTTTTCATAAATATTACAAAATCTATCCACAATGACCAGTTTTGAATATACCATTTGTCAAGCTCTATACGTTGATCAAAAGTAAGATTGTTGCGTCCAAAGACTTGCCATAATCCTGTAATGCCAGGTTTTACCTTAAGAATAATTTCTGCATTATCAAGCCCCATAATACTTTTTTCATTCAACATATATGGACGTGGACCTATTAGATTCATATCACCTCGTAAAATATTATATAGTTGAGGCAGTTCATCTAAGGACGTAGCGCGCAAGAACTTCCCTATAGTTGTAATTCTTGGATCATTTTTATATTTGTGATAAATCGCATAGTGTTTCTCTTCATCTGGATTATCTTTTAAATATTGCGCAAGAGTTTCATCTCCATTTTGATACATAGTTCTATATTTGTAACAACTAAACTCTTTTCCATCTTTTCCTAAGCGTTTCTGTTTATATATTATGGGACCTTTTGAGCTTACACCTATCAGCAAAGACAACAAAAGGTGCAATAAGACTAAAAATGGAAAAAT
>JAGGTH010000045.1 GCA_021163845.1 Helicobacteraceae bacterium | reverse complement strand
AAGAAAATAAGATAAAAATACACTTGCATAATATACAAAAACAAAGCTTTGCAAGGAGTTGGGCAGAACAAGAGCATGGGGATGATCTCTCCAGCTTTCGTGAAAGTTTAGCGTATGTTCATAATACAAAAGAACCTCTTGTTACGACAGAGATTGGCAGAGTCGGGATGGCTATTCGCGGGATAGCACCGATCTTTGATGGATCACTCTATTTAGGGAGTGTTGAATTTATACAAGATTTCGATTCGCTTGTGTTAAATGCACGTAAACATAACAATTTTCTTATAGCTACATTTACTTGTGTCACTTCACATCAAGATATCAAAGAATTTACTCCATCTAAGTTTTTTGAAGATAAAACAATGAGTCTTTCTCAATCTATGACAATCACAGATCCTCTTTTTTATAAGACATTGCAAAAAGGTTTTGACAAAGATGTGATGATGGCCTCTAAGTTTGAAAAGATTGGGTCGTATTATGTTTCTGGGTATCCTCTTTATGATGTGAATAAAACAAATATAGGATGTGTCTTGATTGGTGCTCCTCAAGATTATGTTCATCGCTCTTTGACACAAGCAAAGGAGATATTTGTAGGACAGATATGGATTATGCTTTTTGCTGATGCTCTGATGCTAGTGTTGCTGATTCTTCTTTTAGATATTACGGTCAAAAAACCTATTTTTAAACTTAAAGAAAGTGTAAAAAATATCAATGCACAGATTAAAGATGGGAATTCACCTATAGAGGTATATAAAAAATCACGCCTTCATCATACATCCCATGATGAGATCGGAATAATTGGTGGAACAATCAACTCTTTATTGCGAACAATGTCTCACACTTTTAAAGAGTTACAAAAATCACAAAGAAACAGTGCAGAATATCTCAAAGCAGTGTATGCAGCAGGATTGGTCTCGATTGGGGATAAGCGAGGAGATATTACCTATGTGAATGAAAAATTTTGTGAGATTACCGGTTACACAAAAGAGGAGCTTTTAGGAGAGCCTCATAGTATATTAAGAGATCCTGCAACTGCAAAGTGTGTGTACAAAGAGTTATGGGATACAATAGAGAGTAAAAAAATATTTAACAGCATTCTAAAAAATAGAAAAAAAGATGGTTCAATTTTTTATACGCACACCACCATAGTACCTATCACGAATGAAAAAGATGAGATTGTAGAATATGTGGCATTTCGCGATGACATTACAGAGTTGATCGAATCAAAGAAAAAACTCAAGATGCGTTATTATACGAGTACACTTACAGGTCTGCCAAATCGTTTTAAAATGCTTGTAGATATTACTGCGAAAAGTTATTTAGCGATTTTTGACATCCATCTTTTTAAAGAGATAAATGATTTTTATGGTTATAAAATAGGGGATATCGTTTTACAAAATCTCGCGGTGAGAGTTCAAAAATATTTTGTAGACTCAGATATGGATGTGTATCACCTCAATGGAGATGAATTTGCAGTTGTGGCAAAAAAAAGCAGAATTTCAGAGGATGGTTTTTTAGAGAAGCTCACTCAGTTTTTACAGCATAATAAGAATGAAGAGATTGTGATCGATGAGAATCTTACTATTAGTGTACGTTTGACCTGTGGTGTTGCTTTTGGAGGTGATGCTATTGTCAATTATGCTGATATCGCACATAAGCAAGCAAAAAAGTCTAATAAAGATATCTTGATCTATACAGATGCAATTAATACAGATGAAGAATATAAAAAAAACTTAGAGTGGAGTAGTGAGCTCAAATCTGCAATAGAAGAGGGGCGAATACAGGCTTACTTTCAGCCTATCGTTAATTATAAAACATCGAAGATTGATAAGTATGAAACGCTGATGCGTTTAATAAAAAAAGATGGCGAGGTTGTTACGCCGATTCACTTTTTAGAGATTGCAAAAAAGACGAGAATGTATAAATATCTCACAAAAATCATAGTGACTCAAGCCTTTGAAAAGTTTTCTCATACACATTTTACCTTTTCGATCAATCTTAGCATAGAGGATATTACGACGAATAGCATAGACTCTTGGTTTTTTGATCTTGCAACTCAAAAAGGAATTAATAAGCAATTGGTGATAGAATTAGTAGAATCAGAGGGGATCGAATCTTATGAGGCGGTCAATAAATTTATTCAAAAAGCTAAAGAACAAGGTATGCGAATAGCGATCGATGATTTTGGAACAGGATATAGTAATTTTGAGTACCTTATGAAGCTCAATGCAGATTTTATTAAACTTGATGGAAGTCTAATGCGAGAGATCGATACAGATGAAAAACTTTGCGGTGTCGTTGAAACGATTATCTCTTTTGCACAAAAAAACAATATAGCAGTAATTGGTGAATTTATTGCTACAGAAGCTATCTATGATAAAACGATCTCTTTGGGCATTGAATTTGGACAGGGATATTATCTAGGACATCCAAAAGCTGATCTGCAATGACAATGCAACTGAGTGTAAAAAATAAAACCCTTCTTTTTATTGCTACAATCTTGATCTTATTTTCTACGATCTTATTTTTCATCGTTTTTCAACAACAAAAAAATAAACTTGCAGAGACACAAAAAGAATATGCCAAAGAGGTCAGCACATTTTACACAAAAATGCAAGAACATCATGATAGATTTGGTCTAGAAAACTCTTCTGTAGCTTCTTCTACTTTTTCTCCTGATGAATATATCGTGAGTCTTTATTTTACGATGAAACTTGCAAATATTGTAAAAAGGATGGAAGAATTTTATAGTATACGAGGAGCTTTATTCGAAAGACGTGATGGAATATGGAGTGTGAAGTATGAAGAACTTGGAAATAACACTTTGTTACAACAAGTTTTACAAAGAGGTGATTTTGACACCCATATATTGCTTCATCTAAGTAAGGGTCAATACTATGCAGCCTATCCTTTTGATATCTATGATTTGAAAAAAAACAACATCGCTCGTGTCATTTTTTTTAAAGATATAACAAGAGATGTACAAGAATATCATGAAAATATTAGGGATCTGTTCTTCTTATTACTTGCAAGTGTTGTACTTTTACTCACAGTGATCCATTTTGGCTTTGTCATTATGATTCATGGATTGGAAAAAGAGTTTGCTGTGATTAAGCAGTATAAAAATATGATCAATGAGAATGTTAAGACAGCATCTCTTGATCTTTCACGTAAGATCATTGATGTGAGTGACGCTTTTTGTATGATGAGTGGCTATGAAAAAAAAGAGCTTTTGGGAAAAAAGTACCATTACCTTTTTCATAAAGATGTGGATGAAGCACTTTATGAAAAGATGAAAGAGTCTTTAAAGTTTAAAAAATCGTGGAGTGGAGAACTCAAAAAACTCAAGAAAAATGGAAATGTTTTTTGGGTGAGTAGTACAATACAGCCAAGATTTCAAGGCAAGGAGCTTATTGGCTACGATGTCATTATGCATGATATTACAAGTAAAAAAATCAATGAAGAGCTTATGATTACCGATGGCTTAACACATATCTACAACAGAAGACATTTTAATGATATTTTTCCGCGAATGATACGAAGTGTAAAAAGAGACGGTGGATATCTTAGTTTTTTACTTTTGGATGTAGATAATTTTAAAGCTTATAATGATAACTATGGGCACCACGCAGGTGATCTAGCACTTATTGCTATTGCAAATACTCTACAGACATCTGTGCATAGACCTGATGACTATTGCTTCAGATTGGGTGGAGAGGAGTTCGCAGTGCTTTATAAAAGTGCCAATGAAAACGAAGCGTATCTTTTTGCCCAGAAATTTCGAAAAAAGATTACAGAACTTCATATTGAACATAAATACAATGCAACATATAATATCCTTACAGCCTCTTTTGGTTTGGTCACTCTTCGTGATGATGAACTCGAGGATGAAGAAGCGGTTTACAAACAAGCCGATGAATATCTCTATAGAGCAAAAGAAGAGGGACGCAACAAAGTGGTCTCACGTATTTTATAAAAAGAGGGAAGATGGGTAAATCAGTACTTTTTGTCTGTTTGGGAAATATTTGTCGTTCACCATTGGCAGAGGGGATAGCAAAAGAATTGATACGTAAACATGCTTGGGATGTAGAGGTCGATTCAGCAGGAACGGGTAGGTGGCATGTTGGAGAGGCTCCGTGTGAAAACTCCATTAAGGTAGCAGCAGAGCATGGGATAGATATATCCTCTCTTCGTGCCAGACAGGTAGATAAAGAAGATTTTTTAAACTTTGATCTTCTTGTGGCTTTAGATGACAACAATAAAGCAGACCTAGAAGCAATGGGGGCAAAAAATGTGCTCAAACTTGGTGATTACGGTTACGATGGTTTGGATGTAGCAGATCCCTATTTTTTTGATGGGTTTACAGGTTTTAGAGAGGTCTATAGTATGATCGATGTGTGTGTTCAGACACTTTTTAAAGAGATTGAGTATAATACTTGCATTAGCAAAATGAATACAGCTTAGGAATTTTTATGAAAATAGCAAAAAACATTACAGAACTTGTTGGTAATACACCACTCGTTAAACTCAATACACCCTCTCTTTTAAGTGGGGCTACGATTCTTGGTAAATGTGAGTTTATGAACCCTACGAGTTCAGTTAAAGATAGAATTGGATTTAATATGATCCGTGTCGCCATGGAGTCAGGTGAAGTTGATGTATCAACTACAATAATTGAACCAACGAGTGGAAATACGGGGATCGCGCTTGCTGCCCAATGTGCTGCACTTGGTCTCAAACTCATTCTTACAATGCCTGAATCTATGAGTATTGAGAGACGAAATCTTTTAAAAGCCTTAGGGGCTACACTTGTGTTAACTCCTGCTACAAAAGGGATGAGTGGAGCGATAGCAAAAGCACAAGAGTTACAAGCAACTATCTCAAATAGTATTGTTCTTCAACAGTTTGAAAATCCTGCCAATCCTCAGATACACAGAGATACAACAGCGCAAGAGATTTTGCGAGATACCCAAAAACAACTTGATGCATTTGTCGCAGCAGTTGGTACAGGAGGTACACTCACAGGTACATCCCAAGTGCTCAAACAAGAGATCCAAGATATTGCAATCTTTGCCGTAGAGCCAGAAGCATCAGCTGTACTCTCTGGAGAGAGCGGAGGACCCCATATGATTCAGGGAATTGGAGCTGGGTTTATCCCTTCGATTTTGGATACGAATGTCTATGGGGAAGTGATTCGTGTCAGTAATGAAGATGCCCTCAAAACAGCAAAAATGTTGGCACAAAAAGAGGGTCTTTTGGTTGGAATTTCAGCTGGAGCAAATGTGTATGCAACGATGCAAGTTGCTTCAAGACCTGAATTCCAAGGAAAGACTTTATTAACCATCCTCTGTGATACAGGGGAAAGATATCTCAGTACAGCGCTCTTTAGTGAAGAATGAGTTTTTTGAAACAATCAAGATAGAAGATGGTGTCATATTTCATCTTGAGTATCATCAAAGGCGTTATGAGTCTGTTTTACTCTCACATGGAATAGATAGCTTCCAGAATCTCGAAGCATATATTAAAGCGCCAGATAAAGGTCTCTATCGCTGTAAACTGATCTACAACTCTAGAGATAAACAAATAGAGACTCTTTACTTTCCCTACACACCAACTATGATAACAACGCTCAAGCTAGTTTATGATGATCGAATTGAGTACCTCTATAAGTCAACTGATCGAAGTGCCTTAGAAAATCTTTATGAACAGCGAGAGATGTGTGATGATATTTTAATAGTAAAAAATGGACTTCTCACAGATACAAGTAAGGCAAATATTGCACTCTTTAAGGATGGAAAGTGGTGGACCCCTAGGACGGCACTTTTAGCAGGAACCACGCGTCAAAGACTCCTAGAAGAGCAAAAGATTTTTGAAGCAGATATTAGTGTAGATTCACTCCAAAGTTTTGAGAAGCTTAGCTTTATGAATGCAATGATAGGTTTTCAAACACAAGATAGATGTGAAATTTTGCTATAATTTTATCTCATGAATGAGAAAAAAAGGGGTGTCACTTGCTAGAACAAGTTATAGAAGATAAGCGTTTTGCAGCTTTAATGCAAAAAAATATTCAAGAGCTACTTGTCCACTTTTTTCAAAAGGAACAAAACTTTGGAATCCTTTGTAAGATAGGGGATGTATCATTTGATCCACCGCTTCCTTCAAGTATCAACTCAGAATTTCGTTCTCTTACGCTTTTCTTTTTGGCTGGTTACACTTTTGAGAGTGCTTACATTCAAGATGATATGCTTTATTTTGAAGCTGGATTTGGACCCGAAAACTTTGGAAGTATTGTTCGGGTACCACTTCTGAGTATTATGCAGGTGATTATAGATGAAACGCCTGTACTCATTAATCTTGCGATCTATAAGCAAGAAGAGATTAAAGAGGTTGACCTCGATGAAAATGGCGTAGAAAATTCTATGAAATCTTTTTTGTCAAATCCGGAGAATTCTAAGTTTTTAAAAAAGTAAAGAGTGTAAAACTCTTATACTTTGTGGAGTGAGAGAAGGTAGTTTACTACATTGTCTACAAAAGCATCGTGCTTACGCTCTTTGAGATATGCAATGTAGAATTTTCGCTCAATCTTATAGTTTTTGATTCTTGCTTCATAAAGTCTACCCGCTGCAATATCTGCCTGGATCACGTGGCGCGACATAATGGATACAAGAGGCCTTTGTGCATTCTTATCAGCGTTGAGAATCGTCTCTTTGATCGCTGTGGAACTTGCAAGAACGGCAAGAACGTTAAAACTTGCACAGTTCACACCAATCTCTTCAAAAACTTCAGAAGTAAGCTTACGTGTATGTGAGGTTTCATTACGACAAACCCAGTCAAATTCAACTAAGTCTTCAGCTTTAAGATGTTTTGGGATCTCTTGATTTGAGAATACAACCAATTCATCTTCTACCCATTCTCTATAGATTACACCGTCTCTAAACTCAGGAGATTCGATAAGAGCAAGATCTATCTTTTTATCCTCAAGTTCATCAATAATAGCTGCAGAGAGGTCCACATGAATGTAAACTTCATTATTGATTCTTTTTTTGATTTCACTAAGGTAATTTGGTAGGACATAGTTTCCAATTGCAAAAGAAGCACCCATGATAAAAGTAAACTCTTTATTTATGATTTTAAGGAGCTCTTTTTCACTATTTGTGATCGCTTTTTCAAGACGTGTTGCGATTCTATAAAGATCTTCTCCTTCTTTTGTCAAAAGTATTCCATTTTTCTTTCTGTCAACTATTTTTGTATCCAGATAATCTTCAATGAATTTGATTTGTTGTGTAACAGCAGGTTGAGAGATCCCTAGTTTTGCTGAAGCCTTCGAGAAACTTTTCTCTTTAATGACCATAATGAATGTTTGTAATTTGGCAAAATCTTTTAACATTATATTTCCTATAAGTATTATTGATAGTAAAATTATAACTCATAATTATAATT
>JAGGTH010000016.1 GCA_021163845.1 Helicobacteraceae bacterium | reverse complement strand
TTTCCTCAAATATATTATCGTATATTCTATATCTAAAGGATTGATTGGGCTCTATAATCCAGTTGTCTAATGTAAATTCTGTTTTAAATCTAGCTTGTATATACGGTTCTAGTCCACGTATACCTATAGAATATTTCGATTCTATAGAATAGTATGAAGGCGAAAAGTAGTTGATACCTATTTTGGTACGCCCGTCATTTTCTATATTACTATTTTGGAACTGTTCTATAAGAGGACCATTTTGTATGGTCTCGATGAATAAGTTTAATCTTTGTGTTGTTTTTTCTAAAGCTATATAGGCTCTTAGACTTGCTTTATGGTCGTGATCTCCTATGGATTGAGAGAAAGAGTTGTGTCGAACTTGAACAAATGAGTCTGTAGTCTCATCTATATATTTTTCATTTTTATGTAAAAAGTCTATCATATCTATCTCTTTTTTTAGTGCAGAACTCTGTTTTAGAGTTTCATTTGAATCTGTAAAGAGACTACTTAGAGAATTATCAAGATATGTTGAGACTTTTTCTATGGAATCAGATGATATGGAGTGTAGAGTGTCTAGAGTAGATGTCGAGTTGCTATCGCTACTTTTATTTTGCGCAAAGAGGTTTGTTACACAAAAGATGATAAAGAGTATCTTGAAAAGCATAAACAACCTTATTGAGGTAAATTTCACTCAATAGTGTTGGATACACTATTGAAATTAACCCATGAGTCTATTAATGTCGTTGTAAAGTCCTAGTCCCATAAGAGAAAAAAGAATGACCCACCCAGCGATGGTGAGTTTGATAAGTACCGCTTCACTCGGCACCCTTTTGGTGATGAACTCATAGAGGTTGAACATAATATGTCCTCCATCAAGTGCAGGGATCGGTAAAAGATTTAATACTCCGAGGTTCACAGAGATAAGTGCTGCAAAAAAGAAAACGGCCATCCACCCTGCATCTGTAGCATCGGATGTAACTTTGACGATACTGATCACTCCACCAAGCTCAGAAGCTGGAACCTCCCCAAAGAGGAGCTTTTTCACTCCAGTAAAGATCAACGTAGAAGCAAAAATAGTTTGCTCTGTCGCATAAGAGAGAGTCTCAACGATTCCAAGTTCTAAAGTGTGTGTTATACCAGCTGATTGTATCCCTATCATCTTTTTTTGGATCACTTCACCATAAATATTGGTTGTCTCTTTGAGTTCAGGTGTAAGCAAGAGAGATTCTATATAACCCTCTCGCTTGACTTGAAGGCTAAGTGAACCTTTTGCTTGTGAAATAATCTCTGCCATCTCTTTCCATGTTGCGATCTCCTGGTCGTTGATCTGCAGTATGGTGTCATTTTTTAAAAGTCCCGCTTTTTGTGCAGGGGAATCTGCAAGCACTTCGCCAATAACAGGAGAAGCTACTTGTGGACCACCTAGTGCGATCACAAAATAAAGAAAAAAAGCGAGGACGAAGTTTGCTAGAGGACCAGCAAGAAGAATAAAGATCTTTTGTAGAGGTGTTTTGACATTATAGCTGTCAGTATCATAACTCTTTTTGCTTGGATCGCTATCATCTTGTCCTTTCATTTTGACATATCCGCCAAGAGGGATCATAGCAATTCGCCACTCTGTTCCCCATCGCTTAAAAGAAGCGACCTTGCTTCCAAAACCAATACTAAAAACCTCTACATATACACCCATAAGACGTGCCGCTGCGTAGTGACCGAGCTCATGAAAAAAGATAAGTGCCGAGAGGACGAGAAGTGCTACAAACCAGCTCATTATTTTTGATCCCTTGCAAATGCATTTTTAAAGCCCCAAATATATTCAAGACCTGAATAAACTGTGAGTGCCACAGCGATCCACAATAAGATATCTCCAAATGGCCAATGCATGAGTAAAAATCCTATCGCGATCATTTGCGAAACGGTTTTTATTTTTCCCGCCCAACTTGCTTTGACACTAATCCCCTCACTCACTGCAACCGTGCGAAGTCCTGTGATAAAAAGCTCACGAACGATAATAATATAGATCGCCCATGCAGAAGCTTCTCCGATCATCATAAGACCTAAAAAAGCTGCAAGTGTGAGCATCTTATCTGCGAGTGGATCGATCACCGCTCCTAGAAGGGTCATTTGATCCCATTCTCTAGCGATATAGCCATCAAAAAAATCAGTCACAGAAGCGAGTACAAAAAGCAGGGATGCGAAATAGTAGTTCCAAGTGATGTGCCAACCGTTGTCTGTGAAAATCTCTGGATTGAGAATGATCCAAAACATCACGGGAGCGAGAAGAATCCGTAAAGAGGCTAAAATATTTGGTAAGTTGAACAAAAAAAGTCCTTAAAAAAGTAAGTGTAGAATTTTAACGACTTCTTACTTATTTAGAGTTGATTAAGCTCTATTGCTTTTCTTACGCAAGCATCTAGGGATGTAGTATCTGCAATAATAGGTTTGATATGCTCAGGAAAGTATTGCTCTGTGGTATGTCCGATGGAAATCGCCTTGTAACTCTCATCCCATTCACAGTTTTTGAAAAAGCACTCGATCGTAGAAGGGGAGGAGAAGATAATGCTTGAGTTTTTTGGAAGTTTTATTTTTTTGCTAAATTGTTTACATACTGTTTTATAGACAACCACATCATCACATTCCACGCCGTTACTGTTGAGGATATTTATGAGATCTGAGACTATCTTTTCTCCACGAAGATAAAGAACCTTTTTTCCTTTGAGCTCTTGGATCAATTCATGAGCAAATTCATTACCATGTTTTTTCTTCCCAACAAATTTTACCTTTCCACCCTTATCGGTAACCACTTTAGCAGTTTGGGGTGCGATAACATAAGCAGGAATCTTTTTCCATTTTTTGTTAAAAGATTCGATCGATTTCACCCCGTTTTTAGAAGTAAAAATAAGCGCATCATATTTTGAAAAATCTATCTGTTGTTTGATTGTCTCGATCTTGAAAACAGGAAGATTCTTTGCCCATTTTACCTTTTTGTCATTAAGGACATAAATATTTTGACAAGAGTTTTTGATGTTTTGGATCAAAGAAGAAGAGTATCTTTTGAGTTTCGCTGAAAAACTATTTTCAGCACCCAAAAGAAGTGTTTTATTTTTGTCAACAATAAAGTCAACATGGTGTTTGCTCAGTGTATATGTGAGAGTGATCAGTTCTTCAAATATATGTTTATTTGAATGATTTTGATCAAGAACAAAAGATTTAGAACTTTTGTCATACTCATAATAAACAAGGTTAAGAGGTTCAATCAGTTGCTCTATATTTTTCATGCACAAATCTTAACACTTTTAGGTAAATAAACGATCTTTTAGCTGTATTTTATTGAAAAGTTGTTCCACCATCTACGACAATAGTTTGTCCTGTAAGCCATGAAGATTCATTGCCACATAAGAAGAGACAAGCACCTGTGAGATCTTCTGCTTCACCCATACGGCTGAGTGGAGAGCGTTTGACCACTTCTGCTTTGACCTCTTCGTAGTTTGGAAACGCTTTGAGCGCGTCTGTATCGATCGGTCCACCACTCACAGCGTTGACACGGATGTTTTTTTCTCCAAGCTCTGCTGCTGCGTAACGTACCATCGCTTCCACTGCTGCTTTGTTTGTTCCATGACCTGCATAGTTTGGTGTATAGACGAGGTTTCCGGTAGAACTCATACTGATGATACTTCCACCACCCACTTTTTCCATTCTCTTAGCTGCTTCTTGTGCCCCAACGACAAAAGCATCGACCGTGGCTGTATAGATATTATTGAGCCCTTTTGGCTTGAGGCGCATAAATGGTCCAAAACCACCTACAACTGCACGTCCAGAGATGATAGCATTGGAGATAAAAAAGTCAAGACGATCAAAGTCCTCATCAAAACTCTTATAAACTTCTTTGTATGTATCAGGCTCTAAGATATTAAGAGGATACGCTTTTGCTTTTACATTGTATTTTGCTTCTACATCCGCAACTATCTCGTTTGCTGTATCTGCACTTGAAGCGTAAGTAAATGCTACATCACATCCTTTTGCTGCAAAAGCATAAACGATCGCTTTTCCGATTCCACGTGTTCCACCACTAATTAAGAGAGTTTTTCCTTGCATTAAAGTCCTTTGATTTCATAATTTTTCATAATTTCTTCGATACGCTTCATATTTTCACTACTAGGTGCTACAAGCGGCAAGCGATACTCGAGTGTTTCTATAAGTCCTGCGATATACATCGCTGCTTTGATAGGGATAGGGTTTGACTCACAAAACATCACTTTGTTGAGTGGGTAGAGTTTGTCATTGATCGCTTTTGCACCTGCAAAATCACCTGCAAGAGCAAGACGTACAAGCTCACTTTTCAAATCAGGTATAAGATTGGATGTCACAGAAGTGATCCCAGCTCCACCGTTTGCGAGTATCGGATAATCGATCGCATCGTCTCCTGAGAATACTTTGAGCTCAGGGCGAAGAGATAAAAGTTCTACCGTACGCTCTAGGCTTCCCGTTGCTTCTTTGATCCCGTAGATATTAGGAAGCTCATCAAAAAGGCGTACCACAGTAGCTGCTTCTATATCAACACCTGTACGACCAGGAACATTATAGAGCATAAAAGGCAGCTCAGGCACAGCAGAAGCGATCGCTTTGTAGTGCTGATATAGACCCTCTTGGCTCGGTTTGTTATAGTATGGGCTTACAGAAAAGATAGCATCGACTCCACACTCTTGTGCAGTTTTTGCTGTTTGGATCGCTTCTGCTGTAGAGTTACTTCCAGCTCCCGCGAGTACTTTTGTCGCAGTACCTTTACATACTTCAACTGCGATCTCCATACATCTTTTGTCCTCTTCGTATGTGAGTGTCGCGCTCTCACCCGTTGTCCCTACAGGACAAACTGCATTGATACCGTTGTCGATCTGTCTTTGTATCAGTTTTGCAAATGTTTGCTCATCTAGTTTTCCATTTTTAAATGGAGTAATAAGAGCTGTGGAAGAACCTGTTATTATATTCATCTATTTACCTTTTTTAAGAATTACTGTTGTTGATTTATCAAGATCAAAATATTTTTTTGCGATCTCTTGAACCTGTTTTTCTGTGACCTTGTTAACATTCTCTTCATAGGTGAGAAGTGGTGTGAGATCTCCACGCACAAGGTAGCTTCCAAAGAGGTTCGCTACGGATGTAGAGCTCTCTAGTGAGTGGATAAAGTCGCTTTTTGTATTGATCTTTACTTTTTCAAGTTCCGCTTTTGTTACCTTCGTTGTCTTGATGCGCTCGATCTGCTTATGCAGCTCTGTCTCTACATCCTCAGCTTTGACACCAGGATTACACACGGCTAGGAAGATAAAAAGTCCTGGATCGATATTTTCCATATTGTACGCATAGATCTGATTGACAAGTTGTTTTTCGTTGACGAGATCTTTATAAAGACGTGAGCTTTTTCCAGAGTAGAGGATCTCAGAGATCACGCTAAGTGTCACTTGATCTGGACTCTTAAAGTTTGGGATGTGAAAAGTAAGTGCTAGCATCTCCACTTCACTCTCTTTATAGATGGTCACACGTTTTGGTCCATCTTGTTCAGGTTCTACAAATTTAAACTCAGGGATCGGCGCTTTGTTTTTGATATGACCGAACTCTTTTTTCGCTTGTTTGAATACCTCTTTTGGGTCCACATCTCCAGTAACGATTAAAATAGCGTTGTTTGGCTGGTAGTAAGTCTTGTGAAAATCACGAATATCATCTATCGTCCATGTCTTGATATCGTTCATAAACCCAATTGGTGTCCAGTGATATGGGTGATAAAGATAAGCGTTGTTAAAGAGTCTAAAATAGAGATAGCCAAGGGGATTATTGTCTGTTCTCCATAAGCGCTCCTCTGTCACCACATCGCGTTCAGGTTGGAACTCTTCATCTTTGAGATTGAGGTTTTGCATCAGTTCCGCGTAGAGTTCAAGCGATTTTGAGAGATTATCGGTGCTTGATTTGATATAGTAGTGCGTATAGTCAAAACTTGTAGAAGCGTTGTTGACACCCCCTATACTTTTGACCTCTTTGTCAAATTCTCCCGCATTGAGGTTTTTTGAAGACTTGAAGTTCATATGCTCGAGCATATGTGCGATTCCAGTTTTTCCCATGATCTCATTGCGGCTACCCACTTTATAAAAGATATCCGTGCTGATAACATTGGTATTGTTATGAAGTGGAATCACGACGATCTCAAGACCGTTTTCGAGCGTTTTTGTTTTATATTCTGGTAATGGTGATGCCATAAGTGTTCCTATCATAAATGTAAGTGTGAGTAATAATTTCATACTATTTTCTATCCGCGCCTATCGCTTGGGTGATGTTTGTGTATCCATCTGCTTTTAAAAGCTCTATAAGTCCGAGGTTGATATCGCGGATAAGATCTGGTCCACCAAATACAAGTCCGCTATAGATCTGAACTAAGCTCGCTCCCGCTTTGATACGTCTATATGCTTCTTTGGCTGTATGGATACCGCCAACAGAGATCAGTGTTGTTTTGCCAAAAAGCTCTGCTGCGATCGCATCAAAGATCTCAAAACTTTTCTCAGTGAGCGCAGCACCGCTGAGTCCACCAATATCTTTTGGCTCTTTGACTAAAGAGTAGTCAATGGTTGTATTGGTCGCGATGATCCCATCGGCACCTTTTTCTACTGCGAGTTTTGTAAGAGCGACTGCGTCCTCTTTTGCCATGTCAGGAGCAATTTTGAGCAAAATTGGCTTGTCTGTGATCGCCTTAGCCTCAGCAAAAAGGGTGGTGATAAACTCCTCATTTTGAAGATCGCGAAGACCTGGAGTGTTTGGCGAAGAGATATTAATAACAAGATAATCACCAAGCTCATGAAGCGCTTTAATGAGTGCCGTATAATCACTTATTGCTTCGATCTCAGGTGTGACTTTGTTTTTTCCTATATTGATACCGATAGGTGTCGTATATGGGTAGAGTTTTTTGAGTCTTTGTTGTGCTTTAAGTAGACCCTCATTATTAAAGCCCATCGCGTTTTGAAGCGTTTCCTCTTCAATATGGCGAAACATACGTGGCTTAGGGTTTCCAGGCTGTGGTTTTGGTGTGATAGTTCCAACCTCTGTAAAGCCAAATCCAAGTGTTTGGATTCCACGAATCATGGTCGCATTTTTATCAAAGCCTGCACCAAGACCGATAGGGTTGTAAAATGTGCGCCCAAAAAGCTCTTGATTTAGGATCTCATCTGCAATGAAATGATTGTTTAAAAAAGAGTTAAACGGCACTTGGCAGAGGTTTGGAAGACGAAGTACAAACTCTGCGAGATGGTGTGCCACTTCGGGCTCAAGCTTGAAAAGGAGTGGTTTTATGTTTTGGTAATTTATCATATTCGTTATTTTACCTTTGAAAAATTTACAGATTGTACTAAAATAAAGGTAAAGTTTTGATAAAGGATTTGATATGGCAGATGTAAAAGTACTTGTTCCTTTGGCAAAGGGATTTGAAGAGATCGAAGCAGTAGGTATTATTGATGTGTTGCGACGAGGTGGGATCGAAGTCTTTGTCGCTTCTTTGGATGATAAAGCTCTTGTCAAGGGTGCGAACGGTATCACTATCCAGACCGATATGCAGATCAGTGATGTACCT
>JAGGTH010000085.1 GCA_021163845.1 Helicobacteraceae bacterium | reverse complement strand
CATAAGCAACTTTTAATTTAAATTTTAAAAGCTTAGATTTTACCAAAAATAAAATTAATTTACGCGTAAAGAGAGCAAAAGGCTCTTTTAATATTAAGAAATATCAAAAAGATGAAACGCATTTTTGGTCGTTATCTCTTCAGTCTCCTCTTGATCTTTCTCTAGTAGTTCTGCCATTTTTGCTGCAATAAGTTTTGTATAAAGTGGTTCATTTCTCTCTCCTCTATGGGGCGTTGGGGTAAGATAAGGTCCATCTGTTTCTATGAGTAATTTTTCTTGAGGAATCTTTGGCAAAACATTAACAAGTTTTTTGGCATTTTTAAAGGTCAAAACACCCCCAATGCCAAAATAAAACCCCTCATTAGCAAGGCTTAAAAGCTCCTCATCTGCATTAAAGCAGTGAAGCACACCCCCAACTTCAGCTGCACCCTCTTCTAGTAAGATCGCCTTAGAATCTCTCGAAGCATCTCTGATATGAACAATAAGGGGTTTTTTATACTCTTTTGCCAGTCGAATTTGGGCTCTAAAAATCTCTTGTTGAAGAGCTTTCTCCTTTTGCTTCTCTTGTTCATCTCCTTCAAGACGAAAATAATCGAGTCCACATTCGCCAATAGCTACACACTTTGGATGTGAGAGATATCTACTAAAATCGAAAACTTCAAAAGATTCCATATCATAAGGGTGTACCCCTACGGCAAAAAATACATCATCATTTGCCTCACAGATCTCTATGGCTCTTTGAAGTGTTTTTGGATCAGCACCAGGGATTACAAAACGACCCACACCACCCTCTCTTGCTCTTTGAAGTACTTCACCTAGATCCTCTTCATATTTTTCATGATCTAGGTGTATATGGGTATCAACTATCACGCTTTTGCTCCTCTCTGCTTCGTTTGGTTTGTAGAATATTTCTTAGCATCAAAAAAACAAAAGCAAGCCCTAGAAAAAGGCTTGAAAATGCTAAGATAAAATTGTTTGTCTCAAAAAAATTGTAACTAAGAAAAAACAATATTGCTGCAATCACAAGGCACATTTAGAACCTTCTAGTAGCTCTTTTGCAAAGTTCTTTGCCTCTTTTGAGATGTTTTCACCGCTGATAATGCGCGCGATCTCTTCGACTCTTTTCTCATGTTCGAGTTCTGTTACAAATGATTCATCCCCACTTTTATGCACCAAAAAGTGTTGATCTCCCATCGATGTGAGTTGTGGCTGATGCGATATCACAAAGATCTGAAAATGTTTAGAGAGGTGTCTGAGCACCTTGGCAACACTCATAGATTCCTCTCCGCTAAGGTTTGCATCGATCTCATCGAGCATCAATACCCCACCATTTTTTGTCATATTTTCAGCCTTGAGTGCCAAAACTGCAAGACGCAACCTGTTAAACTCCCCTGTACTTATCTTTTGAAGCTCTGTATTTTGAAGACGAAGTACAATTGTGTCTTTACCAAGTAGACTATGATCACTCTCTTGGAGTGCAACATCGGCTTCTCTTAGATAAAGCTCTTTGAGATATCTATTAAGATCAGCTTGAAAAGATCCAAGTTCTGCTTTACGTAAAATGCTTAGATCCTCTGCGAGTTGTTCTAGTTGATTTCGAAGTAAAAGCTCTTGTTGGACAAGGTTCTCTTTTTGGATCTCAATATTTTCATACTTTTGAAGCTCAAGTTTTTTTTGCTCTTTGTACTCTAGCGCTTCTTCTATGCTTCCATAACGTCGCTTGAGGTTACTTAGCTCTTCGATACGGTTGAGAATATCTTCTATATCCATCTCATCCAAAGACTCAAAACGCTCTTGGGCTGTATCAAACACAGCGCGAAGCTGATTCATCGCATCATCAAAAAAAGAGCTCTCTACATCCAAAGCTTCTAGGGCGAGACTTACCTGATGTTCATGCTCAAAAAGAGCATTTGCAAGCTCTATTTTTTCAAGCACTTTCTCTTTTTTGGAGAGCTCTTTTTTTATCTCCATAAGCTCTTCATCTTCAGAAAGTTTTGGATTGACATCTTCGATCTTAGCGATCTCAAAGGCTGCAAACTCTTTGAGTTCGACGATACGTCTCTCTTCATCTTCTAGCTGCGTAAGTTCTGCTTTGACTTTTTTGTGTTCTAAAAAGCTCTCTTTGAGCTTTGTTTTGAGACTTGTGATCGATTTTGTCTTTTTGGCTACTCTAAGATCGAGTATCTCTAAAAGGTTTTCATTTTCAAAATCGCTAAAATCTTTGAGACTTAAATGTCTGAGATAATCACTACTCAAAAGATGGATATTTTTCTTTGAGACACTTTGGTTGTTGACAAAATAGCGAGATTTTTCTTTTTTGATATGCTTAAAGACATTGATCTCATCATTTTTAATCCCAAACTCCTCCTCTTTGATCTCCCATGAGACCTGAGATTCACACAAAGAAGCCTCGCATCCACTCAAGCCCACAGATGCCAAAATAGAGTTCATAAGAATAGATTTTCCACTTCCACTAGGTCCTGTAAAAACGATCAAACCAGAGGAGAGTTCCATCTCCACCTCTTTAAAACTCAGATAATCTTTTAAATAAAAACGTTCAATCAAAGTTTATTCTCCCCAGCTCAGTTTTTGTTTTAAGACATCAAAATAGTTAAAGGCTTCCCTATGGATCAAGTTCGCTTTTTTAGAAGAGAGCTTAATATGGATGCTGTCATCAATTCCTATCTCATGCATATCTTGTCCATCGATGATAAGCGTTGCTCTGTTTTGTGGTGTCTTCATCTCTATAGAGAATGTCCCAGGAAGCACAACAGGTCTTTGGGTGAGAGAATGGGGACAGATAGGTGTAAGTGCAAAAACATCCGTGAGAGGGAAAAGCACAGGTCCTCCTGCAGAGAGGTTGTATGCAGTGGATCCCGTAGGAGTTGCTACGATCACACCATCCCCGTAGTAAGTATTGAAAGGTTTTTTATCGACCAATGTTTCGATATGGATCATATTAGAGATCGAGGGACGTGTGAGAACTACATCATTAAAAGCGTACATATATATCTCATGTTGATTTTTAATCAGTTTGACCTCCAAGACCGCTCTCTCATCCATACGCACTTCACCCGCGAGAAGCTTAGGAACAAATGATTCGATCTCTTCAATACTTACATCTGCCAAAAACCCTAGGTTTCCAGCATGAATTCCAAGCACGGGAATATTGTGTTCAAAAGAGCGTCTCACCGTAGAGATAAGTGTACCATCGCCTCCTAGGGAGATAAGGATATCGCACTTTTCACACAGCAGTTCGAACTGCATCCCCATCACACCTATCATCCCACCGCTTATACTGTCTATATAAACTCCAACTCCATGAGAGACAAAGAGTTCTTTGAGTTTATAAAAATCTTCTTTGAGTTTTGGTGTTGATGGTCGCAAAACAAAACCAACATTTTTAATATCTTTTTTCAAAATCTCTCTCGCTGTCTAAATTTGAAGTGATTATACACTTTTTCATTCAAAAAGAAAAAAATATTGCAAATTGCAATACAAAAAAGTTTTTCGCTTCTAAATCCTCTAAGCCTATTTTCGCTATAATTGCGAAAATTTTTTGATAGGACTCCATATTTTGAGAACACATTACTGTACAGATTTAACCGAAAAAAATGTAGGAGAAGATGTTGTTTTAACTGGTTGGGCAAACAGTTATCGCGACCATGGTGGGATTATTTTTATCGACCTTAGAGATAAAACAGGTCTTATTCAGCTTACATGTGATCCAGAAGATAGTAAAGAAGCGCACAAAGTTGCTGACAAAATTCGTGATGAATTTGTTTTAATAGCAAAAGGAAAAGTGCGTCCTCGTGGTGAGGGGCTTGTAAACCCACGATTAAAAACAGGAGCCATCGAGATCGTTGTAGAGGAACTCATTATAGAGAACAAAAGTGCTCCTCTTCCATTTGTGATAGGTGATAAAAGTGTTGGTGAAGAAACAACACTTAAATATCGTTATCTCGAACTAAGAGATCCTGATATGTATGAAACCTTTCGTCTTCGTTCCAAAGCAGCGATTGCAGCACGTAATATCCTCGATGCAAATGGATTTTTAGAAGTAGAAACTCCTATTCTTACAAAATCAACTCCAGAGGGAGCAAGAGATTATCTTGTACCATCACGTGTTCACAGTGGAGAGTTTTATGCCCTTCCACAATCGCCTCAACTTTTCAAACAGCTTTTGATGGTAGGTGGATTTGATAGATATTTTCAGATCGCAAAATGTTTTAGAGATGAAGACCTCAGAGCAGATCGCCAGCCTGAATTTACTCAAATAGATGTCGAGATGAGCTTTTGTGATCAAGAGGATGTGATCAAAGTAGCCGAAGATCTTCTCACAGCGATGTTTGCTGCGTGTGATGTAGATGTCAAACCTCCATTTAACCGCATCACATACCATAACGCTATGGAATGGTACGGTTCTGATAAGCCAGATCTTCGTTATGACTTAAAAATGGTAGATGTGATCGATATTTTTGAGAGATGTGATAATGAGATCTTCTCAAATATTGCAAAACATCCACATACAAATCGCATCAAAGCGCTTAAAGTTCCTGGTGCAGATCTTATCTTCTCAAAACGTGAGATGAAAAGCTTTGAAGACTTTGTACGTAAATTTGGCGCAGGTGGTCTTGGATACTTCCAACTCAAAGAGGATGGGCTTAAAGGTCCACTCATTAAGTTTTTTAGCGAAGATGATATTGCACTTATTATTGAGCGTACAGAGCTTGAGGTGGGTGATGTTGTATTCTTTGGTGCAGGTGATAAAAAGACAGTACTTGATTACATGGGACGTTTTAGAATCTTTATCGCAGAGCATGAAAAGATGAACCTTATAGATGAGAATAGATTTGAGTTTGTATGGGTTGTGGATTTTCCTATGTTCGAGGTGGAAGATGGAAAAGTAAAAGCGCTTCACCATCCATTTACAATGCCTAAAGATACAGACAAAGAGAATGTAGAAGAGATCGAATCGATCGCGTATGATATTGTTCTCAATGGTGTAGAGCTTGGCGGTGGTTCTATTCGTATCCATAAAGAAGCGATACAAGAAGAGGTATTCAAACTTCTTGGTATCGAGGAAGAGGAAGCACGTGAGAAATTTGGTTTCTTACTTGATGCTCTGAAGTTTGGTGCGCCTCCACATGGTGGTTTTGCGATCGGATTTGACAGACTTATGATGCTTATCTCTAAAAAATCAAGCATTCGTGATGTTATTGCTTTCCCTAAAACGCAAAAAGCTTCTTGTGTGCTAACAAAAGCACCAAGTGCGGTTGATAACAATCAACTCAGAGATCTTCACATCCGTCTACGCGAGTCAGCAAAATAATGAAAAAACTCTTTTTGATTATCGGAGCTCCAGGCTCTGGTAAAACAACAGATGCCGAGCTTATTGCACAAAACAATGAATCCATCACACACTACTCTACTGGCGATATGCTCAGAGCTGAAGTTGCTAGTGGTAGCGAGATTGGAAAAGAGATAGACTCTTATATTTCACGAGGCGCGATTGTGCCTATCGAAATAGCTATCAAGACAATCGTCAATGCTATTAAGTCTGCACCTACGGATGTAGTGATTCTAGATGGTTATCCACGAAGCATTGAGCAGATGGATGCCTTAGAAAACTTTTTACATTCAGAGCAAGACCTTAGTTTGGTCAGTGTTATTGAAGTAGCTGTAAGTGAAGAGACAGCAAGAGATAGAGTTTTGGGACGTTCTCGTGGTGCTGATGACAATCATGAAGTGTTTAACAACCGTATGAGAGTTTACATAGAACCACTGGTTCAGATCCAAAACTTTTATAACGAAAAAAATCTACTCAAGGTAATTTCAGGCGAAGGAACGATAGAAGAGATCGTTTCTGAGATGCAATCTTTTATAGCTTCTAAACTCGCTTAAACAAGAAGTTTCAAGCTTTACATATCCAGAAAGCTCTGGATATGCTCCCCTTTTGCTCTAGCGAGCAAGTTTTGTAATAATATCTGCTTCTACTTCATCAATATGTGCAGTACCATCTACAGTGATATATTTGATATTTGGATTTTGACTTGCTTGATCTTTATAGTAACCAATAAGAGGTTGTGTAAGCTCGTGATAAACCTTGAGGCGATCTAGAACCACCTCCTCTTTATCATCATCACGCTGTACAAGATCTTCACCTGTAATATCATCTTTGCCTTCTACTTTTGGCGGATTGTATACTACATGGTATGTTCTGCCAGACGCTAAGTGTGCACGACGTCCAGCCATACGCGTCACAATCTCTGAGTCAGGAACATCAATCTCAATCACAGCATCGATCTCAATACCAGCTTCCGTTACTGCATCAGCCTGAGGGAGAGTACGTGGAAAACCATCTAAAAGATATCCATTCTTACAGTCATCCTCAGCGATTCTATCTTTAACAAGTCCTATGATGATCTCATCTGTTACAAGTTGCCCCGCATCCATAGCAGCTTTAGCTTGTTTGCCTAGTTCTGTACCTGCTTTAATAGCAGCGCGAAGCATATCTCCTGTAGAGATCTGAGGGATGTTGAATTTTTTCGTCAAAAATTGAGCCTGTGTACCTTTACCGGCACCAGGAGCTCCTAATAATATAAGTCTCATTGTAATCCTATCTTTTTTTGTTGAGCGAATTATAGTGCAATCTAGTTAAAGGCACTATAAAATTAACCCTGGCTAGAGCTCTTCATCCTCGCCATTTTGCGCCTCTAGGATATCATCAATAATCTCTTGAGCTTCCTCTTCTGTGATTTCGCCATTTTTGATATCATCTAGAAGATCTTTGAGGTCTGCTTTAAATTCACGGAGCTCTTCTATCTCCTCTTTTGCATCTTCGCTTGCTTCTTTATTTCCTGCAATCTCTTCAAAGATCTCATCGAGTCTCTCATCGATATCTGGGATCACCCCTTGTGTAACAAGCTCTTCTAGTTTTTTTATTGTTGACATGTGCGCTTCCTTAAAGTATTTATGAAATGATACTCTAACTAAGGGTATCATAACCTTAGTTGAAATACAATCTTTGAAAAAATTGGAAAAAAGCATATGAATTTTTATGTAGTGATAATAGGCACAGAGATCCTCAATAATAGACGTGAAGATAAACATTTTAAATTTGTCCAAGCAGAGCTTGCAAAATACTCTCATGAGATCTTTGCTTCCTTTATCATTAAAGATGAAAAAGAGCTTATAAGAAAAACGTATGAGCTTATCAAAAGTGATCCTCATGCCATCCTCTTTTCTTTTGGTGGAATAGGATCAACTCCCGATGATCTTACACGCGAGATCGCAGCAGAAGTTTTTACATCCCATCCCTTGGTACGTCATAAAAAATTTGAATCAGATATTATTGAACGTTTTGGCGAGGAAGCATACCCTCACCGTATCCATATGTCAGATCTACCAAAAGATGCATCGCTTCTTCAAAATCCAATCAATAATATGTCCGGATTTAGTTTAGAGAATCGATTTTTCTTTGTCCCAGGATTTCCAAATATGGCACACCCGATGATAGCTAACGCGATTGAGAAATATTTTGCTACATCCAAAGAGAAGTTTCGTCTTACACTTATTGCCCACACAAGTGAAAACACCCTTATTCATATTATGAAGCTCGTACCTTCGGATGTAGAACTCTCCTCACTACCTATGTTTGTCAATAATAAAGCGATGGTGGAACTTTCTTTGAGTGGATATAAAAAAACACAAGTGGATCACTTTTTTTCACTCTTTGAAAAAGAGTTAGAAGCTTTAGGTATCACATATTCCTTTATAGATCAATAGAGATGTCGATACTACTAGTATCATAAATCAAGGAATTAGATCATGTTAATTTGGTTATTGGTACTTTTGTTGCTTACTCTTGTTATATATGCTCTT
>JAGGTH010000025.1 GCA_021163845.1 Helicobacteraceae bacterium | reverse complement strand
ATTTGCCAATCATTACTAAAGGTTTATTATGAGTACAGAAGCATCAAAAAAAGCATTTCAAGAAGCACAGGGACTTATCCCTGGAGGCGTAAACTCGCCTGTTAGAGCATTTAAAAGCGTAGGGGGAATCCCTTTGTTTATCTCCGAGGGGCAGGGTGCTTATATGGAAGATATCGATGGGAATAAATATGTTGATTACGTGCAAAGCTGGGGTCCACTTCTTTTTGGACATAGAGATGAGAGTATAGAAGCAGCTGTTATCGAAGCGGTCAAACATGGACTTAGCTTTGGAGCACCCACGCAAGCAGAGAGCGAATTGGCAAAGCTAGTAATCTCCTTTTTTGACTCGATAGATAAGGTGCGTTTTGTAAACAGTGGAACAGAAGCTGTAATGAGTGCGATTCGTTTAGCACGTGGATTTACAGGACGTGATGACATCGTAAAATTTACAGGGTGTTACCATGGACATAGTGATGCACTTTTAGTGGAAGCTGGAAGTGGAGCGGCGACATTTGGAAACCCTAGTAGTCCAGGTGTGCCAGCAGACTTTACAAAACACACACTCTTAGCAGAGTACAATAATATAGAAAGTGTCAAAAAGTGTTTTGCAGATTCACAAGATATCGCTTGTATAATTATTGAGCCAATTGCTGGAAATATGGGGCTTGTTCCTGCAGATAAAGAGTTCTTGCATGAGCTTCGTGCTTTATGTGATGCAAACGGTACACTCTTGATCTTTGATGAAGTTATGAGTGGCTTTCGTGCGAGTGTAAATGGTGCAGAGTCGATTACTGGGGTCAAGCCTGACATTATCACTCTTGGAAAAGTGATCGGTGGTGGTATGCCAGTGGGTGCTTTTGGAGCACGTGCAGAGATCATGGCACAGCTCTCACCTGAGGGACCTGTGTATCAAGCTGGCACACTTAGTGGAAACCCAATTGCTATGGCAGCGGGTCTTGCAGCACTTAGCAAGCTCAAGCAAAACGCAAGAGTGATCGCCGTACTTGAAGAGCGTGGAAGAGGTTTGGTTGAGGGGATGCAAAAAGCAGCTTCACAACATGGAATTTCTATGCAAATAGACACCCGTGGAAGTATGTTTGGCTTTTTCTTTTCCCAGAAACCTGTGAAAAACTTTGCAGATGCAGCCGCGAGCGATGCAGCAGTTTTTGCAAGCTTTCACTCCAAAATGCTCTCTAGAGGTTTTTATTTTGCATGTTCCCTTTTTGAGACAGGTTTTATCTCTACGGCGATCACAGATGCGATGATAGAAGAGACGATCGCTGCAAGTGCAGAGGTATTTAAGGAGATCGCAAATGGCTGATGAGATAAAAGAAGAGGGTGGAAAATATAAAGGGATCATAGAGGGAGCAGATAGTCTCTCTCTTGGGATCTCTATGGTTGTAGCGGTTGCTATGGGTGTAGGGATCGGCTATCTTTTAGAGCGTTGGACAGAGATCACTTGGCTCTTTTGGGTTGGTGTATTCATAGGGATCGCAGCGGCATTTTTAAATGTCTATAAAGCCTATTCTAAACAATATAAAGAGTTTGAAGAGCTTGCAAAACAACCACGCTATGCAGTGAAAAAAAAGTTAGATGAAGAGGATGATGAGGACTACGGTGAAAAAAACTATTAGATTGTTTTTGAGTATGGAGATCTTTATCCTAAGTACTTATTTCTTCTCATTTGAATTTTTCATCAATTTTCAGATCGCTTTTTTGAGTAGCTTTTTCGTGATTATGGGTTCAATGTATGCGTATAAAAAAATGGTGAGCAAACAGATCGAATCGAGTGAAATAAATGATCATGAGAGAGATCTTTTAGAAAAGATCGAAGATCCTCATGAGCTCTATGTTGAAAATAAAGAGCTCAATGAAACACCAATAGAAGAACTTGATCTTAAAGAGATTGTCAAAGAGGAGAAAAAAAAGATAAAAACATTTAGCCTAGATAGTATGAGGCATGGATCTAGGGGAAGTGTATCTGCTTTTCGCATTGTCCCTTATATCTTTTTGGTCTTAGGCTTTATTGCACTTAAAAACAATGAGATGCTCGATATCTCTGTCTATCTTGCGGCACTTCTAGTGGGGATCGTTTTAGGATATATCAGCGCGAAAAATATTTTCGCGCTCCCTTAAACTTAGGATGTGATCATCGGAATATTGATGGTTACATCTTTTTGTACATCGATATAAAAATTATTCGTCTCAGTAAAATGTTTGAGATCGTTTACAAGCTTTTTATTGATATTCTCAGCACTGATCTCTATAGAAAAGATCGGATATTTCTTCTCTTCAAATTTTACATGCTCTCCGACGCGTAAATACACTTTCGTATTAATAGATGTATTCTCATAAAAGCATCTATATGCTTTATTGAGCATTTTAATCATTGCATTTGAGTTGATAATGATCTCAGGGATTGTTGGATCAAAGTCTTTGGTAAACTCGATAGAAGAAGCTATAGAGTTTGTAGAGATACACAGATCAATGAGCGTATAAATATTCACAAGTTCACCGTTTGGTTTAGGATTAACTACTTTAAAAGAGGGTGCTTTATAGAGTTTGAGACCGATCTCATCATCATTTTCATAGCCTACAGTGAGGCCAAAAAACTTATAACGCCCGATCTCAAGCTCTAAAAAAGTGGTTTTAAAGCCAAAAGTGACATTTGCATAGCTCGTAGCGATCTCAAAGAGTTCGACGGGGGAGGAAGAGCCCAAAAGAAACTGGGCCTCTGTGTTGAGAGAAATTATTTTTCCGCTTGAGGAAAAAAGTATAAATGGATTGTAGTCATACTCGATCCATTGTTGTTCAAAAGTCATCTTCACTGTGACCTATTCTTCTATATAATTTTTAAGTTTTCTTCCAACTTTAGGATGTTTTAGCTTTTTAATCGCACTTGACTCGATTTGGCGTACACGCTCACGTGTAACACTCAGCTCTTTTCCTATCTCTTCGAGTGTTCTATCACTTTCATCATCCATAATCCCAAAACGGAGCTTGATGACCGCTTTTTCTCTTTCATTAAGTTGCTCTAAGACATGCTCGATCTGCACACGGAGATCATCTTTGAGAATAGCATCTGATGGAGAGATAGAAGATTTATCTTCAATAAAATCACCAAAGCGTCCATCATCTTCATTTCCGATAGGCGCTTCAAGAGAGATTGGCTCTTTTGTGATCTTGATAACATTTTTTACTTTTTCAACTGAGAGCCCAACTTCTGCTGCAATTGTCTCAACATCTGGTTCTCTCCCGTGCTCTTGAAGGTGTTTACGCATGATCTTGTTGATACGGTTGATCGTCTCGATCATATGGATTGGAATACGGATAGTTCTTGCTTGATCTGCAATAGCACGGCTGATCGCTTGGCGAATCCACCATGTTGCATAAGTTGAAAATTTGTATCCTTTTTGATATTCAAATTTATCAACTGCTTTCATAAGACCAATATTTCCTTCTTGAATAAGGTCGAGAAAAGGAAGACCACGGTTTGTGTAACGTTTTGCGATAGAAACAACAAGTCTGAGGTTTGATTTTGCCATCTTTGTTTTTGAGATCTCAGAGATATTTTTTCCACGCTTGATCTGTTCTAAAATATCAGCGAGCTTTTCAGGTTCCATATCAAAGCTGTTTTTTGAAGCCTCTTTTGTTTGGACAAGTTTTTTGATCTCCATATAGGTACTGACCATAGTTGCTTCAGGAACCATATTTGCGATATCTTCTTTTGTCAGGTCACAAATTTTATTGATGAGTACTTTATGGTTTGCTTTGAGTGTTGCATTGAAAAGTGGAAGTTTATACTCAAGTCTTTTAAGCTCTTTGTCATAGCCTTCATCACTTTTAAGAGCAGTTTCCATAGCACGGACAAGCTCATTGATGAGTTTGGATGTAGGACCAAGATCTAAAAGTTTCTCTTTAAGAACTGACTTTTTAAATGTTACACCAAGATAATACATAACGATCTCTTCTGTAAGGTCACCCTCAATATCATCTGGCATTTTGTCAGCGAGTTTGATCCACTCTTTTTTTGCTTTCTCAAGAGCCTTAAAGCTAGTTGTTACTTTTTCAACTCTTGATTTGTCCTTCACCGATGGTGCTTCTTCACCATTTTCGTTTTCATCATCGTCATTATCGTCATTCTCATCTTCTTTTTCGTCTTCAAAGCTTTTAAACAACTCTTTTACTCTTCTTTCGCGATTGATTAAAGGTTCTTTGTAGTCTAAGATGAAATCTATAAGATAAGGAACAGAGCAGATGGCATCGATGATAATGCTCTCTCCCCCTTCGATTTTCTTGGAGATCTCTATCTCTTCTTCTTTTGTAAGAAGTGGGATTTGACCCATTTCACGTAGATACATTCTAACAGGAGAATCAGAACGTGACCACTCAAGAAGCTCATGCTCTTTTAAGATATCAAATTTGTCTGAGTCGTTGCTCTCAAGCATTTTTCTTTGTGCATCTTTTCTTGCTTGTGCTTCTCTATCGTTAAGTTTTTTTGCATGTTCTGAAGATGTATAGATACATGCTTTGTGCTTTTGAATGAGTTTAAAGATGTTTTTTGCTTGAGCAGCAGTAGGTTGTTTTTCAAAAAGGGCAATCAGTGATTCGTAGGTGAGACAATCTTTTGATTTAGCATCAGTGAAAAAACTTTCTATCGCTTTGTTGAGTTCTTTAGCAGTCATATTGCAGTATGCCTTTGAAGTTTAAGATTTTTTAAAGAGTGGATTATACCCAAATATACTTAAAGTAGAGCTTGGGATGTTGAAAAATATTTTTGGAACACTCTTTGCTATTTCAGCTTTATAAATGATCCTCGTTGAAAAGGAAAGCAATGCAAACTGGATATTATAGTTCGGCAGCTGGAATGGTCACACAGTTTAATCGACTTGAAACGATTGCAAATAACCTTGCCAATGTAAATACAGTCGGCTTTAAAGAAGACAATGTAGTGGTTGGTGATTTTATGCGTATGTATAAAGAAGCAAGAGATGAACTTCCAAACACCAATCATACAAAAGAAGCAGCGGCTTTTATCAATAGAGCTATGACAAAATCACCGCAGATAGTAGATGAATATACAGATCAATCTGTTGGTAGGATGCAAAAAACTTCTAATCCACTCGATTTTGCACTCTCAAGAGAAAATCTCTTTTTTGCAGTGAAAACGCCTCAGGGTGTACGCCTTACTCGTGATGGTTCTTTTTCGATGAATGATGAAGGAAAGCTGATCACAAAACAAGGCTATGAAGTTTTGCCAAATGATTATTTTACGAATAAGAATGGGATCAATTTCACACCACAGCAAAATATCATCGAAGCAGATAAAAATGGTCAACTCTTTACAAACTTACCAAATTCTATCAATATGGCACAAGGAGCGAAACTTTTTATAGTACAGCCTGATAACCCAGCTTTGTTACAAAAAGAGGGGGACAATTTGTATAAGTATGAAGATCTTGCAACGATGGCTCCTTTGAATGAGAGTGGTGCGGTTGTACAGGGATTTGTAGAAAAAAGTAATGTTAATGCTGTGAAGATGATGACACAGATGATCGAAACAAACCGTCTTGTTGGAATGTACCAAAAAGCGATGGATACACAGATGAACGATATGAATCGCGATGCGATTGAAAAACTAGCGAAGAAAGCGTAGTGATAAATTCACTAGTGAATTGGGCTTCCCGCCGAGGGAAACCTAGTGTTAACGTAGTAAACGAAATTACTTTCGGTTGCGTATTAAAGGGAATAAAAAGTTCCCTTGAATTTATGAAATAAATTAAAGGATAAACTATGATGCAATCACTTTACACAGCCTCTACTGGAATGTTAGGGATGCAAACACAGATCGATACAACGGCAAATAATATCTCAAACGTCAACACGATAGGTTTTAAAAAATCACGTGCAGAGTTTGCTGACTTGATGTATCAAGTACAAAAATATGCAGGAACGGCAACAAGTGATGTAACAAAGAGTCCTACAGGGATCGAAGTGGGTCTTGGTGTACGTCCAACTGCGATTAACAAGATCTTTTCTGAGGGAAGTTTAAAGCAAACTGACAATGAACTTGATGTTGCTATCACTGGAAAAGGTTTTTTTAGACTTGAACTTCCTGATGGAACAGAAGTATATTCAAGAAATGGCGCTTTCAAGATAGATGAAAACGGTGCGATCGTAAATAGTGATGGGTATAGACTCGTACCTGAAGTGGTGATCCCACCTGATGCTACAAATGTAAGTATCGGAACAGATGGTACGGTAACAGTGATCCAACCTGGACAAGCACAAGCTGCACAGATCGGACAGATCACAACGACAAACTTTATCAATCCAGCAGGTCTTCACTCTATGGGAGATAATCTTTATATTGAGACAGATAGTTCGGGTCAGCCAGTAGAGGGTGCTCCCGGTCTTGATGGTTTAGGAGTGTTACGTCAAGGTTTTGTGGAGTTGAGTAATGTGGAGCTGGTTGTGGAACTTACAGATCTTATTACAGGTCAAAGAGCCTATGATTCAAACTCAAAAGTGATCACGACAAGTGATGAGATGCTTCAAACTACGAACAACCTTAAAAGATAATAGGGTAGCCTGATACGGCTTGATACTATTTGATATCAAGCCATTTTTTTATTTTTGCATATTTCCTTCGATTGGATATCCTGATTTATGCCAGTCATTAAACCCATCTGCATACCAGTAGATATTTTTGTATCCATAATTTCGTACAGCTAGTGCAGCTTCATAAGAGTTTGCACAAGACTCACCGTAACAATAAAAGACGAGTTTTGCTTTTTTATTTTCGGGAAGATTCAAAACAGTGTATTGCGCCTTTGAAGCATCAAAAACAACTGGTTTTGCACCTTTTATTCGTCCTTCTTTGAAGTGAGCCTCTCTTCTTGCATCGTAAAAATGCGCTCCTTCATTAAAAAGTTTTTTCACCTCTAGAGTACTTACGGGAGTTATCCCTTTTTCTATTGCTTCACTTGGAAGAGGTGCTACTATACACACTTCATAAGGTATCTCAAAGAGATAAGATTTCTCACCTCCGTATTCAACCGCTACAAGTGGTGTAGAGATACTGAGTATCCCCAATGTCAAAGCCTTGCAAAAGGTTTTTGTAAACCCTGTCGTATTTTTAAAAAACATGATTATCTCCTTTAGGTACTTACTTTTTCCATCTCTTCAAGAGAGTCAAGGTATTCACAGTATGGTGTATTTTCTTTGCATACATGCGAAAAATAGTTTTGAGCATGCTCTTGGTGGTTTGCAAAATTAAAAGAGATAAACTTCCAATTAAGAAGTTTGAAAAAATTTGCAAGGTACTCTGCGCGAGCATTTTGATAATCCAGATAATAAGCATGCTCCCAAACATCACAAACCATCAAAGGAATAAGCCCTGAACGAATAGGATTATCGGCATTGGATGTAGTTACGATGCTTAGATTCTCTTGTTTATCGATACAAAGCCAAACCCAACCAGAGCCAAAAAGTCCAAGTGCTTTTGTTTGAAACTCTTTTTCAAAAGCATCCATGGAGCCAAATTCTGAACGAATGTGAGACTCTAATTCGAGTGATGGTTTTGTTGGTTTATTCGAAAGGTTTGTCCAGTAAAAGTCATGGTTGTATACTTGTGCAGCATTATTGAAAATCGCACCTTCGGCATGTTTGATGAGTTCTATAAGACTCTTTGTTTCAAATTCGGTATCTTTAATAAGACCATTGAGTTTTTCTACATATCCCGCATGATGTTTTCCGTAATGATACTCAAGTGTTCGAGCAGATATCATTGGCTCTAGGGCATCTTTGGGGTAAGGTAATTCCATTAGTGAGTATTGCATCTTATTCCTCCTTTAATTTAGGTGATAAATATACTCAACTACTCTAACTCTATCCCTCTTAAATTA
>JAGGTH010000013.1 GCA_021163845.1 Helicobacteraceae bacterium | reverse complement strand
TTTAATAATTATTATTTTTAAAATGTGATACCATACAAAAAAAGAGTTAACTATAAAGGAAAGTAATGTTTGAACGTTTGAGTATCCAAAAAAAGATGAACTACTTTATCAGTATGGTAAGTGCTTCTGTCTTTTTCGCCGCTGTATTTGTGTTTTGGGCTATGAGTCATATAGAATCTAAATATGAACATTTGCATCAAAACTCAATGTCTGGCGCGCTCCAAACTTTAGAGATCGAAAAAAACCTTAACTATGTCAGCAGAACGACAAGAGATATAATGCTCGGTGGTGACTACAAAAAAGATATGGAAAAACTTGATCAAGCTATAGCACGTATTAATGAACTTTTTTCAAGTTTAGAGACAATGATGAAAGAGGATCCTTCACTCAATATAGTCAAAGAGGCAAAAACTTCTACTATGTTATTTCTCAATAACTCTCTTACAATGATGCAAGGGCTCACATCCCAAGAGATCGCAAACAACAAAGCAGAGATCTATGCAAAGTATAAACATGATTTAACGCCTGCGGCAAATGCTTCTCGTGATTCTTTTAAAAAGTTGGTTCAATTAAAGCAAACAGAGCTTGATACAAGTTCTATCTCTTTAGCAAAAGAGCTTACATTTTATAAGCTTCTCGTGCTTGTCACAGGGATCGCTTTGGCGCTCATTACTTTTATTTTAGCAACAATGATACGTAAATCTATTACATCTGGAATTAGAAACTTCACCTCTCTTATCAGCTATTCGGCGGAGGGTGATTTTAGTCACAAATGTGATGATTGTAGTGGGGATACAGAACTTGGCATTATGGGGAAAGAACTTTCTAAGCTCCTCTCACATACCCAAACTCTTATTGAAGAGATCAACAGAACGATTACAGATGCCTCTCAAGGTGTATTTACACATCAGATCTCCTCAGATGGTTTAGATGGAGAGTTTGTGATCGCTATAGAAAATGTTGCGAAAAGCATCGAGTTTATGAAAGAGCAAAATAAAAAAGTACAAAGAGATGCATTCAACTCCAAACTCAGTGTGAAAAGTGTCAATGTTTCAGAATCTCTTTCGTTTATTCAAGAGGATCTTGAAAAAAATATTAGTGATCTTAAAGAGATCACTTCTGAAACAAAAGATGCTTCCTCTTTAGCAAATAACTCTCGAGCAAATATTACAGAAATCGTAGCAGAACTCACACAACTGAGTGAACAAGTGAGTATCAACAATAGTAGTATTGCAGAACTTGCAAACCAAGCCAACAGCATCACCTCAGTCATAGAGCTCATTACAGATATAGCAGATCAAACAAATCTTCTCGCACTCAATGCGGCTATTGAAGCTGCCCGTGCAGGTGAACATGGACGTGGATTTGCCGTCGTAGCAGATGAAGTGAGAAAACTAGCAGAGCGAACGCACAAAGCGACAGGCGAGATCTCTGTGTCTATCAAGTCTCTCCAACAAGAGATGAGCGAGATCCAAACAAGTTCCGATCAGATGAAAGAAACTGTAGAGGGTTCTACTGGTAAGATCGGTGCGTTTGAAGGAACACTTATTGAGCTGAGTGATAATGCAACGCGTATTGTTGATTATTCCTACCAAATGGAAAACAGCATCTTTGTAGTCCTTGGAAAAATTGAGCATATCCTTTATAAATCACGTGCCTACAACTCGATCATATCTTTAAATAAAGTACTCAAAGAACAAAGTACCCATGAGTGTAGCATTGGGATCTGGTACGATACTGAAGGGAAAAAACGATTCTCTAAAACACCATCGTATGCTCAGATAGCTGCACCACATGCGACTGTACATGATAATGTAAACGCAAACCTACGCTTCTTGGGAGAAAATGCTCAGGATGCCACCTTGACACACGCAGACACCATTATCAAAAACTTTGACAAAATGGAAGAAGCTTCTAATCAACTCTTTAAACATATGGATCAAATGCTTATCGAAGCGAAGTCCTAAACTTTTTTATGCAAAAGTTTGATCTCATCGTACTAGGTGGCGGACGAGCAAGTTACCTAGCACGAAACGCTGCAAAAGAAGGCAAAAAAGTCGCACTGATTGAGAAATCAAGCCTTGGAGGCACCTGCGCGAACCGTGGGTGTGTTCCCTCCAAACTTCTTATTGGTTATGCGGATGTTGCCCGAGCTATTCAAGAAGCAAAACGACACTTTATTGATGCTGGCATTGAAGATATCGATGTTGCAAAGATCTTTGAGACCACTAATGAGTATATCGCTGGGGTGGATGAAGAGTACCAAGAGATGTTCAATGAAAATGTAACGCTTTTTAGAGGTGAGGGAAGATTTCAAAGCAACAAAGTGATCGAAGTGAATGAGCAAGAACTCACAGCACAACATATTGTCATCGCCACAGGCTCAAGACCGATGCAAGCACCTCATGAAAAAGCATATACAAGTGATGATATCTTTCCTTTAAAAAAAATACCCAAAAGCATCGCTATTGTAGGTTCAGGTTTTGTTGCGGTGGAGTTGTCCAATTTTTTTGCTGCTGTGGGGATAAAGACAAAACTTTTTGTACGCAGTGAGCATCTCGTTGGAAATGAAGACAAAGAGATCCAAACAATTTTCAAGCAAGAGTTCACAAAGAATGTGGATGTCGCCTTCAACACTACCATAGAAGATGTTACGTATGATTCAAAAAAACAACACTTTCATCTCAATATAAAGACTAAAGATGAAGACATATATACACAAAACTATGAAGCGCTCCTCTATGCGATAGGTAGAAAATCTAACGCTGATCTTCTTTGCTTGGAAAACACCGATATAAAACTTGATGACAAAGGCTTTATCAAACGCGATGCGTTTTTTCAAACAAGTGTTCAAGATGTTTTTGTTGTAGGAGATGCTTCGGGTGAGTATATGTTACAGCACGCAGCAGCCCATGAGGTCAATCACTTAGAAAAATATCTCTATGAAAATAAACAAGAGCCCCTAGTCTTTAAATATATGCCCCATGCCGTTTTTTGTGAGCCTGAGATAGCGAGTGTTGGCTTGACACAAGAGGCGTGTGAAGAACAAAACATCCCTTTTGTTGCAAGTAGTACGAACTGGCTTGCTAGTGCGAAAGCCCAAGCGATGAAGCTAGAGTACCCACTCACAAAATTTCTCATCAATCCAGAGAATTTTGAGATACTAGGTTGTCACCTCATTGGTCCTCAAAGCTCCACCATCATACACCAAGTACTGAGTGTAATGCATATTGATAATGACATCAGACATCTCAAAGAGATGCTCTACATCCATCCTGCTCTTAGTGAAGCCCTCTTACCCGCAGCTATTGATGCGATCAAAGAGGTACGAAAGTATTAAACTTACTCCCAGTCCTTGTACTTTGAAGATGAGTGCTTGTCCTTTTTGTAGCGCCTAGCATTTTTTGTTTTGTCTAACTGATTGGAGTTATAAAGCACCTCATCTTTAATATCATCGATCTCTTTATCACTCTCTTTGAGTGATATCATTTTTTGCACGAGCTTTTGAAGATCTTGGAGATCTCCTTTATACAGAGCTATCTCTTCAACCCTTTGCAAAAGCTTTAGAGCATTTGCGATCTTTTTGTCATAGCCCTCTTTTGTTAGCTCTTGTGTGCTTGAGAGATAAGAGATCACACTTTTGTGAAATCTCTCTAAAGCTCTTATATAACGAAGTCTTGCTGCATTTTCAATTGCTTTGTTTGATGCTGCCATCCACCACCCTATTTTAAATTATTGTCTCTTTATCGCTATAATTATACTCATTTTTTACCATGGAGTTTACTTGAAACACTTATTTTTTATCTTTGCTCTTCTTACAACACTTCTTTTTGCTGAAGTATCACGTCAATACCCTTCTCAAAAAATCCTCGATTCAAAGATCCCTATCGTTGATATCCGAACCCCAGGCGAATGGAGGGAGAGTGGACTCTTCAAAGGTGCCATTCCTATCATGTTCTTTGATGAGCAAGGTCGCTATAACCTCAACGCATTTTTAAGTGAGCTTAATGCAAAAGTAGATACTAAAAAACCTTTTGCACTTATTTGCCGCACTGGGAGTAGAACAAAGATCGTGTCAAATTATCTCTCTTCAGAACTTGGATACAAAGTGATCGACTTGCAAGGGGGAATGGTCTACATCCAAGCACAAAAACTACCAACTATCCCTTATGAAACGAAGAAGTGATGCTTGGGTTTTTAAAGTTTCTCTTTCACTTTAGTATACGCTTATTACTCGTCTTCTCTATCATAGCCCTAGTGATCTTCTTACTTTGGGGCTTTTTGTATCTTTTGTTTTACTAAAGTTTTTCTATATCCTCTTTTCCTAGCGGCTCAATTTTGTTGATAAGTCCGTAGAGTGTAGGCAGATAGATAAGATTCAAAACAGTACCCCATAAAAGCCCAAAACCTATAGAGATTGCGATAGGCTGGAGGATCACCGCCTGACCTGATGCATAAAATATCAAAGTAAAAAGCCCTAAAAATGTGGTCACTGAGGTGATAATAATAGGTCGCAAACGTCGGAGCGCTCTTTGATAAAACTCGCGAGTATTATGTGTGCCATGAAGCACATCAAGCATAATGATCCCATCATTTATCACAACCCCTGCAAGCCCTAGTATTCCTATAATAGAAGGCATAGTGAGGTTGATTCCCATAAGTTTATGCCCAATGAGTGCACCCAAAATAGACAGAGGAATAACACTCATCACCATCAAAACATATTTGATCTTTGAAAAGATAAGCAATAATGAAAGAAAGATCAAAAAGAGTGCTAAGACAACCGTACTTTTCATATCTCCTTGAAGCTCTCTTTTCTTTTCTTTTTCCCCTAAAAGTTCTACATCTACACCCGCTTTTTCAAGAGATTTGAGTGTCTCATCAAGGAGTGTGAGTGTTTCATCTGGGGTAATGACCCTTTTATCAAGATTTGCGAAAACTGTTTTGATAATGCGACCATCGAGTTTATCGATCTTTTCATAATCACGTATCTCTATGATATCCACCACTTCGCTGAGCTTAACAAACCTGCCATCTCTCAGAGGCAAGTTAAATTCAAGAAGCGTTTGTGTCTCATCTTTTTTACTATCTTCTGTTTTGATCTCGACCACACCATCATCATTAAAAGTGGTACTCTGTTTTCTTTGTAAAAAATAGCTACTTATCACGCGCGCGACATACGCTTCGCTGAGCCCCAATTGCTCTCCAAAAGAGTTTACTTTGAGCTTATATTCCATCTTTCCAAAACGAATATTATCACTTACATTGGTCACGCCTTCGATCTGTGAGAGCTTCTCTTCTAGCTCTTTGATACCTGCATCAAGGCGTTCATTGTTATTACCTGAGAGATTGATCTGGATATCACTGCGGATCAATCCAGGCTTGGACTCTACGACACCTAGATCTACGAGATCATACTTCTCTTTGTACTTTTGCAAGGCATCAGAGAGTAAAGGGGAGAGCTCAAAGGTTTTTTTCTCGCGCGTATTATCAAGATCACTAAAATCAAAAGTAAAATTGAGAATAGGATTGAGATAGCGGTTGATAAAATTCTCCTCTTTTCTGTTGTCAAGCTCTAAGGTGATATAAAAAACATTATTGCTCTTTTGTGTCTCCCCCGAGAGACTTCGTCTATAACCTGTCGTAGTATTTGTAGAGACAAGAGAGAGTTGCTCTTTATAGTTTAGCATCTCACGCTCTATCTCTTTGGCTATCTCATGAGTCTCCTCTATTGGAATATTGATATCTGTACTCCCTGAGATATAAAGATAGTTGCCATCAAAATTGGGAAAGAACTGAAAACGCATCGAGGTCGCAACTAGGACTGTGATCGCAGGAATGATAAGAAGGGATGTAAGTAAAAATATTTTTTTATACTTGATATGAAAACTAAGCACTCTTGCATAAAGCTTTTTAAAAGGTCTCCAATCAATAGAGTTTTTACTTTTTTTAAGAAGCTCCTGTGCGTGAAGTGGCAAAAAGAAAAAACTCTCAAGGAGCGAGCCTAAGAGGATCATCACCACAACAATCGGGATGAGGATCAAAAAGAGCGCAATATCCCCTTGCATCAAAAACATCGGTAAAAATGCAGCAGCCGTAGAGAGCGTCGCCAACGTGACAGGGAGCATCATTTCTTGGACACCTTGGAGTGCCGCAGCTTTTGCTTCTATCCCCTCATCTATAAGCCTTTGGATGTTCTCCCCAACGACAATCGCATCATCGACCACGATCCCTATCACGATCAAAGCACCCAAAAGGGAGATCACATTGATCGAGTAGCCTAGATAATAGATAAACAAAAGCCCAATGATAAAAGAAAAAGGGATCCCTATCACTACCACAAGGGCTATACGAAAGTTGATAAGGATATAAAGGGATACAAATACAAGGATCAGACCAAACATAAGATTGGAAATGATGATATTGAGTCGCTCATTGACCCGCTCAGAGGAGTCTTGGTAAAAATCAAAGGTCACATCTGGATATCCTTGCTCAATACTCGCCATATATTCTCGAAGCTCCTTGGAGAGCTTGATAGAATTGCCCTCCTCTGTTTTGGATATGACAAGTGTGAGTGCTTTTTTATTGTTAAAAGTAGAAAGAGTTGTGGTTTGTGGATACTGGATCTTGACATTAGCTATCTCTTTGAGTCGGATGTATTGCTCATCTACTTTTAAGACAGCATCCTCATACTCTTTTGCATTTGCTTTTCCATGCATCGTTGAGAGAAAGACAAAATTGCCTCTCTCCTCAATATCCCCTATTGGAAAGGTATAAGAGAGCTCTGAAATAGCCGATATAACGCTGCTATGATTGAGTCCGTACGCCAAAAGAGCATCACTGTTGATCTCGATAAGCACCTCTTCATCCGAGTCCCCACGTATTGCGATCTCACTAATATAGCGAATGCGAGAGAGTCTGTCTTTGACATCCTGTGCGATTTTTGTAAGTTCCCCTTGGGTGAGCGTATCCGAAGAGAGGGAGAGATTGACAAGTGGGCGCATTCTATCCATAAGAACAGCGGTTGGTTCCACCATATCTGAGGGCAGATATTGCCTTGTTGCAGCGATGGCATCTTTGACTTTGTTGAGTGCGTTGATCTTATCGGCATTCTCATCTAGGGTGAGAAGCATAGAAAAACTTCCAGGAGTGATCATCGTCTCGACTTTATCAATCCCACTGATCCCACCCAAAGAGCTCTCGATCTCACGTACAGCCATCTTGTCCATATTGGATGCGCTCGTACCCGAGTATCCGCCACTAATGGCGATCTTATCAAGCTCTACATTGGGAAATATCTCTTTTGGGATGTTGATATAGGCTTGCACGCCCATAAAAAGCAAAAATACCAAAAGTGCGTAGTTTAATCGTTTATTATTGATAAAATATTCTATAAATTTGCCCATAAAACCTCTTTTTTACAAAAGTGATTTTATGACGTTACTGACACCCTGATGCAGGTTATAATGAGAGATCGGAAAATCGAGGGATTCATCCTCTAAGTTGACCGTATAACGACTCAAATAATCACCCAAGATCTGAAGATCGATCGCTTGATAGCTCTGAGCTTTTGTATCTTCGATCTTTGTTCGCTTCAGTGCACCTGCGTCGTTTGAGATCTGAATTGTAAATGCAAGTGTTTTGAGACTTACAAAATCGCTCCAACGCATAAACAATTCAGGCGTCAACTCCTCTGCATAGTTTCCCTCTGGGATAAAGAGTAGCTTGTTGTCTCGAAGTGGCACAAGTACACTCAGTATCGCACGAGAAAATGGCAACACCTTATCGGTCCAAAATGGAGATTCATTCCTTGTTTGAAGCTCTTTATCCAAGACCTCCACGATCTCCTCTACACTAGCATTTTTAAATAAGTCATAACTTTCTTGTTTCATAGTGATTTCTCTTTTTCTTATTTTTTATAATGATCCCTTTTTTTTTTAATTCCATATTTAAAAAAGGAGATATCTTTTA
>JAGGTH010000011.1 GCA_021163845.1 Helicobacteraceae bacterium | reverse complement strand
GACGCTAGGGGTAGCTAGGTTTCGGACTGCGGTTCGATTCCGCACAGCTCCACCAAATTTACTTCAAAAAAAGATACTTCACCATATAAAAACCACTTCCAGCCATGATAATCGTACCAAAAGCATTGAGTGATATATTGATAAATGCTAAGAGGATATGTCCACCTTGCAAGAGCAAGAGTGATTCTATTGCAAATGTTGAGTATGTTGTGAGAGCTCCAAGAATCCCTGTGGAGAGAAACGATTTTGCTTGAAGAGAAAAAAAGCTTGTATACATAAAATATGCGATGAGTATTCCCATCAAAAAGCTTCCGATGAGATTGACACCTAACGTTCCATAAGGGAGATCGTGAGGAAATTTATGTGAGATCACACCATTGAGATATGCTCTTAGAACTGCACCTAAAAAGCCTCCACTACCTATGGCGAGGATTGTTTGCCAACTCATCATTATAAACCTTTTGCATTTTCTCTCTCAAGTTATTAAGCCAATCTGGATCATTTTTATCTGCTAGAAAAGAATCGAGATAGATCACTTTTATCCGTCCTGGTTTGTAGTAAAACTTCTTGATATTATAGTATTTTGCCGTTTGCATCAGTACTATAGGCTGTACACGAAGTTTATATTTATCCGCAACCATTTTTGCACCTGACTTAAAAGGAAGCATCTTGCCACTCGTAGAGCGTGTTCCCTCAGGAAAGATAGTGATCACACGCCCTTGGTCAAGTCTCTCTTTTGCATCTCTAAGAAGTTTAACAAGAGCCGTTTTACTCTCTCGCTCCACTGCAATATCTTTAGGAAGTCTTAGAGCTAGACCAAAAAAAGGTGTATCAAAAAGCTCTTTTTTTGCGACCCAAGCAAGATCTCTTGAAGTGATCGTCTCCATAATACCAATATCCAAATCACTCTGATGGTTTAAGAGAAACATCTGTGCTTGAGGATCCTCTTCGCCCTCTATCTCAACAGTGTAAAAAGTACTAAGGCGGATGATCCATGCAGAGATCTTTTGGGCGTAAGGGCGCGGAACAAAATGAAAGATCAAGATCATAAAGGTCAAAGACACAAAGATTATGATCGTGGCAAAAAGCCAACTAATATGAGCAAATATTTTCATCTTCAACCCAACCTATTCGTTCATTTTCTAATTTCACCTTTACAAATCCCTTAATACTTCCCTCTTTTTGGAATCTTTGAATCCCCTTTGTTGTCTCGAAGATTGTTCCATTATGAACAGGTAACAAATAGATATTTGTTCCGGTATTGATACATACATCCTTAGATGGGACAATAATAAAAGCGATATAAGCTAAAGGAAGAAGTACGAGTAAAATATAGATAAATTTTCTTCTCCACACAAACAAAAGCAAGCCTAAAAACACTATACTTGCGGCAATGATTACTTTGAGTCTCTCTTTTGACTGATCTGTTGGTTTGAGATCAGACTGTGTTGTTACACTATCATCATCCACAATAATAGGGATACTTATAAGAGAAAAATTATTTGTATGCAGATTGAAATAACTAAAAGTAAAATCTTCTATTTTTTTATCTATTACAGCATAGTATGTGACCTTAGACTCTTTATGATTTCCAGACAAGGATTCTACACCCTGTTTAAATACACCATTGAGATGCAGCGCATTAAGATCAGCATTAAAAGCTCGTGCAACGAAGATCACAATATTGTGTTCGTTATCATACGTCGTTGTTTTATAATCGATAAGTTCAAAAGAATCAGCAATAATTTGAGAAAAGTTTTTCGTAGGGTTCAGAGTGATGACATTAAGCGTTTGACCTGTTAATGTCGTTGTTTTGTAGTAGATATTTCTACCATCGATCAAAGAGGCTTTAAAGTCAGGAAGCCTTACATCCGAAGCAGTTGCACTAAAGTAAAAAGTATCGTAGATATATTTTGATTTTTCTTCTCTATAGGGGGTTTGATTCAGTACTTTCAAACCTCTCTCACCCACGAGTTCATAGCTCACATCTATATAGTCTCTGATAGTTGAGAGTGTTTTGATCGTTATGGGGAAGACCTCCCCTTGGATTACTCTTTGTGGAATCTTTTCATAGCTAAGGTATAAAACTTTTTGTTCATACTGTGCGCTACTTTCATTGAGATCTTCACTCAAAGCTTCATTTGCAAAGAGTGTTGAAAAAAAGAAAAGTCCTAAAAAGAGTAAGATTCTCACGCTTTAAAAAATCCTTGAAGCATTTTCACTCCATCATCAGAGCCCAATAGTTTCTCCATTGCACGCTCAGGGTGAGGCATAAGTCCAAATACATTTTTTTCTTTATTACAGATACCTGCGATAGAGTCAACACTTCCATTCGGATTGGATATCTCACCCTTAGCATCAGAGTATTGTAGAAGTACTTGATTGTTTGCGTAAAGATCTTGCAAACCTTGCTCGTCAATATAATAGTTCCCATCATGGTGTGCGATCGGGATGTTCACTACATCGCCACAAGAAAGCTCTTTGAGAAAATCGTTCTCATTATTCACAACTTTAAGTGTATGGTGCTTTGAGATAAAATGAAGGTGCTCATTTCTCTTCAAAGCTCCCGGAAGAAGTCCAGACTCAGTAAGTACTTGAAAACCGTTACAGATCCCTAATACTTTCCCACCCTCATTAGCATATTTTTTTACAGCTTGCATCACAGGACTAAACTTTGCGATCGCCCCACTTCTAAGATAATCACCATAACTAAATCCGCCAGCTACGACCAAAAGGTCAGTATCAGCAGGGACAGATTCAGATTTGTGCCACAGTATCTCAGTTGTCGCACCCAAAGATTCAAAGGCATGCTGTGTATCATACTCACAGTTGGTACCAGGAAATTGTAAAATCGTTACTTTCATTTTACGAGCTCTATCTCATAATCTTCAATAACTGTATTTGCTAAAAGCTCCTCACACATCTTTTCTACATCCGCTCTTGCTTTTGACTCATCGCTCTCACCCAGTTGTAATATGATCTGTTTTCCAACACGTACATCCGATACGTTTCCAAAATGGAGAGATTCAAGCGCGTGGTGCACAGCCTTCCCTTGAGAATCTAAAACACCTGCTTTTAAAGATACGTTTACTATTGCTTTCATTATAATTACTTTCCTAAAATTCTATTTAACACTTCTTCATAAGCCACTTTAAGCCCACCTAGACCTTGACGGAATCTATCTTTATCCATCTTCTCTCCACTTACTACATCCCAAAAACGACAGTTATCTGGACTGATCTCATCAATAAGAATAATATTTCCATCTTTATCTTTTCCAAATTCTAATTTAAAATCAACAAGGTTGAGACCTTTCTCAAAAAAGTAAGGTTTAAGAATATCATTGATCTGTCTTGCAACACGACGCATTTTATCGAGTTCATCTTGATAGTCGACGAGACCTAAGATCAGTGCATGTTGATCATTAAGCTTCGGATCTCCAAGATCATCATTTTTATAATCAAACTCTACAAGAGTAAATGGTAGTACTTTGCCATCTTCTATCCCAAGATTACGAGAGAGACTTCCTGTTGCGATATTACGTACGATCACTTCTATCAAAATAACATCTGCTTTTTTGTGTAGCATATGATTATCATCAAGCATCTCTACAAAATGCGTTGGAATACCTTTCTCGTTTAAAAGTTTAAAAAGCTCAGTTGAGATCTTATTATTAAGCGCTCCTTTACCTGCTTCACTTGATTTTTTTTCACCATTAAAAGCAGTGAGGTCATCTTTAAACTCTGAGATCACTAAGTTTTCATCATCTGTTAAAAACAACTTTTTTGCTTTACCTTCGTAGAGGAGTTCTCTTTTTTCCATCTCTAATCTATCCTTTTACTATAATTAATGCTCTTGTGATATCCACCGCTTCTTTGAGCTGAATATCTTTTTTCAACTCTTGTGGCGTAATTATATCTTTTTTATCTTTGTCTTCTTTTTTATTTTGATCTTTTTTATCTTTATTTTCAATTTTTTGAAGCTCTTTTTTAAGATGCTTCTTCAAGTCGGCTTCTTTGATAGCAAACTCATTTTCCTCCGTCGTCAATTCTCCTGGAAGTACTTTGATATCTGGCTTTACACCCACTGCTTGAATCGTTTTACCACTTGGAAGATAGTATCTTGCGATCGTTAGCTTGATCGCTTCATCCTCACTAATTGGTAAGACCACCTGAACACTCCCTTTTCCAAAAGTGTTCTCTCCTATAACCACACCGCGTTTATGATCTTGAAGCGCACCACTCACGATCTCTGAAGCACTCGCACTCCCAGCATTAACAAGCACGACTAAAGGGACATCCGTTACTGTTGCACTTTTACTTGCGTAATAGACTTTATTATCACTCTCTTGTCTCCCTTTTTGTGAAACGATCTCCCCTTTATCGACAAATAGGTCCACAAGTCCTACCGCTTGATCCAAAAGCCCTCCAGGATTGTTTCTTAGATCAAGTACGATCCCTTTTGTGTGCGCTTTGTGCTTTTTGATCGCTTTAGCAACATCATCTACTACTTTTTTATCAAAGCTTGTAACACGGATATAAAGGATGTCATCATTGATCGTTTTAGAATACACGGATTCGATAGTGATCGTATCACGAATAATGTTGATACTCAAAGGTTTGAGTTCCCCTGTTCTTACAATAGCAAGTTCGATAGGATCACCTACTTTACCTCTCATCTTGGAAACGGCTTCATCTATTGTCATATTAATAGTTGATTCATTATCGATTTTCAAGATAATATCTCCCGCTTTCATCCCTGCTTTGTCAGCTGGTGTTCCTTCAATCGGAGCGATCACGGTGAGTGCGCCATCTCTCATCCCTACAGTGATTCCAAGTCCACCAAATTCACCGTTTGTCTGAACCGTGAGCTTTGTATAATCTTTTTGCGTTAAAAAACTTGAGTGCGCGTCTAGATTGCTCAACATCCCTTGAAGCGATTTTTCCATCAAATCTTCTATCGTCAACTCATCTACATTGTATTGTTCCACAATACTGATAACTTTTGTAAATTTAGAAAGAGCTTCTAAACGCGAGGACTCTTTTATCTCCTCCTGTTTAAGGTTTTTGGCAAGTATATTCGTTGAAAGCAACATTAATAAAGCAGAAGAGACTGTAACGAAACCAAGTGTAATAAATTTTTTGTTATTCATAGTATAAATCCATTTGAAATTTTTGAATCATATTATAGTTAAAAGTGGTTTAAATAACAAATTTATAATCTTTTTGTATAATTATAGAAATTTTTAAAGGATCCTTTTTGAAAAACATTGTTTTGATCGGATTTATGGGTGTTGGAAAGGGAAGCGTCGCACGTGAACTGATCAAACATTCAGACTATATTGCTATCGATACGGATGATATTATCGAGAGTATGCAAAACCGAAAGATTAAAGAGATTTTTAAGACGGATGGAGAGGCATATTTTCGAAAGATCGAAAACGATGTGGCAAAATGGCTTGAAAAAAGTGTAAGAGACACTCTTATCTCTACAGGTGGTGGTTTTTATAAAGTCAAAAACCTCAAAAAAATTGGAACGATCGTCTTGCTTGACTCCTCTTTTGAGGAAATTTTAGCAAGAATTCACGCACATCCCAATGCTGAGAAAAAGCTCAAGAAACGACCACTACTTTCAGATCTTGAGCAAGCAAAAGCTCTCTATGAGCAAAGAAGACCTGAATATTTAAAACTTGCTGATATAGTTGTGGATGTAACCCACAAAAGTGCGTTAGAATGTTCACAAGAAATTTTAAAGAAGGTAAAAAAATATGACTAAATTCCTACTCACATTGATGATGTTCGTAACAACATCACTTTTCGCATCCCAAATACAATGGGCAAAAGACTATCAAGCGGGTGTAGCAGATGCTACAAAACAAAACAAACCGATCTTGTTTATTTATTCAAATCACAACTGTAAATACTGTGTAATGCTTGAAGAAAACACCTTAAAAGACAAAAGAGTGATCGAAGCACTGAGCAAAGATTATGTCTCTATCATCTCTTATAGTGATGAGGGTGACTACCTGCCAAGAGAGTTGTGGAGACCTGGCACACCGACACTTTGGTTTTTAGATCAACATGGAGAGCCTATGTTTGAACCACTTATGGGTGCTGTCGATGCAGAGAACTTTTTAAAAGCTCTCGCCATCGTAAAATTAGAATTTGACAATGCAAACAAAGGTGACAAATAAAATGATTTTTACAAACTCTAAGGCAAAAGATTTTACACAAAACTTTGAAGAACTTCTTGGTAGAGGTAAGATGGATATCGCTCATGTAAGTGGTATTGTTGGAAATATCATCCAAGAGATCAAAACACAAAAGAATGCTGCTCTTAAGACACACATTGCAAAGTTTGATAACTGGACACCAAAAGATGATAGTGATCTCAAGATCTCAACAGACTCTATGAAAAAAGCGTATGATTCTATCGATGAAAAGCTCAAAGTAGCACTCCATTTGTCTTACGATAGGATCAAAGCCTACCACCAAAAGCAAAAACCAAAGTCATGGTTTGATGATGAGCCAAATGGAACTATTCTTGGACAGAAAGTAACTCCCGTAGATAGCGCCGGTCTCTACATCCCAGGAGGTAAAGCAGCGTATCCCTCTTCGCTATTGATGAATGTCATTCCTGCACAGGTTGCAGGGGTGGAGCAGATCATCGTTTGCACTCCTACTCCTGACAATGAACCAAATGAGCTTTTACTCGCAGCATGCCACCTTTGTGGTGTGAGTGAGGTCTACAAAGTGGGAGGTGCCAGTGCAATCGCTGCAATGGCATATGGAACGGAGACTATCCCTAAAGTAGACGTGATCACAGGTCCTGGAAATATCTTTGTAGCAACGGCAAAAAAGATGGTTTTTGGAGATGTGAATATCGATATGATCGCAGGTCCAAGTGAGATAGGGATACTCGCAGACGAGAGCGCAAACCCTATCCACCTTGCCGTAGATCTTCTCTCTCAAGCGGAACACGATGAGATGGCGAGTTCTATTTTGATCACCCCTTCACAAAAACTCGCAGATGAAGTAAAAGTAGAGATAGAAAATTGGCTTTTAAAACTCTCTCGCCAAGAGATCGCACGTAAATCAATAGAGGAGCGTGGAGCTATCATCGTTACATCCGATATGGACGAAGCGATTGCTCTGATGAACGAAATTGCTCCTGAACACCTTGAAGTCGCAACAAATAACCCTTTTGAGCTTCTTCCGTTTATCAAACATGCGGGTGCTATCTTTTTAGGACATAACACTCCTGAGGCGATAGGCGATTATGTTGCTGGACCAAACCATACCTTGCCAACAGGTGGAACAGCAAAATTTTATTCTCCACTAGGGGTAGAAAACTTTATGAAAAAAACATCTATCATCTCTTTTAGCGCACGCGCTATCAATGAGATAGGTGAAGAGTGTGCACTCATTGCTAATACCGAAGGTCTTACAGCTCACGAGCAATCTGTACGTGTGAGACTGAGCAAATAGTTTAATTTTATTTTATAAGAAAAATCTATACTTTTGTGTGTTAAGTTACATCCATCACAAACTTAACACAAAGGTATAGATCATGTTACATCCAGCCATAGCGCATTTTGCAGTCTCACTTCCAATCATAACTTTCATTTTAGGTTTAGCTTATATCTATAAGCCATCAGAGCTGATGTCAAAGCTTTCTTCACGTTTTATGCTTGTTGCGACACTTTTTATGATTGCAGCATATTTTTCTGGAAAAGAGGATGGTGGAGAAGCTTACATTTTTTTAACAAGTGAGGGGCAAGAGCTCTTAAAACAGCACAAAGATTTTGCTCTTTATTTAGTTATTGGTATGATCATAGCTACAGTTATTAAATTTTTTGGCTGTATGAAAAAACTTTTTATAGCAGAAGTTGCAGCGATTGTTTTGATTGCGATTCTTTCAGCAGGTGTTATCTATCAAGGAAGTCTAGGTGGTGAGATCACTTATACACATGGTGCAAATGTCAAAGATCATTCTGATGGTATAGATTGTCTCAAAGACCCTGAATTCTACCTCGAATAACTCAGAAATATCAGCACTTTTCTGCTGATATTTGTACACCTTTGTGCTACTTATTCATCTCGTTTCACTATTACTATATTTCA
>JAGGTH010000097.1 GCA_021163845.1 Helicobacteraceae bacterium | reverse complement strand
TTGTGTATGGGGGTGACTTTAATGTTTCCATAGGAGCTTCGTGTCAATGATAGCAATTAATATATGGCATATCTTAATAATATTACTTATACTTTTAATAAGTGGTGGAGGTATCTACCTTGCTTTTAAGCAACAGAATAAAAAGCTTATTTACCCTATGACATTTTCGATCATTTTGGTAAGCTTTTTGATCGCTAGTTTTTTACTTCTTGCTGTGGATAAATATACGAAAAAAGTCTCTCTTTATAAACTTGAAAATAAGAGACTCCTCAACCTTGAAAAAGTTGTTTATACAGGCTTTGTCAAAAATGAAGGAAGCTATCCGATAGCAGAGGTAACTTTTGAGGTAAAGCTTGTCAATCAAGGCTATGCGACAGGAAGTATAGCATCAACTTCATTTTTTACTCCAAGTGGGTTTAAGGAGTTTTTTAGTGGAGGAGGAGCAAATATTTTGTACAACAAACCACAGATCATTAAAAAACAGTTTGTTGTAGCCAGAGATCTCAAACCAGGGCAAGCTGAGCAGTTTAGAGTCGTATTTGACTTTCCACCTTATTTTAGGAATGTGAAACAATATACAGATGTTTTTGGACACTAGGAGCTTTTAGTATTTAAGCCCTAGTGGTTTGAGTACTTTATTGATATGTTTTACCTGAAGATTTTTGTCTCTACACCAATCAGGAGCGAGCAGAGAGTCATCATTGATTCCAGCTGTTACTCTTTGGATAGAGATATTCTCTGGCTTCATTTTGATCGCTTCGACTAATACATCTAGATACGCATCTTCATCGATCGGTGTGAATTCCCCTCGCATATATTCATTTGCCAAAGCTGTTTTTTTGACAACATAGAGTGGGTGGTATTTTACAGAGTCTATCTCCCAAGAATACGCTTGGCGAGTTGTCTCTAGCATCATCTCTTTATCCTCACCTGGAAGACCAAAGATAAGGTGGCCACATACATTGAGACCCTTTGCTTTAGACTTTTGTATCCACTCTTTGACATTAGCACTATCATGCCCACGGTTGATCCTCTCTAGGGTTGCATCATACACAGATTGGATGCCAAACTCGATCCAGATCTCTTTTGTTTTTGCAAGTTCACTCAGATAATCAAGTGTCTCTTCAGTGATACTATCTGAGCGTGTTCCAATACTAAGTCCTACAACATTTTCAAAGGTGAGAGCCTTGTCATAGAGTGCTTTGAGTGTTTCAAAAGGGGCGTAGGTGTTCGTAAAGGATTGGAAATAGACTAGAAATTTCTCGGCTCCATATTCTCTTGCTTGGCGTCTAGAGATACTTTGAAATTGTTGTTCAAGTTGTAGGAGTTGCTTGTCTAAAAAAGGGTTTTCTTCGGATGTAAGGTTAAGATGAAAACCTTTGAGGGCTTTGGTCTCATTTGTACTTGCAGAAAAAGAATCATTTTCGCAAAAGGTGCATCCCCCTTTTGCGACTGTTCCATCTATATTTGGGCAGGTAAAGCCAGAGATATTGATACCAACTTTATAAACCTTTGCGCCAAATTTATCGTGAAGATAGGTTCCAAAAGTGTATATCTGTTTCAAAATCAACCTTATACGATGTACTTACCGGTAAAGCAAGCTGTACAATAGTTGTCTTCTGTCGCGTTGACACTTTTGAGAAGAGATGTTTCATCCAAATATGCAAGAGAGTCTGCTTCGATAAACTCACAGATCTCATCAATACTCATATTTGCAGCGATAAGTTTCTCTTTATCAGGTGTATCAACCCCATAGTAACAAGGATCTGTTGTTGGTGGTGAAGAGATACGCATATGTACTTCACTCGCTCCTGCTTCTTTGAGCATCTTGACGATTCTTCGTGATGTTGTTCCACGCACGATAGAGTCATCGATCACGATCACTCTTTTGCCTTTGATGATATCTGTCATCGGTGAGAGTTTCATTTTTACTTTCAGATCACGCATCTCTTGCGTTGGCTCAATAAAAGTTCGCCCGATGTAGTGATTTCTCATAATTCCCATCTCATAAGGGATCCCACTCGCTTGTGCATACCCAATAGCTGCAGGAACGCCACCATCTGGAACAGGAATAACCATATCTGCTTCGACTGGCTTGATAGCTGCGAGCTCTTTACCCATATTTTTACGCATCTGGTACACGCTTTGTCCAAATACTTTTGAATCGGGGCGCGAAAAATAAACATACTCAAAGATACAGCGTTTTGGTGTAGGCTCGAACACCTTGATAGATTTTGGAGCTTTGTCTTCTTCAAAGATCAAAAGTTCTCCAGGTTCAACATCGCGAATAAACTCAGCACCAATAAGATCAAATGCACAAGTTTCACTCGCAACAACATAACCACCATTTGCAATACGTCCAAGGCTGAGTGGACGGAATCCGTGGCGATCTCTCATTGCAAACATTTTTGTTCTACTTAAAAAGACAAGCGAGAACGCACCCTCAATTCTTTGAACCGCATCTACTATTCTGTCAAGAAGTTGTTTCTTCTCACTCTTTGCTATTAGGTGAATAAGATTTTCTGTATCCATAAACGTTTGAAAGATCGCACCTTTTTCTATCAGCTTGTTACGAACTTCCGCTGCGTTTGTAAGGTTTCCATTATGTACGATCGCCATCTCGCCTAAGTCATAGCGAGCAAAAACTGGCTGTGCATCTAAAATAGAGTCGTTTCCAGCAGTAGAGTAGCGTGTATGCCCTATGGCACTTTTTCCGCTGAGTGTTGAGAGTTTTTTCTCATTAAAGACACGCATTACCAAGCCGCGATCTTTGATCGTATGAAGTTTTTCTCCATCAGAAGAGCTTATCCCAGCTGCTTCTTGTCCTCTGTGTTGAAGTGCGTGTAGAGAGAAGTATGCAAGCTTTGAAGCTTCTTTGTGTCCAAAAATCCCAACAACAGCACACTTTTCATTCATGTTTTCAAGCAAAATTGTATCCTTGTAGTTTGGTGCTAAAATTATGATGCAATTATATCGAAATATATATAAACTCAAATTTTAAAACTTTTTTTTAATTTATGATACAATTTTCGCATGAAAAATGGCTCACAATGTTAATCGATCAGTTTCGATCTTTTTATTTTAAAAATTTCCCACAGGATATGGAAACTCAAATAGAATACTTCGCTGTCTTTGGCGGTGTATCTTGGGATGTAGATACCCATATCGATCTCTCTTCACTGATACAAACACTCATTTTAGAAAACTATGAAACGCTTCAGTTCAAGATAGATCAGCTCACTCTCTTTGATACAAAAAATCAGCGCCTCCTCGCAGCTCTTGCCGTTGGGGATAGACGGATGTTCTCTGCTTTTAATAGAGCAGGGCTTAATAATAAAAATGGTGGCATCGCACTCAACTTCTTACAAGAAAAGGGTCTGATTCAGCTTGAATATTCTAGAGAAGAGAAAGCAGAACGTCCTGCACATGAGAAGCGAACAAGAGAGGAAGCGCGTCGAAGAATCTCCCATAAAGTGCTCTTTACTTATCCTTTTGTACGTTTTTGGTTTTACTTTATCCATCCCCATCGTAGAGAGATCAAAGAGAAAAATTATGAGGGTGTGCTCAAGCGCTTTGAACAAAGACGCCATAGCTATACGAGCTTGATCTTTGAAGAGCTCTCAGAGATACTGTTAAACTACCATATTCGTGATACTCAGATAGAGAGTTCGGGGAGTTACTGGGATGCAAAGATCGAGATCGACATCCTCACAACGACAGAAAATGGGACTTTATATGTAGGGGAATGCAAGTGGACGAACCATAAAGTGAGTAAAAATGAACTTAATAAACTTTATGAGAAGTGTCAAAAACTTGATATAAAACCCGATCAGATACTTTTTTTTGCTAAGCGCGGCTTTAGTAAAGAACTCGAACAACTTGAAGGCAAATCGATCGCACTCTATACAGCAGAAGATTTTGAGATCTTACTCAAAAGCACTTCACGAGATGAAGCAAAAGAGAAGTTTGTTTTCTAAGAGACGATCTTGAGTGCTGTGTAAGCTTCTTGAAGCAGTTGAAATTTTTGTGTGTAATGCTGGATCATATGGGGTTCTTCATGGATTATTTTATCAGGATGATACACTTTTGTGAGTTTTTTATAGCTACGTTTGAGTGCATCCTGACTCGCTCCTACAGGGCACTCCAAGATCGTATAAAAGTGTAAATTTTCATTCTCTTTACTTTGCTTGCAAAGATCGCCAAAGGTATAGCTTGCAAAATCTGCATAGAGGGTACTTACAAAACGATTGTCAAAAGTGTACTCGATATTGTAGTGTAAGATATGGCGTTTATTGAGTGCGCGCTCAAGGCGCTCTTTGGCTCTATAATCTGCTACATCCACAACAAGCGAGACATCCGTACCACGTTCCACATAGACTTCAAGCTGGGAACGTAGATAGTTCGTTACCCATGAATTTGGCTTTTGAAGAGTGATAAGAACGGTGTCTTTATTATAGGCATAAAGATTGACTTTGATTGTCTCAGGTCGTTCCATCGCATCGAGTTGTATTTTGATGGGTTGATTGTCATATTTGAGCATAGAGCGTAGGAAAAACTCGTGATTAAAATCGTGTTTTTTGGCATGGAACTGGCTAAGTTCGTGTATAAATTCCTCACGGATCTCTTTGAGCGACTCGTTTCTAAATACAAGGACAGCCTGAGGTAAAAAAAGCATACCACGCGTGTGATGGTAAAGAAATCTTTTCATCCACTCAGTATTGAGAGCATCAAATCCTGTAGTGATCAAAATGAGATTATTGCGAAGAACAATATCCATAAATCCTACCTTTTTGAGGGTGTTTGAAATATTATAGCAAATTTGGTTCCAAGTACATTTAAATCTATGGTACTATTATTTAAAAAAAGGTTTCTTTGCTTGATTAAAAATCTACTTCTTCCCCTTATCTTAGCACTCCTCGCATATGGATTTTGGATCAGTCCTGATTTTAAAGGTATTGCCGCTGGTATCGCTATCTTTTTATTTGGGATGTTGTTTTTAGAAGAGGGTTTCAAAAAGTTCTCTGGGGGTGTTTTGGAGAATATCTTACAAAGATCTACAGATAAACTTTATAAGAGTGTGGGCTTTGGGGTGATCGCTACGACCATCATGCAATCAAGCTCCCTTGTCTCAGTGCTGAGTATATCTTTTTTGGGAGCTGGGCTTATTGGTCTCGCAGAAGGGATTGGGATCATCTTTGGAGCCAATCTAGGAACTACCACAGGGGCGTGGCTTGTAGCTGGATTTGGTCTTAAAGTAGATATCGCAGCCTATGCGATGCCGATGCTGGTCTTTGGGATCGTCTTTATCTTTCAAAAATCAAAAACACTCAAAGGTTTGGGGTATATCCTCGCTGGACTTGGCTTTTTATTTTTAGGTATTCACTATATGAAAGAGGGATTTGAGGCTTTTAAAGAAAATATCGATTTGGCGAGTTTGAGTGTTGGTGGGCTCAAAGGTTTATTGCTATTTGCTCTTGTTGGGATCGTGGCAACAGTGGTGATGCAATCTTCTCACGCGACGCTAGTACTTATCATCACTGCACTCGCAGCGGGGCAGATCTCGTATGACAATGCCCTTGCTCTTGCAATTGGAGCAAATGTAGGGACAACCATCACCGCGATCATTGGTGCAATGAGTTCTAATATTGAGGGCAAAAGGCTCGCAGGAGCACATCTTATCTTTAATCTTGTCACGGGGATCATAGCCATAGCTTTTATCCATCAGCTTATGATTGCTGTGGAGTACTTGAGTGCTTTTGTGGGGATACAAAGTGATGACTATGCGCTTAAACTCGCTGTATTTCATACGATCTTTAACACCATTGGGATCGTGGTAATGCTCCCTTTTATAGATAATCTTGTAAAGTTTTTAGAAAGATATGTGGTCTCCAAAGAGCAAAGCGGCGAGGTGAGTATTGCCCGCGCGCATTATTTGAGTGATGCTGTTTTAGAGTTTCCTACAACAGCTCTGAGTGCTTTGTATCAAGAGAGTAGAGCACTTTATGAGAAGAGTTTTGAGATCATCTCTTATGGACTTAACCTCAAACCTAAACGTGTGGATTCGCTCGCAGATCTTGATGAGGTCCTCAAAGAGGAATATTCAACTACAGCGGTAGATATGGACCTGCTTTATAATACAGAGGTCAAAGGGATCTATGGGGAGATTTTAGACTTTGCAACAAAGGCGCAAGGAAATTTTCCTGCAGAGCATATAGAAGAGGTCCATAAGATAAAGCTTGCAAATAGAGCCTTGGTCGAAGCGCTCAAAGATACAAAACATCTGCAAAAAAATATGCAACGCTACAAGAACCATAAAAATGGCTACATCAAAAGCGAGTATAACAAAATACGTAAAAATATTGCAGAGCTTCTTCGCGATATCAATACGCTTATGAAAACTGGGGAGGAGGATGTAATCATTGTGTTACTCTCCAAGGCTAGAATCCATGCACAAAAAAATGATATTCTCTCTAATGGAGTTTTGGATGATCTTATTCGAAATCGCTTGATCACAAATGAGATGGCGACTTCATTGATGAATGATAGTACTTATGCCTATAATATCAGTAAGAATCTTATTGAGATGGCAGAGATCTTATGTATTCCTCAAAAGAGTGATAGTTCCAATATTGATAACCAAATGATCATCAATGAGGATGATATCAAAGAGCTACTAGAAACAAAGGAGCAAAAATGAGTGTAAGTGGGTTTATCCAAAGTGTCAAAGAGTATTTAAGTCTCAAAGATTTTGAAAAATCTAGTAAGAAAAAGTCGGTGAAGAGTTTGCTCAAAAAACTTCGTACAAAACGAAAAGAGCTGAAAAAGAGACTTGCGATCACCATCGAGAAGAAACAAAAACAAGCCCTCGAAGAGGAGCTTGAGATCGTCGCACTTCAGATCAAAAAAGGAAAAAATATCCTTCATGAACTTGATGCAAAAGAGTAGAGCTTAGCGACATATCTTACTGTACGCATGGGGCTGTCTATCTCTGATAAGACCCCAATACTCTCTTTGTTTCGCATGATCTTCTAGGTCATACTCAGCGTAGAGGATCTCCTCTTTGTCACGACTCGCCTCAGCTATTTTAGCTCCTGTATAATCAGTGATAAAAGAGGAGCCGTAAAAGTTGAGTGAACAACTCGGTACGCTCTCTTCTCCATAGCGATTTGCGACCACCACAGGAACAGTATTGGTCGCAGCATGCCCCATCTGCACACGTTGCCAGTGCTCTTTTGAGTCAAGTTTTATCTCTGGCTCACTCCCTATTGCAGTAGGGTAAAAGATGATTTCTGCGCCCATGAGTGTTAGTGCGCGCGCTGTTTCACAAAACCACTGATCCCAGCAGATTCCCACACCGATTTTAGCGTAGGCTGTCTCATAGACTTTAAAGCCCGTATCTCCAGGTTTGAAGTAAAATTTCTCTTCATAGCCAGGACCATCTGGGATGTGGGTTTTGCGGTAATTTTCAAGAACACTGCCATCAGCATCAGCGACAACGAGTGAGTTGAAATACTCCGTGCCTGCTTTTTCAAAGTAGCTGATGAGTAGAACTACTTGAAGCTCTTTTGCAAGGGATGCAAAGCGAGCGATAAGGGGATTATTCTCTTTTGGAGCTGCCCAAGAGAAGTATTTCTCATCCATCTCTTTGCAAAAATAGATCCCCTCAAAGAGCTCGGGAAGTAAGATGATTTGTGCTCCATTGCCTGCTGCTTGGCGTACAAGACGCTCTGCTTTTGCAATATTTGCCTCTTTATCTTCACCCATACTCATCTGAATTGCGCTGACTTTGACCATGATATTTCCTTAGCCTCTGCTTGTTACTTCGAGCAGGTGGTATCCAAATTGCGTTTTGATCGGTCCATAAAGAACACCTACATCCCCGTTAAATACAGCTTTATCAAACTCTGGTACCATCTGTCCTGGTCCAAACTGACCAAGATCTCCACCGTTTCTTCCTGATGGGCACTGAGAATAGCTTTGTGCGATAGACTCAAAAGTCGATTTTCCACTCTCAATCTCTGCTTTGAGCGTATTACACTCCTCTTCACTATGAACTAATATATGTCTTGCTGTAGCGTATGCCATTGTATTTCCTTATTTTATTTATGAAATTTTACTCTAATTTTTCTTCGCTTTGAGAGAGGTTAAACAATTTTATTAGATTATATT
>JAGGTH010000089.1 GCA_021163845.1 Helicobacteraceae bacterium | reverse complement strand
AATAAAAAAAGGTTGCAAGATGAAACTAGGCATCAAAGATGGTGAAATAGGTCAAAGACCCCCTGTGGCAAAACCACATCCAGGTTTTTTCTACGAAGTGGGTGAAGAGAGATTCAGAAAGCTCGTTTTCGATCATTACGAATCGATCAAGACAAGTGATATCGCATTTTTATTCCCTGTCAATGATGATGATGATTTTGCTGCTGCACAAAAACATGCTGCAGACTTTCTCATAGAGATCAGTGGTGGACCTGATTATTTCACGCAAACAAGGGGGGAACACCAAATGGTAGGGCGTCACGCTCCTTTTCGTATCGATGAAGAAGCGAGAAAAAGTTGGCTTGCTCTTTATATTCCACTCTTAGAAGCTCTCACGGATGAGGGAATAACACCTGAATATATCGAGTCATTTTGGGAGTACCTCGATGTATTTTCTATGTGGCTTGTAAATACTAAAAGTTAAAGGGCTTGAGTCTACTTAGACTCAAACTCTTGGGGATAGGCAAAGATTGGTAGATACTCTGCGTCATAATTATCCCCATTTTCCTCTATCAGTGTCTCTACTTTTCCCACTCCAAGTAAAATTGTCTCTTCGGTATGATATGGTCTATCGGTGATTGTTTCACCAAGCTCATATGCTGCGCCATCAATATGAGTAAAACTTGTATTTGTATCACGATAATACTTATAGGTAAAAAGTGTCTCTCCAAAGTAATCTTTCCCTTTTGTGTAGCGCTGAGTCGCTACCACTTTTCTATACCCTTTTGCTCCATCTAAAGACTCTTGAAGTGTTGGATAAAGAAGTGGCGCTTGGATAAAACCCTCGCTTGTTAAGTACTCTTTTTTTGAGGTAAATTCACGAATAAGCCTCAGTCTACTCTCTTGGATCTCTTTGAGCTCTTCGACACTCTCAAACTCTAGGGCAGGAAAGTTTTCACTATATCCATTTGCTTTTGTAATGACGCTTCGTAAATAGATCTCCATAGATTTTGGCATATCCCCATACAAAGAAGCTCCTACCACATGGTTTAAGAATTTTCTATACTCCCCAATCGCTGCATCACGGTTGATAGGATCACCTCTGTTTGCTTTGCCTGATGTTTGTGTGCTTGAGGCATTTGTATTATGTTTGTAGCCGAGATAATCCATCTCTCTCCACCCTAGATCTCCTGCAAATTTACGTGAAAACGACCAAACTGTGTCTATAGTGTTTCCTGTTCCTGATGTAAATTGTGCCGGTTCAAAACTATATCGTGAGCTATGACACCCCACACACTGCATCAACTCCTCAGGAGTTTGAGCGCGTAGATCTCCCTGTGCATTTTCAATAAAAGCACTCATCCACCAGCCAGCACCATTATCGATCCACGCCTCTTTTTCATTAAAATAAAGCGGTGCATTCTCCTCTTTGATAATAGGCTCATTGGTATAGTGCATCTTCCATTTGTACATATAGCGGATCTCTTTGACTCTTGCTGAGCGCGTTCCAGGAAATTTTGAATCCACTCCATCAGCTTCTACATCAACATAATGAAGTGGGTGCGCAAATTCCGTTTTTAAAGGGAAAAGCCCTCTATCTAAACCCTCATTGCTCGCAGCTCCCACATAATGTGTCATCCCATTTTCTATTCTATCTTGAATCGCTTGTTCTAAGAGTTCAAGATTTTGCTTGTAGATCTCAAGATTAAAAGAGCCATTGCTATCTTTCATAAACTTTGCATCAAGACGAATATAGATCCCGCTCACACTTCCTGTATGGGGTGTAAAGATCCCATAAGGCATAAAGTTGACTGAACGCCATCCAGTGTTAAGACCTACATCATCATTAAAAAGTGCCTCTTGTTCGTTTTGTGTCCGCACAAAGCCATCACTATCGGCTGGAAGCGCACTTGGATTGAGCGCAGGAAAAAGGCGAAAAGCATCCTCTTTTATATGAGAGTTACTCACTTTTTTGTCGCCTCTTTTTTTGTTATATGCCTCTTGCCAGTTATCTGTTTGAATATAGCTTTGCATATCCCACTTTGTTTCCTCTATACCAAGGGTCGCAAAAGCCTCATCAAGTTTTTCGGGCTTAAGAGTGTTTTCCCAAGGATTTATATTAGGTGAGACACTAAATCTATCCGCTGCTCCAAAAGCGTATTCTAACTGCAAGTTACCCAAAATGTCATCAAATCCTGCCTGAGGAGTGGTATTTCCAAGCTTTTGTTTAGCAGCAGCATTCGAATGGCAAAACAAACAAGCATTTTGTGTCCCATAAGATGTTTCTATATAGCACTGCGCTGGGATATTTGCATAAGGATTTTCAAAGAGTGTACGTGCGCGAAACTCCCCTTGCATTGGAATAGAAGAATTGTGCTCTAAAAATTTTGAAGAATCATCATCGGACCCACAACTCACAAGTGTCAATCCTCCCACAAAAAGTAAAATGGTTGCGTAGAGATATTTTTTCATAGGATGTTCCTGATTTTAATTTTTGAAGAGTGATTTTAAGAGGATATCTTAAGAGGCAAAAGCCTCTTAAAATTATTTGATTCCAGGCATTCCACCGATGTAACCAAAGTTTGCATTGTATTTATCAATTTTTGGAGCAAGAGTATCTTTAAGCTCTTGTGGTGTTGTTTTAGTAAAGTCAGCATGGTGCTGTGAATTACTCATGATATATGCATGACCATTTTCATTATCAACTACTTGAAGCCCTGTACACTCAGCACCTGCAGGAACAGAAAGAAGACGAGAAAGCTTTTGTGTATCTACATTATATGCCCATACAAAGTTGTTTGTATGTGTACCACTATCTTCACCCACAAAGAGTGTACGCATTTTGTCAGAAAAAGCAATATTATCTGTGTTAGCAATTTTCTCTGGGTTACACGTATTTCCAAGCGCATCTGTAGCGATCTCTTCACCCACTAAACCTTGTGGAGCCATAAGGCTTACACCAACGTACTCAGAGTTGATAGGATTCCCATCTGTATCTGTTTGTCCACCAGCGAGTGTAATCTCATAGGTAGCACCACAATTGTTTTTTGCTACACGAATATGATCTGTTGCAAAAGTGTCATCTTTGAGCATCCCTTTGTCTTGGTAAGAGATAGCCATGTAAGCTTTTTTATCTGCTTCATTAATCGCCATCCCTTCCATTTTATTCCACTCAGTTGTAGCACCTTTCATAGCAGCAAGACGGCGTGGTTCTAAGAATGCTGCCACTGTTTCTTTTCCAGCTTTAAGTTTAAGGTATTCAACACTAGAGTGACCCGCTTTGATAGCTGTATAACCTGTAGTGTCTGCACCAGCTGCTACTTGCTCAGGTGTTAAATAATCAAAGATATCTGTGAAAGTATATGTATCTGTCCACCCTTTTACTTCGGTCTCTGTTGCATGTCCTAGTTTGATCCACTCCATAGTTCCCGCAGCTGTAGCGCTTCCATCAGCATTTGTTTGTGTAAATTTTTGTGCATAAAGTGTCCCTGCTGAAAGGTCTTCTGCTTTATCCGCTACGAACATAAGTAAAAATACATTCGTGCCATCATCACCATAAAGTGCAGTTTTAGCATCGCCAAACACCTTAGCCATCTCCCAAGTACCTTTCCCCATAGCATAACGCTTGTGAAGATCATACGTACCATCCGCTTTTACAACAACCTCTTGGTTGTATCCATAATGGTAAGGGTTCGCATTTTTAGTGTTATCCCAGTAAAGCTCCGTCATCGCTTTAACACCTGCAACTGTACTAGCATCACTTCCACTAGCCTCAGTGTAGTAAAGATCATAGTCCTCTTCTCCACCTAAGTGTGTGTTCCAAGGTGTTTGTGAGCCAAAACAAAAGATCCACCCACCTTCTACACTTGAGTGATTGATTGGTTTTTGATCGACTGCTGTGAGTTTACCATCTGCATCTTGCTCAATATCTGTAAGAATCATATTCATAGGTGCTCTTGAATACCAGCCCTCTTGCTTATAAGCACTCACACCATTAGAGAGAATCCAGTCATATTCAAGGTGAGAAACCATAAAAAGCTTTCCACCTACATTAAGAAGAGAGTTAGAATCTGGAGTCTCAGCAATTAAAGGCTCGTTAAATGGATCTTTGAGTGGCTCCATTTTGTAGTTATAAAGTTGTCCCGCAACATTCTCATTTGTTCCTACTTTATCTTTTACACCAAAAAGGACATCGTATGAAAGTGCATGTTCTGTATATTCTGTATCACTTGTATAAACACGTACTTTTGCATCAGAATATGCTCTTGACATGTCATCAGCAGTTGATGGTGCTTCCATACCAATAAATTCTACTTTCTTAGCAGCAATAGCTCCATCATTATTATCGTCATCATTACAACCGACAAATCCAACACCCAACGCTACAATAGTAGCAAGAGAGATCCATTTTTTATTCATCTCAGTTATCCTTGTGTTTTTTTACGCTGAAATGATAAAAGAGATGTGTTACACAAAGAAGACAAAACAGCAACAAGATGATGTCAGTTTGGAGACAAAAAAGTTACAAAAAAGGAAGCATAAAACGTTTTCTATTTTTATATATAGCACACTCTGTATACCCTACACTCTTCGCCATAGCGTACACTTCCTTTTCATAAAGCCCAACTTGTTCGGGTTTGTGAGCATCTGAAGCAAAAGTGATTGGTATATCAAGTTTATACGCTTCTTGGAGCAAAGAGAGAGATGGATACGCTTCGCCTATAGGCTTTCGATATCCCGCGACATTGATCTCTAGTGTCATATCCGCTTCTTTGATCGCTTCGAGTGCTTTTTTGGCGATTTGGGAGATATCCCCTTTTGGTAAAAACTTGAACACCTTTATAAGATCCAGGTGCCCTACGATATCAAAAAGCTTACTCTGTGCCATCTCCTCGATCGCATCAAAATATTTTTGCCAGATCATATCGATATCTTCGTGTTCATAGCGACCTATAAACTCAGGGTTATCAAAACCCCAATCATCGATGAAATGTACACTTCCCATAAGATAATCTACATCCGCAGTTAAAACTCTCTCATCCATATGCCCCTTGAGATAATCAACCTCGTATCCAAGCAATATCTCAATACGATCTTTATACTGCTCTTTGGCATGAAGTATATCCGATTCATATCTTTTCATATCTTCAAAACCCATACGATACTTTGGATCATAGTCCATAGGAGCATGGTCAGAAAATCCAAAGTACTTTGTACCCACTTCTATTGCTTTTTCTATATATTGGGAAATTTCACCCTCAGCATGGTTACATAATGGTGTATGGTTATGCAGATCTACAATCATTTCATTACTTTCGTTTAGTATATTTATGATATTATAGTGGCAAAAAATAAATTTAGCGAATCTGTGGAGAAGTTTATGACTCAAGAAGAATTAGATGCTTTAATGAGTGGAGATATCGAAGATATTGATGAAGAGCAAGAAGAACTCAAGCCAGAAGAGGCTCCATCTCAAGAGACTCCAAAAGAAAATGAAGAATCTTTAGTCCCCCTTGGTTACAATGATAAAACTGCACACCATTGGCCACTTCCTGCTACAGATGAGAACAAGATGGTCCATCAGCTCGATGATGTCACCAAAGAGAGTGAAGAAAAAGCAAGTGAGATCTTTGATATCATCGAATCCATTAGCAATGAGATGATGGAAAAAGAGGAAAATGCACAAAGAGTTATCGATACTCTCGATGCCAATGTCACACTTTTTACAACACTCTCGACAAAGTTTCCAGATGTTGAAGCTTTTAAAACATCCCTTGCTCAAAACCAAGAAGCACTCACTGATGCCAACGAAACACTCGAGATGCTCCAAAACAATGGAGATGCGATCATGAGTGTTATGGATATTATGCAATATCAAGATATCCATCGCCAAAAAATTGAGCGTGTTATCAATGTAATGCGTGCCCTCTCAAAATATATGAACACTCTTTTTGAAGGTAAAATTGATGATGAGAAACGTGTTGCTTCTGCAACACACCTCGCTGGTGACACACACAACGACCTCGCTTCAACTGACGATATAGAAGAGCTCTTAGAACAATTTGCAAAAAAATAGTAATTCTACTTTTTAATCTACTTTGCACCATCTTTTTGTTAGAATTTCACAAAAATCTGAAACGAGATAAAGATGCAAAAAGTAGAACTCCTCTCCCCTGCGGGAACCCTAGAAAAACTCAAGATAGCGATCGATTTTGGTGCTGATGCCGTATATGGTGGCGTGAGCCATTTTTCACTTCGTATCCGCTCAGGTAAAGAGTTTAGTATGGAGGAGTTTAAAGAGGGGATCGACTATGCACATGCACGTGGAAAAAAAGTATATGCTACCATCAATGGCTTTCCTTTTAACTCTCAACTCTCCCTTTTAAAAAAACATATCATCGCGATGGCAGAGCTTGGTCCTGATGCTTTTATCGTCGCAACACCTGGTGTACTTCAACTCTGCCACGAACTCGCACCCGACATGCCACTGCATCTCTCGACACAAGCCAATGTGATGAATGTTTTGGATGCAAAGGTTTATTACAATATGGGAGCGACTCGTATTATCACTGCGCGTGAGATCTCACTCAAAGATCTCAAAGAGATCAAACGTGAACTACCTAAACTCGAACTTGAGGTGTTTGTGCATGGCTCGATGTGTTTTGCTTATAGTGGAAGATGCCTTATCTCGACGCTACAAAGTGGGCGTGTACCAAATCGCGGAAGCTGTGCAAATGACTGCCGTTTTCCTTATGAGATGTATGCTGCTAACCCTGAGACCGGGACACTTTTCAAACTTCAAGAAGATGAGGGTGTGGGAACCTATATTATGAACTCTAAGGATCTTAATCTCGCTTCTCACATCCAAGAGATACTTGATAGTGGCGTGGTCGATTCACTCAAGATCGAGGGGCGCACAAAAACCTCTTACTATGCGGCAGTCACAGCCAAAGCATATAGAATGGCGATCGATGATTATTATGATGGCAAGTTAGATTCTAGCAAATACCAATACGAATTAGAGTCACTACAAAACCGTGGTTACACCGATGCATATCTTGTCTCTCGCCCTTTTGAAAAGCATGATACACAAAGTCTTGACTTCACTATGCAACTTGGAACCCATCAAGTGAGTGGACAGGTAAACGAAGAGGGAACACACTTTTTGTGTAAGTATAAAACACTTCCAAATGATGAGCTTGAAATTGTTGCTCCGATAGATGCAAAAATACAATTGGTGGACAATGAGATAGGAGCTATTTATGAAAAAAATCAAAAATTTTATCTCAAACTCAAACAACTAAAAACTGAAAGCGGAAAGTTATTAGAGAGCGTACACAGCGGAAATACAAACCCTATAGAGCTTCCTACAAAACTTCCAAAATATACATTTTTGAGAATTCCTTCGCATGAAGACATGGGAACTTATCCAAAAAATTAGCGTTACATTTTGATTACGATTGTTTCCAAAACGATGCCGTAATGTTGCCTCGCTGTGCTAAAGTTGTAACATTTCATTACTACCATTTCGTCCGTGAATATATCAAAAAGGACAAACATGAACAAATGGCTAAGCTTAGTAGCAGCTTCTGTACTCATAGTGAGTATGACAGCGTGTGACGGTGATGACGGTGCAACAGGTGCAACAGGTGCAACAGGTGCAACAGGTGCAACAGGACCTCAAGGTGAGCCTGGTGTAGATGGAACAGATGGAACGAATGGTAGTACAACAAGTGCTGACCTTCGTGATGACTTTGGTAAAAAATGGGAAGATAAACTCTACATCGAATCTGAAAAATATCTTGGATTTGGTGGTGCTCTAAAATATGGTTCTAGTGATAACATCATGCGTAAAGATGTAAGCGAAGCGAGCGATACTGTACTTTTAGCAGATGGGCTTACAGCTTCATTTTTAACACGTGATGCAGCTCACCATGCCGATCTTTTCAATTTTTGGCCTGCAGGTAGCAATAACCCGACACACCTTATTTCATGTATTGAAGGTGGTGCTGAAACATTAGCTAATGGTAAAATGAATCCATCAGTTCAAAGTTGGGATCTTGCAACAGGTGAGGTAAAAACTATTCTTCGTGGTATGGCTCGTTGTGATGGTCTTCGTACAACATCTTGGGGTACAGTTGTAGCAACCGAAGAAACAAGTGATGGTGGACTTTATGAGATCATTGATCCATTAAATGTTCAAGATTATACAGTTACTGACCGTGCTGCTGGTACTATCGTGCAAGCTGATGGGACGACTCCTGCTACAAAAGTTGTGAAACGTACAAGCCTTGCTACAATGTCTTGGGAAGGTTTAACTGTACTTGAGAGTGGTGTAGTTATTGGTGGTGATGAACTTCGCCCTGGTACAGGTA
>JAGGTH010000023.1 GCA_021163845.1 Helicobacteraceae bacterium | reverse complement strand
TTCAGGTGTGGAAATGTAGGTCGCTGCCTAGTTCGATCAATTTAACTTCTCTTCTTTTTAATCAATTATCATTCATTCATTTTTATTTCTCATTATAGATTTTAACTTTATATTATGTACAATTTTATTATTAGATATATTAGGATTATTATGACTCTTAGCAATTCTTGGAAAGAACTTTTACATACTGAACTTCAAAAAGAGTATTATCAAAACCTTTCTCATTCTATTACGAATGAATACAATATAAAAACTGTTTTCCCACCTTATAATGACATCTATCGTGCTTTTGATTTGATAGAACCTGAGGATGTGAAAGTTGTCATTATTGGACAAGATCCTTATCATGGAAGAGGTCAAGCTAATGGGCTTGCTTTTTCTGTTGCTAGAGGGTGTAAAATACCACCGTCTCTTCGAAATATCTATAAAGAACTTCACGATGATATTGGTTGTGAAATACCTGATCATGGAAATTTAGAAAAATGGGCACGTGAAGGTGTTTTACTTATTAATAGCGTTCTGAGTGTGCTTGAATCGCAAGCAAATTCACATAAAGAGAAAGGGTGGGAGATCTTTACAGATAGTGTAATACGGATACTCTCAGAGAGGTTTAACCATATTGTTTTTGTGCTGTGGGGCAATCCTTCACAAAAAAAGAGTGCTTTGATCGATGAGACAAAGCATTGTATTCTTAGATCCGCACATCCATCTCCGCTTTCTGCTTTTAGAGGTTTTTTTGGTTCAAAGCCCTTTTCCCAAGCAAATAACTATTTAGAGCAATGTGGCAGAGGAAAAATTGATTGGTGCATTACTCCTCTACAACAAACTCTGCTTTGATAGGAAGATGATCTGAATACCCTTTACCAAGATGTTTTCTTGGGTTCTTCCCACGACTTTGCCACCTGTAGATATTCTCTTTATCGATCAAGTAAACGGGCTTAAAATGACTCATAGAATTTTGTTTATAGTAGATACCATTACCTTGAAGTAGAGAAGGGGATATGATGATATTATCCAGCGCCTCTTTCTCTTTTTTGTAAATATAGCTATAGCGTTGCTCTTCATCTTGGTCATACCATAGATTATAAAAACAATCCTCTTTGAGACTTACATCCGAAGCTTTGGATGTAGCACAAAGAGTTTTAAGAACATGGTTGATCCCTGTTTTGCCATTGGTGTCATTGTGTCTTCGTTTATTCAAGAAAATTTTATGCTCTTCGTAGTGGGAGTTAAAGTCACCAAGGAGAATTATATTTTTTTCATGTCCAATCTCTTTGATTCGTTTTAAAAGTGCTTTGGCTGAGCGGATTCGCTCAGTCTCTGGTCCCCCTTTTGATTTCCAGTGGTTGGTAAAGATATAAAGTTCTTTATTATTGATAAGAAACTTTGTTTCTAAGATATTGCGGTATTTGTATGAGTAGTTGACTTGAAGTTCCTTAGAATAACTAAAAGGGATTTTGCTTAGAAGTGCTACTTTGACTGTCGTATTTTTTTTATCTGCTAGAGCGTAATATTGAAAATAAACACCTCTGTTTTTGAGCTCTTGTCTGAGATCTTTAAGAGCACGAAGAGACTCTATCTCTTGGAGTGCTATGATGTCAGGATTAAGATCTGCAATCACCTGAGCAATATTTTTGAGCTTGATCTTATAATTTCTTTTGTTCCACTGTGAGGCTGTGTTTGGGATGTATTCCTGATATTCATAGCCATCTTTATGGAGATCAAAAAGGTTTTCAACGTTATATGAAGCGATACTCATAGTTTTATCTCCAAAAAGCAGGGCACAGAGCACTGCAAAGAAGAGGAAAAACCTCACGCATCGATTCCATTGAGGCGCAAGAGATTTTCAGGATTGATCTCTCTTTGCATCACTTCATGAAAAAGATCTTGCATGCTCAAAGATCCCCCTTTTTTAAGAACTATATCTCTATATCTTTGGGCTGTTTGAGAGTTAAAGATCCCCTCATCAACGATACTAAAGAAAGTATCAGCACTTAAAACCTCTGCCCATTTGTAGCTATAGTATCCTGCGGCATAGCCACCTGCAAAGATATGGGCAAAGCCGTTTTGAAACTTGTTATAGCTTGGTGTTTTTAAAAGAGCCGATTCTTCTCTGATAGCATCAAGGAGGTCTTGTACTTCTGCGCCTTTATGGAGTTTTGTATGGAGCTTGAAGTCAAAAAGGGAAAATTCAAGTTGGCGCAACATCCCCATCGCACTTAAAAAGTTTTTACTTGCTACGAGCTTGTCTATCATCGCATCAGAGATGATCTCGCCTGTCTCGTAATGTTTTGCAAACATCTTCAGCACATGTGGCTCATAAGCAAAATTTTCTAAGAGTTGTGATGGATATTCCACCGCATCCCACTCCACACCATTGACACCACTCACTTCATTCTCACCCACTTGACTTAAGAGATGATGGATTGTGTGTCCCATCTCATGAAAGAGGGTGACAACATCATCATGGCGTAAAAGGGAAGGGGAAGCAGGGCTTGATGCAGGGAAGTTACATACAACAAAAGCAGAGGCGAGTTGTGTCGTGCCATCCTCTTTTTTACAATGTGTCTGCCAGTTATGCATCCATGCACCACCACGTTTACTTTTGCGTGCTTCGAGATCGAGGTAGAGTCGTGCTTGGAGTTTCTCTTGGATGTAGAGATCATAAGCACTTGCCTTTGCATCCCAAAGTTTTTCTTCAACTGATTCGAAGCGAATCCCAAAGAGTTTTTCAAGAAACAAAAACATCCCATCTACGACGTTTTGTTGCTCAAAATAGGGACGATAAAGCTCTTCATCGATCTCATATTTCTCTTTTTTTAAGATCTCACTATAGTAAGCCACATCAAAACTCTCGAGAGGTTTTTGACTCATCTTTTGCACCTCTGCGAGTTCTGCTTTGGCTTGATGCTGTGACTTTGTAAGTAGAGTTTGCAAGAAATCAAGTACACTTTGCGCATCTGGTGCCATCTTACTTGCTAGCGAGTAGGTGGCGTAACTCTCAAAGCCTAAAAGTTTTGCCATTTCGTCGCGAAGCGCTAAGAGTTCATCAATAATAGCTGCATTTTCAGGAGCGCGACTTACATACGCTTTGTAAAGAGCCTCTCTGATCTGTGGGTTTGGTCCATAGGTCATATAAGCGATGTAAGAGGGCATCTGGAGGGTAAATTTATATTTTGTTACACCATCTTCTACGAACTCTGCACTTTTGATATCACTTTGTGGTAGTCCCTCTACATCCGCTTTATCTGTGATGATATATTCAAAAGCATTGGTTGCATCTAAGAGGTTTTGAGAGAACTGATTGGAGAGTTCACTCTTTTTAAGGTTAATCTCTTGGAGTCTTGCCTTTGTTTTACTATCAAGATGGGCACCATTGAGTTCAAAGTGCAGAATATTGAGCTCTAAAACCCGTTTTTGTTCTTGGTTTAATTGCTCTTTCTCCTCTCCAAAGATCGTTTTATACGCTTTATAGATCTCAATATTTTGTGAGAGTTGTGTAGAGTATTCGGTGATAATTGGCAAAGACTCTGTATACACTTTTTGGGTGAGATCTGAATTGTTTACACTATTGAGGTGCGAGAGAGGTGTGAAAAATTGCTCCAAATATTCATCAAGCATTGCCAAAGGTTTGACAAAGTTTTGATAGGTTTTTTTCTCAAGGGCCAAAAGCTCTTGAATCTTTTTTTTATTTGCCTCTGTTTTTTGTTGTAGCTCTTTTATGAAGATTTCTAAATCGATTGTAAATTCTAAAAATTGTGACATATATTTTCCTTTTATTCTTCGTCGTCTCGTCTGAGTTTGATTGCATCAAATTGATTGATTAAGACATCATCGTATTGATCTGAGTACTTGAGTAGTTTTTCAAATGCAATTCTACCCTCTTTTTGGGTTAAAGAGGAGTCTACTATAAGGTAAGAGAGATAGATGTTATTCTCATTGATAGAAAACTGCAGGTAAGAGAATTTTTGATTTTCAGCTAAAAGAAAATCATAGAGTTTTTCTATATTGTTTTGGGGGATCGCACAAAGTTTTGTGTCACCAATAATAATTCCGTTTTCATAGTAGTTGATCTCAACACGCGCAGATCCACTTTCTACAAACCAAGTCGCTTGGGAGCGACGCGCGAGTGTGACATCTACATCCAAAGACTCTAATATCTCTTCGATAAGTTTTGTGGCTCCAGTGGGTTTATAGCCCTTACGTCTACTTTTGGCGATGGCGAGTTTGATCCCACACGAAGCGCAATAGTCATTGTGGATATCTTTCTCTTCGATGAGATTTTTGCAAGAAGGGCATTTGAGTACATTTTCTACACCAAGTTTTTTAAAAGCTTCGAGTGCTTCTTGGATGTAGTAAAAAGGGAGAGCAAACCCAAGGTTGTTGGAGTTTTGGATAATAAAGGTATTGATCCCAACCACTTCCCCCTCTGTATTTAAAAGTGGTCCACCACTGTTTCCAGGGTTGATCGCCGCATCTATTTGGATGTATTCAAGATTGCCCTGCAAGCGTGCAGCACGTGAGACGATCCCCTCTGTAGATGTATAGTTCAGCCCATATGGATGCCCAACAGCGATCGCGATATCTCCATCTTCTACATTTTTTGAAGCGAGTTTGAGCGGATTTTTCGCGCTAAAAGGATGCTCAAGATGGATAAAAGCGAGATCATAATCAGGATCATCATAAATCACTGAAGCAACCGTTCTTTTTATCTTTTTGGCACTGATGACCACTTCACGAAGTCCACCAACTACATGGGAGTTTGTGATGATAAGATCATCGATTAAAAAGCCAGTTCCTGTGCCATAGGGGGTCATGATCTGGATGATGTTATCTATATAAGTATCAAGAATGAGTTGTGTTAGCATCCCTACACCTCCTCAAAATCGAGATTTTTTACTTGGATGTAAAAGCTATTGCTAAAGTCATTGAGGGAACTAAAATCAAGGGCATCTCCAAAAACCTTAAGCGCTTTAAACTGCGCTTGATATGGGGTGATGATATCTTCTATGCGTGAGACGATTTGGCGCTGTGCAAAAGAGTTGTTTTCTTCGTTGTAGAGCTCTTGATAACCAAGGGCATTGAAAAAATTTGGATTTTGGACCTCTACGAGCATATGTAAAAGTGCACGGGTAACTGGGTGAATTCCATAATTATAGAGAATATAAAAAGCAATATATTTATAGATGGTGGGAATGATCTGATTGTAGCGATTTGACTTGTACCAGCGGATCTTTGCGAGTGATTCGGTGATAAAGATCTCGATCTCCTCTTGGGATGTTTTTTCTGTTGGGTTAAAGGTATATTTTGCATTGTAAAACATTTTGCAAAAAGTGTTGAAATCGAGTTCTTTGAGTTCTGTTATATACTCTTTGACCTCTTCATTTTTACTTTCAATCGAGCTGTTTTCCTCAGAAAAATACTCTTGTACTTTTTTACTGAGCTTTTGATAAATATCATATTTTGGGACAAGAAGATAGTCGATCTTGAGCAAAAGATTAAGACAAGCAAAAGCTTGCATTCCACTGTTGTCATTGGATGGAAAAGTGAGAATTCTGTGTTCAAGGTCTTCGATCCACTCTTGCATAAATTTGTATTTGATCTCTAGCTCATCTTGCTCAAGCTCTTTGAGATGCTCTATCTCTTCGATTGAAAGATCAGGAAATTCAGATCTGATATACTCTTTGTCAAAGTCCGCATTGAGTGCTATCTCACGAAGTGGAAAAAAAACTTTTTGTGGGCTCATAGTGATATTATCATGATAGATCTTGAGCTTAATAAACTCCTCATCACTAAAATACGAAGCGTAGGTAAATTGATAGTTTCTTTCTAAAATATAGCGCTTGAGTGAGACATTGGCAAAATGTTTTTTTGTGATGGTCGCTTCGGCGTAGAGATGTTGAGATGTGACATAGCCATGAACCACGGCACTCCCTTGATAGATAGTAAATATAAGTTTATTATCCTCTTGGGATGTAAGGATATTTTGATTAGGACGATCTTCTGTAAAATTTTCTAGGGAATCAAAAAAATATTGATACGCTTCAAGGATCTTTTTTTCTTCAAATGCTTCGTAAGATTCATTAAAAAGCTCCTCTTCATTAGGGGAGATATTTGCATTAATGCCTCGTCCAAACGGATGTTTGTTTTGGATGTTTTTTTCAAAAAAATTAAACCATTTCAAAATATGATATTCCTCCTATAATCTAAGATTCAGAGTATACATAAATAAAGTGACAGAAACAAAATTTCTTCTATCATTTTTTTTGATATAATTTTGCATTATGGTCATTGGGAAGTAAAATATGTGGAATCGTTTTTGTATAGTATTAATATTTTTTTCAATAGTCTCTTTACAAGCGCAGGATTATCAGCTCGGGCATGGTCTAAAGCTAGCTGATGCTTTAAACCTCGGGGCTTATTTCTCTACAGAATATGAATATAAAGAGGATGAAGAGAAGGCAAAGATCGATGATATTGCTTTTTTGATGTATGGTCAAATCGATGAAAGATTTAGTTATCTTGCAGAGTTAGAAGCGGCAAACTTTTATGAATATGACTTTAAAGACCGAAGTAGCAGTGATAATACTACATTCCAAGTGGAAAGGCTTTATGTAGATTATATGGAGTCTGATTATCTTCGTTTTCGCGCTGGTAAATTTATTACTCCTATAGGTTATTGGAATCTTGAGCCGATAAATGTTTTACGAGATACCACCTCCAATCCACTCTATTCTTATACTATGTTTCCAAAGTTTGTCACAGGTGTAAATCTCAGTGGTTATCTCTCTATGGATGAAAGTGTGCAGTATAATATTTTTGCCCAAGGAACACGTGACCTTGACGAAGAGTATATGAATATCTTAAACGATCATTTTTTTGGAGCTTCACTTGAAAAAGAGTTTTCGCCTGAACTCACAGCAGGGCTGAGTGTTGGTGAATTTGTTACACTTACAAACGAAAGGTATGTATTTTTGCAGTGTAACGCAAAATATGATTCTTATCCTTTTAAGCTTTTTGGTGAGGGAGTTATACGAAGTTCTCGAGATACTCAAAAACATTATTCAGAGGCTATGTATCTTCAGGGTAGTTATAATTACTCTTTAGAACATATGCTTGTAACAAGATTTGAATATTTTGAAGAGGAGGAATTGAGTCAGAATGGAGAAAGCCTCTTTTTATTGGGGTATAGTTATCGACCGATCTATCCAGTTTCACTCAAAGCTGAATATCAATGGCATTCTCTTAAAGAGCAAGATAAATTTTTAGTATCATTTTCGGTGATCTTCTGATGAAAAAGTTATTGATTCTTCCATTCTTGGTATGGCAACTTTGTGCTGACTCTTTGTATGTAGTTACATCCAAAACTAATGGGATGGAACCCTTGAGCAAAAAAGAGTTACGTGATCTTTTTTTGTTGAAAAAAAAGTTTGTTACACAAAAGAAGGTAGTAGTTGTCAATCTCTTAGCAAGTCATCCTCTGCGTCTTTCCTTTGAACAACATATTTTAGAGATGAATCGTAATAAGCTCAATGCCTATTGGGTGAAAAAACACTTTCAAGGGATAACTCCACCAGTATCACAAGCCTCTACACAAGCTATGAAGAAATTCCTTCAAAATGTAGAGAACTCTATAGGATATCTTCCCCAAGATTTGCTAGATGATTCTCTAAAGGTTCTTTATGAGTTTTAAAGTAAAAATTGTCTTATTATTTCTTTTAGTTGGCTTGATCCCCTATTTTATCACTATGGTTGTATTTGGAAACTCTTTGATGCAAGAGCGGGAACAAACCATGAATTATGAATTAAACACCCAGCTAAATATTACAGTGGAGAGAATTCAGCAACATATTCAAAGAGTAAAGAGTAATGTAAAATATATCGCAACATCCGAGGTGATGAATGACTTTTTTACTGAAGATCTCGATAGAAGAATCAGTAGAGTTCTCGAGAAGAAAAAAGAGGAACTACATCTTATAGGAGATTTTTATCTTTTAGAGAATAGCCAAAAGGTAGTTGCGTCGAGTGATTTTAATGCTATAGGGAAAAAGATTCAAAAAGATTTTTTATTCTGTGAAGCTTATATCTCACCATTTGATGGGAAGAAAGTTGCAAGGCTTTGTGTAGAGTATTCCCTGGAAAATATCAAATACTTTTTTTCTAATAGTGAATTTCGCCATTATTATGTTGTTCACGCTACTCAAGAACTTTACAAGCCTGTCGAGTTTGAAAGTAGTATTGAAGCTCGAGTACAGTTAGAGGGCTTGAACGAGACATATATTGTATTAGAAGAGGATAAGGAATATGCATATAAAACTTTTTATAAGTAGCATCCGTGGTTTTTTTTTATTTTATTGAGTCTTATGTTGATCGTGTCTTTAGTAGGTTTATCTTCTC
>JAGGTH010000067.1 GCA_021163845.1 Helicobacteraceae bacterium | reverse complement strand
ATGAAGCTCCAACTCTTTGAGTAAAAGTGCTTGCTCAGAATCGAGATCACTTTTTTGCAATTTGTATATAATATTTTTTATTTGTGTCAAAGATTTTTGCGTCTCTTTGTTATTTTCTTCAAACTCATAGAGTGTTTTTTGAAGTTTTAGTTTTGTTATTTGAAGATTTTTATTGGTGTGTGTGATCTGCTTATTATTCTTAGCAAGCGTTGCATGGGCTTTGATTATATCCCCTTGAATATCTTTTTGATCGCTAATATCTACCAAGATAGAGTATTTTACATCGCGTCCATCAGGCCAGCTGATGAGCTCATCATACGATTTAAGCCATCTGTCATCACTCTCATCAAAAAATTCACAAATATGCTTCTCGTATTTTTTTAATTTATCACGTTGCATTAAAGTCGCAACACTACACCAACTACAAACTTCTTCTTGACCAAAAACTTTTGCCCAGCAGTGCTCTTCTTGAGGAGCGTAGAGATTTTCTCTCATCAATTTATTTGCATAAACAAGCTCATAAGTATCAATATCCACGGCGTATGCTTTAAATGGGATAACATCTAAAAGTGCTTCAAAAATTCTATTCTCGTGCATCATAAGACATGTTCCTAAATTTTACTTTATTTCTACCACTATTTTTTGCTTCATAGAGCATCTTATCGGCCCTCTCTAAAGTGATATCAATACTTTCGTTCTCAACTTTTTTTACAAAACCTATACTTACGGTAAAATGTATTTCATTTCCCTCATGCATGAGGGTGATATTTGCCACACTTTTTTGAATATCCTCTAGTTTTTTATTGAATGTTTGTTCATCTGTGCACACTGATACAATTGCAAATTCCTCCCCTCCCATACGACCAAAAATATCAGTATCATGGAGGTGCGTACTGACAACATTTGCAAACTCTTTGAGTGCTGTGTCCCCCATGCTATGCCCATAGGTATCATTGAGTTTTTTAAAGTGATCCAAATCTAGCATTGCACAAAAGAGTGATAAAGCATTTTTTTCAAAATCCACATCCCAAATATCATGTGCTAATTTAAAGAAGTTTCCTCTGTTATTGATCTTTGTAAGGTAGTCTTTTGTAGCTAAAAATTCTAGTTTTTCATTTGCTTCTTTGAGCTTTTTACTCTGAATCGCAAGCTTTGTATGGGTTTTGATCATCGATGCTTGAATCTCTTTTTGCTCGCTGATATCCACAGCAATCGTATATTTCACATTTCTACCATCAGGCCATTTTACAAGCTCATCATAGGCTTGGAGCCACTTATCGGTTGATTCGTCAAAAAAGCTTTTGACAAGTTTCTCATTTCTATAAAGTTTTTCTCTTTGTTTAAGCTCAGGGATACTACACCAGCTACATGCTTCCTCTTGACCGTAGATCTTTTTCCAACAAAAGGCTTCTCTAGGAGCATACATCTTCTCTTGCATCATTTTGTTGGCATAGACCACTTCGTAGGTGTTGATATCTACAGCATAGGTAGCAAAAGGGATGACATCTAGAAGTGCTTCAAAGAGTTGATTTTCTTGCATTCTTAGAGCTCGTCAATCTCAAGGTCGTCATCTTCATCGTTTGTTGCATATTCAATAAAAACTTCACCTATTGCTTGGGCCAACTTCTCTTCGGTGATTGGCTTTAACATATATCCAACCGCTCCTGCTTGAATCGATTGTATGACCATGTCTTCTTGGCCATGAGAAGTTACCATGATGATCTTTGCGGATGCATCTTGCCCTATTATTTTTTTTACGGCTGTAATACCATCCATATCAGGCATAGTAATATCCATAGTTACCAAATCAGGTCTATATTTTGCATACGCATCTATCGCTTCTTGACCGTTTGTGGCATCAAAAACACTTTTATGTCCGAGTTTTTGTAAAATTGTATTAATCTTTTTTCTAATGATTAAAGAGTCGTCTACTATTAAAACGTTCAACATATTTCATCCTTACTTTATAATATCTTCTGCACCAATTGCATGGATGCTTAATGTACCGCAATTGGTTTGTATCTCAACAGAAATGATCTTAGAACTCTTTTGTTTGACAAGGTTTGTTGAGTTATTGATCGCAATAGGAGGTGTGATTGTCACCCCTTTTCCTCTGTTTGGAAAAGTTGGAAGAGCAAGACCCATGATAGTATTGACCACCTCTCCTGCAACAGAGTCCTTAATCTCTTGTTCTTCGCTAGGATCTAGACTTTCACCATCCATAAAAAGTTCTACGAGTTTTTCAAGCATCTCTTGATCATAAGAGATCACAACCATCACATTGATCTTACCCCCGACACCTATCATTGAGGTGTACTCTTTGAGTGTGAGTGTATCTTGTTGGAGCTGTCTTGTTTGCACATCACTTATAGATAGACCCATATCATCTTGCAAAAAAAGCTTGGCTTGTAGTATCAAAGACTCAAGTAACATTTTCATCCTTTTTATGTAATGGAAGTGAGAATACAAAGCTTGTGCCCTCATCTTTTCGTGTTTGGATCTCTATAGAACCACCAAGTTTATCCATCTCCTCTTTGAGTGCACTCATTCCAACTCCACGACCCGATATATCGCTTACACTTTCTTTGGTGGAGAGGTTTTGCATAAAAATGGTGTGGACAAGTTCATTCTCGCTCATAGAAGTAGTATCTACTCCGATTTGGTGTAGTTTTGCTTCAAGAGCTTTAGTATCTATTCCTGCTCCATCATCTACAACTTTGATATAAAGTATATCATCTGTTTGTTCAAACTCACAAGCGATCAAACCTTTTTCGTCTTTTTCTTTTAAGAGTCGTTCTTCTGGTGACTCTATGCCATGATCTACACAGTTTCTAAAGAGATGAACTAAGCTTTTGAGAAAACCTTTGAACTTCTTTGGTACGCCAATATTCTTATCCCCTTGGATGTCAAACTCATATATCTCTTTTCCTAAGCGTTGTGCTAAGCTGAACGTAAAACTTGTATAGGGTCTTAAGAGATCGTAAAGTTTTTGTTGTGAGAGTGTTTGCATTTGAACTAAAATATCTTTACATTCAGGCGTTGTAGTATTGTGTTTATGCATCGCTTTTGCAATTTTTTGCTGAAGAGTCTCTATAGAACTTAGCTCTATTTTTAAAAAGTTGTGAGAATAAACAAATTCTGCACCTAAAATATCTTCTATCGTTTTGAGCACCTGATCAAATTTTTCATGAAAATTAAAACCATTAAAGAGTTTTGTTATATCTTCATTTGTGACATTTTTTTTAAAAACAAGGGCTGAGAGCTCACTCTCTACATTATGAATAAATGCTACCATGTCCTGCATAAAAAGTTGTGCAAAATTTCCTTTGAACGTGTGAATCATTCGATAAAGGTACTCCAAATTCTCTTTGGGTGTTTTAGTAAGATCTATTTGGTTCTCAAGTGTATTTAAAAACTCTTTGTAGTCTTTAATTGTTTCATAAAAAATATGATTTTCACTCACAATAGCAACAGTCATCTTTAAGATCTCCTGCTCCCTTTTTACTTTTTTTTCTAGCTTTTTTTCTGCAGTGATATTGGTTAAAACAAGCATCACCTGATCGTCCTCTAGCACTTTATATTCTATTTTTACAGCTTTTTTATGAAGTAAGATAGTTGATGGCAAGAGGGAAAGATAGGAGTTCTTTCGTATAGGGTTTTGCTCTTCTTTGAGTAAAGTGAGTGTCTTTTTGAAAAACTCTTGCTCACTCTTTTTTGTAAAAAGAAGCTGTGTTATATCTTTGTGTGCTATCGAGTCACCTAAGAGTTTGGTACACTCTTTGGAGTATTGACTATCGACTTTAAAGTCTCTGTCAAAGCTTAAAAATCCTTGCCCTGCATTATCAAGAAGTGTTGCTATTTTTGTATTGCTTTGAGCTATCGTACGATTGAGTTTTGAGAGTTTTCTGTTCCAGTAGTATAGTGCGATAAAGATCATCGCTAGTACGAGAGCTATTTGAAAAAGAAGTTTGTAATCTATTTGAGATGCAACATGCAGAGCTTTTTTATAGATAAACCCATCAAGATCTATCGTTGATTTTGAAAGATTTAAGAGTTGATAGGTCTGAGCGATTTGTGCGATCACCTCATGCTTGAACTTTCCAAACTCTACACCCTCTACATAGGCGAGCTTTTTTAACTCATGTGCTTCAAAAAGAAGATGCTCCATACTTTTATTTTGAGAGTTGTACTTATCATGTATGAGTGCAGCTGTTTCCTCTATATTGTTAAAGCTATACTCCCAACCCTTACGGGTTGCTTCATAAAACTTTGCAACAAGTTGCGGGTTTTGCTTATAAAATTCATTGGATGTAAAAAGAATATCGCTATAAAATGCAAAACCATACTCTGCAGGGTCAAAAATAGTGTACTCAACCCCCTTTTGTTTAAGATGGAAGGGCTCGTTGGAGAGATAGGTGCTCATAGCATCGGTTTTTCCCTCAATAAGATCATCTGTATTAAAAGTATGTTGTTGCGCTATATAGTCTGTGTGATAAATATTATTGATATGGAGCATAGCATTAAGTGATGCCATGCTCACTTGATTGGGTGCAACCATCACCTTTTTGCCCCGTATATCTTGGAGTGTCTGGAGATCATCACGTTTTCTAGCCATCAGAACAAAAGGGGATTTTTGGTAGGTTGCCATGAGCAAGAAGAGATCTTTCCCCCTCATTTTATCTAAGATAACAGAAGCACTTTCTACACCAAAATGACTCTTTTTGGCAAGTACTTCATCTGTGATATTAAGACCAAACTCATATTCTTTGATCTCTAGATCAATACCTACATCTTTATAGTAGCCTCTCTCTAGTGCCGTATAATAGCCTGCAAACTCGAATTGATGCAACCATAAAAGCCGGATAGAGAGTTGCTCTAATTGTGTTGATTCTCGAGCCAAAAGTATGAATGGTAATAGAAGAAAAAAGAAAGATAAATTTTTCATAGAAGCCTTAATACATTATAACATTAGCTACAAATCACTATGTTAAGGTCAGCATCATAGCAGATTTTATAAAAAACAATAATAAAACCAAAGCAAGTATCACAAGGATAATGCTAAGCTTTCTTGGAACTTACAAGAACAAGTAAAGAGCTTAGGAGTGCTCCTAAAAAAACAATCGTATATCCAGTTGGAAGATCATAAAAGTATGAGAGGACAATTGCACCAATACTAAATGCCCAACCAAAGAAAAAACTTCCCAAAAGAGGTCTTTTCAGATCTAGGGATGTAGCGACCAAAGCAGGAGCGATAAGTAAAACAAATACCACTAACACACCTGCTAAAGAAACAGAGGATGTAACAGTCAGCGCGAGCAGGGAGAAAAATGTCAACTCTTTGATAAAACCGTTCAGACGCGGATAGACAAAATAGAGTACCAAGGCAATGAGTGCGTAGATGAGGGCACTTTGCATCACAGCATCACTTGGGGTAAAAAGGATATCGCTTGCAAGGAGTGATTTAAAATGCTCCATCCCCTCTGAGGAATGGGAGAGCACCATCATGATCCCACTCGCACCCAAGACATACAAAAGCCCTATAAAAGCTTCAAGATTGAGTTTTCTACTCGAGGCAAAAGCGATCAAAAACGCACTGATAAGAGCAAAAGCAAGGGTGAGGAGATAATAATACTCTTGATGAAAATAACCCAAACTAATAGCAGATCCAAGAGCTGCAAACTGCGCGATGGCGAGATCGGTAAAGATGATGCCACGTTTGAGTATTCCCATCCCGAACCACGCGTGCATCATAACTAACACAATAACGAGAATGATGGGTGTGAGTAAAATATCTATCATTGTACAGCCTCCGTGAGGTGATCAAACAAAGAGCCAAGATCATCTATGCTCTCAAGAGAGTTGATATCGTGTGGCATCAACACTATTTTGATCCCTGTTTTGGAGCTGATATATTCGGCTGTTTTTGTGGAATGGTACACATCATGGAGGATACAGCAAGGTTTTTGCTCTTTGATGAGCTCTATGATCTTAAAGGTGTGTTTAGAGCTTGGTGGAATCCCAGGAAGCGGCTCGATCGTTCCGATATTTTGCAATCCATAGGCTTGGTTGAAATAGGCAAGATTATCGTGAAACTGTATCACTTTCATCCCTTTTTTTGCTGCCATCTTTTGCTCCCATCCTTTTATCTTTTCGCTCCAAGAGCTTAAAAAAGAGGCGTAATTTTTTTCATACACCTCTTGATGCTCATGATCCAAAGAGATCAAAAACTTCTTGATAACCCCTGCGAGAAGTAAAATATTGTTTGGATTGAGGTGAAAGTGGGGATTGCCATCGGGGTGAATATCCCCATCTTTTCTATCTACATCCACAGGTTTGTTGATAAGTTCGATATGGTGTGAGAGATTAAGAAAACTAGAAGCACGTGGGGATGTTCTAGGGTTCCCCGCGCGATTGATAAGTGGGGGAAGCCAGCCGATCTCAAGCTGTCCGCCGTTCATAATGAGCGCATCAGCATTACGCACCTTAGTGATAAGTGAGGGGCGCGGGATCACAAAGTGGGGATCCCAGTTTCCTTTTGCGAGGACAACGGTATTGATATGTTCTCCGCCGATACTCTTTGTGAGCGCTCCGATATAGGGATAGCTCACCGCGATATTGAGATGAGCTAAGAGTGTTAGCGGTAGAAGCGTTAGTAGTGTTAGTAGTTTTTTCAAATCTATTCCAATCTGCCTCGAATGAGGCAAGCTTTTTAAAATGAGTGCGCTCCATGCGCTCCGATAGAGATATTTGCTTGAAGCATGATTGTATCTATGGTTTGTTTGAACCCATCTTCGTTATAGAGGGAGTCATTGCGGTTATACTGCAATCGAAAACGTGCAAATTCGCTTGTATGGTATTCAATCATTGCCGAGTATTTTCTAAAATCTCTAGGTTTGTTTGTATTGACACCATTTACTTTGACATCATTATGACAGATCGCTTCATAGCGTGCTCCAAATTTCCAGTTCTGATCGTGTGTATAGATGAGTTGCGTATACAAACCACTTTGTTGCTTTTTCATAGCCGAACTTGTGGAGAGTGTTGCATCGCTGTACTGTGTCCCCTTCATCTCTCTACTAAGCCATTCACTTTGCCATTTGAGGGAACTATAAGAGTCAAAAGCGTGTAAAATCACTAGATCAGCTCCGTAGAGTTTAGAGTCTCCTGTAAAAGCGTGTGGAGATTCTTCATCATCGCTATGATCGATTCTAGAACTCCCTTGTGCATAAGAAAGACCTCCAAAAAAAGTGGTGTCCCCTAGATCAAAGGATGTTTTAGCATATCCGACAAATAAAGAGGGAGCATCTTTTCCTTTGGCTATAGGATCTTCGATATCCCCTATTGTTGCATTACCAAACATCTGTTCATTTTCCCCTTGAAGCACTTCAAATCCCGCCATCATATAGATAGGTGTAGGTGCCGTCCATTGGATCTGTGCGCCGAGTTCGTTGATGCCGTGAGAACCTAAAAATGCTTCATATACTAAAGGCATATCACCAAAATCCCAATAGTGGTGGTGCTGGGCATTAAGGTATCCGAAGTTTGAAAGTAGCTTTCCAGCTCTTGCGCGTAGTCCGTGACCAAGGGCTGTGGATGTAAAGTACGCCTCTTCTACTTCTACACCATTTTTGCTAAAGTGAAGAATCGCATCCATAGTCAAAAATGGATCCACATTGCTTGAGAAGACAAGTTCGGCATAGTTGAGGTTAAACCCTTGATCTGCATTGTATGTAGCATGGTTTGCACCATCATGCTCGTGTGAACCAAGAAGTGCGTGAGCAACCCCTGGGAGTTCTAAATGTTGGAGTTCGTCATTTGTTTTGTTTCTATTGACATAGGAAGCATCGAGTACAACAGAGATATCCGGAATGTACTGAGACTGGTCAAAAGTTCTTTTATTAGCAGGAATTACACCTACAACTTCGCCATAAACTAGAGCACCACTGAGTGCCAAAAGTAGTAATTTTTTCATAATAATCCTAATATAAGTATTTGTAAAATTTGTTTCTTAAATAAGCTTTTATGATAAAAGGGGTGGGGCGTTTGGATGATTGGTGTTTGCCTTTGGATGGGCTGAGTAATAAAGGGTTCTGGGAGTGATCTCTTTCTCTAAAAGAGCTTGAAGAGTTGTTGTTTTTTCATAGAGGTCAGGAGTCTGTAGAGAATCGTTGATAGAACAGATCTCACATGAAGGGTGTGGATGCTCTGCATTGATATGTTCGAGCTCATGCATCGAAGCAAGGGTGAGACCAAGAAAAAAGAAAAGAGAGAGAAGTATTCTGAGTTTCATAAGTGCAATTCTATCATATCAGAATAAGAAATAGATAGAAGAGACACTTAGTTCTTGTTTTACAGTTCCGATAAAGCTCTTTTGATAGCAAGGGGCAAAGGGAGATCTACTTTATCACAATCCTCTTCAAGACAACATTCGCATGTAGTCCCAGCATCGGTTGCATCTTTAATAGCTTCGATATCATTGCCATGTTTTTTGACGGACTCTTTGATCACATCATATTCTACATCATTACAGTCGCATACTAGCATTTGTCTTTCCTTGTTGAAAATAGATTTGGACCTTAGATCCTAGCTCACATAGTAGCAAACTCTTTGTAAATATCAACAAAGTATAATAAAAAAAAGATATACTTAAAGAGATTGAAAATTTTTCATTATCAAGGTAGGAA
>JAGGTH010000076.1 GCA_021163845.1 Helicobacteraceae bacterium | reverse complement strand
CCACGACACTATATAAATTAGGAATTATAATTATGAAATCATTTATTACCCCAGAGATGATGGTGCATGTTGCACTTTGTACATCCAAAGACCCTCAAAATGTTTTACTTATTAGCCAAGACGCTACAGCGATGCAAGCAGAAGTTGCAAAACATCAAGATATCAGTGCGAGTGTGATCGGATGTAGTATTGATGCGCTTCGTGATACGAGCGATAATAGCTTTGATGTTGTGATCAATGAGGGCGCAACAGATGCGGCCTCATTGGCACATATTAACCGTGTGCTCAAAGAGGATGGACTTCTTGTAAGTAAACATCCATCCCTTGAAAATGTAGAAGAGAATAAAGCTTTGATGCAGATCCTTGCAAACTACTTCAAGATCATTATGCCTTATAACCTTGGAGATGGTACGACAGCACTTTTAGCATCTAAAGCGTATCATCCAACAGCAGATATTATCCTGCACCGTGCAGATATGCTCGATGGCTTAGAATATTACAACTGCGATATTCATCCAGCTGCTTTTGCGATGCCAAACTACATCCGCAAAGAGTACCTAGGGATCATTAAAAACTAATGCCGTTTCAATACGCCATAGCACTTACAGGTGGAATAGCAACAGGTAAAAGTACTGTAGCTTCTCTTTTGTCACTTAATGGAATGCGTATCATTGATGCTGATACGATCTCCCATGAGATACTCGATGCCTCATCAGAATGGGTCAAAGAGAATTTTGGTGAAGAGTATTTGCGAGGCGCGAAAGTGGATCGGGCAAAACTTGGAACCCTTGTTTTTTCTGATGCCGAGGCAAAAAAGAAACTCGAATCATACTTACATCCCAAGATCCGCTCAGAGATAGAAAAGCGTGCCAATAAGCAAGATGAATTTGCATTTCCTTACCTTATAGATATTCCCCTCTTTTTTGAAAATGGTGCCTATGATATTAAAGAAAGTGTAGTCGTGTACACTCCAAAAGAGACTCAGCTAGAGCGTTTTATGAAACGTAATGGCTATTCAAAAGAGGAATCTTTACGTCGTATCGAATCGCAAATGGATATCGAAGAGAAAAAAAAGCGTGCGACTTGGGTGATCGATAACTCAAAAGATCTCAAACATCTTCAAAAAGAGTGTGAATCTTTTGTTACAAAAATAAAAGCAAAGTATTTGTAGGAGAGAGAATGCAAGTGATGAAATATTGTGCGAGTGGAAATGACTTTGTTATTTTTCATACATTTAATAAAAAAGATCGTCATGAGCTTGCAAAAGAGCTGTGTCATAGACAAAATGGTGTGGGTGCAGATGGATTGATCGTGCTTCTTCCTCATGGTGAAAATGACTTTGAGTGGCAATTTTATAACTCAGATGGAAGTGAAGCAGAGATGTGTGGCAATGGAAGTCGTGCGTGTGCGCATTATGCTTTTACGAATGGACTTGCTCCTGCGACGATGGATTTTTTAACTCTTGCTGGTGTGATCCATGCTGAGGTTGAAGGGGATATGGTGATGAGTGAGCTTACCCCTCCTGATATTTTGGATACCAAGATCATTGAAAATGGGAAATCGTGGTGGAAGATCAATACTGGGGTGCCTCACTTGGTGTGTGTGACAGAAAATATTGAGGATTTTAATATTTTAGAAGCACGTGCCTTACGTCAAAAATATAATGCAAATGTGAATATCGTAGCTATAGATGGAGAGAATCTACGTGTACGTACCTATGAGCGTGGAGTGGAAGATGAAACCTTAGCGTGTGGCACGGGAATGGCGGCGTGTTTTTATAGAGCCTACAAAGAGGGCTTAGTCAGAAATAATATTGAGGTGTATCCAACAAGTGGTGAGACACTTTATTTGGGAATGAATGAGAAGACGATCACTTTTAAGGGTGCGGTGAAAAAGGTGTTTGGATGTGAGATAGAAGCGAAGGCTTAGAGCCCTGCTGCTTCTACGATCTTTGCTTGATGATCTGCGATAAGTGGTTCGATGATCTCATCGAGTAGACCACCTTGCATAATCTCTGCAAGTCTATAAAGTGTAAGACCGATTCTGTGATCAGAAATACGATTTTGAGGATAGTTATAGGTACGAATACGACCACTTCTATCTCCTGTTCCTACCTGTGCTGAACGCGCTGCAGAATCTTTTTCCATCGCTTCTTGCATCTCTAGATCATAAAGCCTTGCTTTTAAAACTTTCATCGCTTTTTCTCTATTTTTGTGTTGCGACTTTTGGTCTTGGTTAGTAACGACGATCCCTGTTGGAAGGTGTGTGATACGAACAGCTGAATCTGTAGTATTGACACTTTGTCCACCACATCCGCTTGATCGCATTACATCTATTTTGAGATCGTTTTCATTGATCTGGATCTCCACATCATCTACCTCTGCCATGACGGCAACTGTGATAGCTGAGGTGTGGACACGGCCTTGGGACTCTGTCGCAGGAACACGCTGAACACGGTGTGTTCCACCTTCATATTTCAATCGACTATAAACCTGATCACCTTTTATAAGAGCAACTACTTCTTTGTATCCGCCCGCATCTGATGGAGAGGTAGAGATAAGCTCTATCTTCCAGTCTTTGAGCTCTGCATAACGTGTGTATGCATTAAAGAGGTCACCCACAAAGATAGCAGCTTCGTCCCCACCTGCTCCCGCACGAAGTTCGACGATAATATTTCTATCATCATTTGGATCTTTTGGGAGTAAGAGTAGCTTGATCTCCTCTTCTAGTCTGTCAAGTTGAGGTTCAATAGCTTTGAGTTCCTCTTTTGCCATCTCCATCATCTCAGGATCAGCGAGCATCTCTTTGGTATCAGCGAGATCTTGTATAAGAGCTTTGTACTCTTGAGCTTTTTCAACGATGTCTGCGAGTGAAGATTGTTCTTTGGAAAGAGCTGTCATCTTTTTGATGTCAGAGGTGATATCAGGTGAACTTAGCAAGTTGCTAAGTTCATTGTAGCGATTGATAAACGGTGTAAGTTTATCGGCTAACATAATGGTGTTAACCTTAGAGTGCGTTTACAGATTTGTGTAGACGGCTTACTTTTCTAGCAGCAGTAGCTTTTTTCAAGATACCTTTGCTTACAAATTTATGAATTTGTTTGTTTGCTACTTTAAATGCTGTTGTAGCTTCTTCTTTGTTTCCTGCTTCAACTGCTGCAGTAACATCCTTAACTATGTTTTTAAGACGAGTTCTGTAGAAACGATTACGTTCTGTACGAACGATTGTTTGGCGAATTCTCTTAATTGATGACTTGTGATTTGCCATGTAATGAGTCCTTCTCATATAAATTTAGTGCGCAATTCTAGCTTAAATAGAATTAAAATTAAGTTAAAGGGTAGAAATATATGTTAAAATACTAGCAATTTAAATAAATGGAAACAAAAAACAATGAAATTATTTGGAACTGATGGTGTGCGTGGAGAAGCTGGGACATTTTTAAGTGCTGAACTTGCGATGAAAGTTGCAATGGCAGCTGGAATATATTTTAAATCCCACTCCACGACAAATAAAATTTTAGTAGGTAAGGATACACGACGAAGTGGCTATATGATAGAAAATGCGATCGTGAGCGGACTTACAGCGATCGGGTATGATGTAATCCAAATCGGACCTATGCCCACACCTGCCATCGCTTTTATCACTGAAAATATGCGCTGTGATGCTGGTATCATGATCTCTGCATCACACAACTCCTATGAAGATAATGGGATCAAGTTTTTTGATGCGCATGGAGATAAACTTTCTCATGAAGTTGAAGAGGAGATCGAGCGCATCTATAACAACAGTGAACTTTTATGTGATTCACAAGCAAGTTCGAAATCAATTGGAAAAGCAAAAAGAATTGATGATGTGATCGGGCGTTATATTGTTCAACTTAAAAACTCCTTTCCTCGTGAGCTTTCTCTTAAAGGGGTGCGTATCGTTCTTGATACAGCCAATGGTGCAGGATATAAAGTGGGACCGACAGTTTTTGAAGAATTAGGTGCGGATGTAGTGATCTTACACAATAAGCCTGATGGCTTTAATATTAACGACGGATGTGGAGCTCTTCATACTAAAGATCTTTGCGAAGCGGTAGTGAAATATAGAGCTGATCTTGGGATCGCTCTTGATGGAGATGCAGATAGACTCGTCGTTGCTGATGAAAAAGGTGAGATCGTTGATGGAGATCAACTTTTAGGCGCGCTTGGGCTGCACCTACACTCTAAAGGAAGTTTACAAGGTGATGGGATTGTAGCTACTGTGATGAGTAATGAAGGTCTTGAAGAATTTATGAAAGAAAACTCTTTGAAGCTTTATCGTTCGGATGTAGGGGATAAAAATGTTCTTGAGATCATGAAAAAAGAGGGGATCAACTTTGGAGGGGAGCAGAGCGGTCATGTAATTATGAGTGATTTTGCAAAAACTGGAGATGGATTGGTGAGTGCATTGCAGACGCTTGCTCTTGTGATCGAGAGTAAACGTAAGGCTTCGGATGTACTACGGCCATTTACGCTCTATCCACAAAGACTTGTTAATATTCATGTCAAAAATAAAAAACCCTTAGAAGAGATCGAGGGGCTTGAAGAAAAAATGTCTCAGGTACAAAATGAGGGGATTCGTCTGCTTGTTCGCTACTCTGGAACAGAGAATAAACTACGTGTATTGATGGAAGCAAAAGATGCAAAAAAAATGGACAAAGCAATGGATATGATGGTAGATTTCTTTGAAAAAGCCCTCAATGGATAAGCATCTTTTACAACTTAATGCTATTTTGTTTTTTACAATAGCGGGTATTTTTATTATTGATCAAAATATTAAGACACTTTTTGTTGAGGGGTATCGCTATTACTCAGAGTGTATTGATCTGATCTTGGTGTATAACAAAGGGGTGGCATTTTCGATGTTTGCCTTTTTGGATGTATGGCTCAAATACATTCAACTTTTTATCATCACGGGCGTACTAGCTTATATCCTTTATCTCAAAAAGCTTTGCTTCGCAATTCCTGCAGGTTTTTTGATAGGGGGTGCACTCTCTAATGTGTATGATCGTTTTATTCATGGGGGAGTTGTGGATATGGTGTATTGGCACTGCGGGTTTGATTTTGCAGTGTTTAATTTTGCAGATGTAATGATAGATATCGCCGTGGTATGGATTTTACTCCTGAACTTCAAACCAAAATTGTGTAAAAATTAGAAATAAAATAAAGATAGATAAAAGCACATTTAGGGTATTATTGCCAAAAAGAATAGTTCTAATACTATAAATATGAAACTTATTTAAAGGAAATTGATGGAAATCAAATCAAACAAAATCAATGGTGCTAATGCTGAGATTCAAGCAGTAATTCTTCAAGAAGTAATTGATGCGAACTTAGAAAAAATAGCAAAACAGTTAAGCAAAACAGCAAATGTACAAGGTTTTCGTAAAGGAAAAGTACCTGTGGCAATCGTCAAAAAACAATATGGTGAAAGACTTGATCAGGATGCTGAAGCTGAAGCACTTCGTGAAGTACTCAATAGAGGTCTTGAAGAGTTAGCGATCGCAAATGAATCTCTTATCGGTGAGCCAAATATTTCTCAGTTTGATAAAAGTGATGATAAGATCGAAGTAACAGTAAAAGTTGCAATGAGACCAGAGATCGAGCTTGGTGAGTATGCATCATTAGTTAAAGAGTTTGAAAAACCTGCGATCACTGATGAGGCGATCGATGAGAGAATCACGGAACTCGCTCAGGCTCAAGCTCCTTATGTAGATGTAGAAGAGGATAGAGCTCTTGTAGGGGGTGACACTGCGGTGATCGATTTTGAGGGTTCAGTAGATGGTGAGCTTTTTGAGGGTGGTGCTGCAAAAGATTTTTCTCTTCGTTTAGGTTCAGGTCAGTTTATTCCTGGTTTTGAAGATCAAGTGATCGGTATGAAAAAGGGTGAAGAAAAAGTTGTCAAAGTAACTTTCCCTGAAAATTACGGTGGGGAGAAGCTTGCTGGAAAAGATGCAGAGTTTAAAGTAACTGTCAATGGGATCCAGACAAAAGGTGAAGTGGTAATTGATGATGAACTTGCAAAGAAAATGCTTCCTGGACAAGAAGATGCAGATCTCGCAAAACTTAAAGAGCAAGTAAAGATTCAAATGGAAAACGAAGAGCTTTCTAAACTTTACAATGATGAGCTTAAGCCTGCACTTTTAGAGACTTTTGTAGAGTCATTTAACTTTGACCTTCCTGAGTTTGTGGTAGAGCAAGAGATCGATATGGCTGTGAACAAAAAAGCAAGAGAGTTAAGCGAAGAAGAGATCAATGAACTCAGAGAGAGTGAAGAGAAACTCAAAGAGCTTCGTGAGAGTTTCCGTGATGATGCTACAAGAAGTGTCAAAGCGACATTTATTATCGATGCACTTGCACAAGCTGAAAAGATCAAAGTAGATGAGCAAGAAGTGATGCAAACAATCTATTTTGAAGCAATGCAAATGGGACAAGATCCACAAGCTGCGTATGAGCAATACAAAAAAGCTGGTTATATCCCAGCAATTCAGATGTCAATGGTAGAAGATAAAGTATTAAGCCAACTTCTTAATGCAAAGATAAAAGAGGTATAATATGAGTTACATCCCTTATGTAGTTGAAAAAACAGGGCGTGGTGAACGCTCTTATGATATCTACTCTCGTCTTTTAAAAGACAGGATAGTTATGCTAAGTGGTGAGGTAAATGATGCTGTTGCTTCAACGATTGTTGCACAGTTTCTTTTCCTTGAAGCTGAAGATCCAGAAAAAGATATCTACTTCTACATAAACTCTCCAGGAGGGGTTGTAACAGCTGGTATGGCTATCTATGATACGATGAACTATATTCGTCCAAATGTAGCAACCATTTGTGTAGGTCAAGCTGCGTCTATGGGAGCATTTTTACTTTCATCAGGCGAAAAAGGTAAACGCTATGCGCTTCCTCATGCACGTATTATGATCCACCAGCCACTTGGTGGTGCGCAAGGTCAGGCAACTGATATAGCGATTCAAGCAGAAGAGATCTTACGAATGAAAAAAGAACTCAATGAGATTCTGGCACAGAACTGTGGGCAGAGTGTAAAAAAAGTGGAAAAAGACACTGATCGTGACAACTTTATGAGCGCAAAAGATTGTGTAACATATGGTCTTATCGATGAGGTTTTGGTTAAAAACGAAAAAGAAGAGTAGAGGTTGGAATTATGGCAGGTTCTTTAAGAAGTAGAAAGCGTCGTGATATAGAGGATGCTTCAAATGATCCAATAGCAAACAGTAGCTCTTTAGATATGTCAGAACCTACGAGCGATATAGAAATATATGCAAAAGAGGTTCTTGGTGCACTTATTAAAGATAACCTACCTCCAACACCTAATAATTTTTCACTTTATTTTGACAGGCTCTTAGAAGATAAGAGCGAACATCTTCGCAAGCAGATCCATTCTATGCTTGAGCTTGAAGAGGGGAATGAAGATGAAAACACGATTATTTTAGAACAAACACTAAAAAAAGGTTTTTCATCGGTCAAAAATATTCTTGGTGTAACGGCTAATCTTTATAAAAACATCTCTCTTATGACAAAGATTCTTGATAAAAGAAAAAAAGAACTCGAAGAGGATTTAGATCTCCAAGGAACAATGGGAGTGACAAAATCTCTAGAAGATGATATTTTAAAACTCAATGGGATACTTAGAAATCAGAGTACTCAGATGAAGAGTCTTTATGATGAGACAGCAACAATAGTCAAAACAGTAGAGAACGAAACGATCTTCGATAACAAATTTGGTGTGTACAACAAACGCTATTTAATGACTAAGATAGAACAAGAGATAGGACTAATCAAAGAGTTTAAACATAAAAGTTCTCTTATTATGATAGAGCTTGATCGTGAATTGAAAAAAACAGTTGGAAATGATAAAGCGATCGTTTTAATGACGCGAACAATAGCAAGACTTTTGCTCAAAACTTCCAGACGAAGTGATACGGTTGCACATTATGGCAATGGTGTTTTTTCAATGTTGTTAAAACACACAGATATAGAAAGTGCAAAAAAAGCAAGTGAGAGACTTTGTGAACTTGTGTCTAACAGTAATTTCTTTTTAGCAGATCGTGAGATTCAACTCAAGATCTCTATAGGCATTACAGAAGTAATGAGTGAGTACTCTGTAGAAGAGATAGTTGTGAGTGCACTTGATGGTATAGAAAAAGCGTACACAAAAACAAATATAGACTTTGCAGTATCAGTAAGAACAGCAGAAAAGCCAAAAGAAAAAGAAGAAGAGTAAAATAGAAACAATGAAGTTGACTATAGTTGAATACCCAGATAAGCGTCTTAAAGAGAAATCTCTAGTTGTTGAAAAATTTGATCAAGAGTTACATAGTCTCCTTGATGCTATGTATGATATGATGATCGAATCAAATGGAATCGGTCTTGCAGCTATTCAGGTCGCACATCCCAAGCGTGTACTTATTCTCAATATTCCAGACGAAGATGGTGAACAGCCTAAAGAAAATCTTATCGAGATCATCAATCCCGTGATCACATCCAAAGAGGGTGTGGCAACCTATCAAGAAGGATGTCTGAGTGTTCCTGGCTTTTATGAAGAGATCGAGAGGTTTGAGACACTTAGTCTAAACTATCAAGATAGAGATGGAAATACAAAGACACTCGAAGCAGATGGACTTTTGAGTATAGCGATACAGCATGAGATGGACCATCTTGAGGGTGTTTTATTTATCGATAAACTTTCTTATTCTCGCAGAAAAAAATTTGAAAAAGAGTACAAAAGAGTACAAAAAGAGAAAAAACAACGCTAAAATATGGCATTTTGCTATATTTATCCCAATAGAAAACATTTTTGCTATCCTTTTCAAAGATGAAGAGTGATCTTGGAAACTATTATTAATATCCAATCCTGTAAGTGTTTATATATTGATAACAAAACTCCTTGCCGTACGAATAGT
>JAGGTH010000102.1 GCA_021163845.1 Helicobacteraceae bacterium | reverse complement strand
TCCAAACTCATTTTTACGCACCAGCTTTATCGTCGGGCATCCAGGTGAGAGCGAAGAGATGTTTGAAGAGATGTGTCGCTTTGCTGCAGAGTTTGGTTTTGATCGCATCAATGTCTTTTCTTACTCTGATGAAGAGACTACAAGCGCGTATGATATGAGTGAAAAGATCGATGCCGAGACGATCGCTTCAAGAGTTGAAATACTAGGGGCGATTGCCAATGAAGTGCGTCTGAGATCTTTAGCAAAAAGAGTGGGACAAACGACTCAAATTGTCATCGATGGAGAAAGCGAGGAGCATGAATTTTTACTCTCAGCAAAAGAACTTCATTGGGCGCCAGAGATCGATGGGGAGATCTATATCAATGACTCTACATCCGAAAGTACACCTGAATTTGCAACGATCTACAATGCAACGATCACAGAGCTTGTGGGTGACACCCTGCTTGCCACAGTAGATAATGCTTGAATCAAAACTTCTCAAGCCACTCCAAGGGAGAAAAAACCTTCTCGCCTTTTCTGGCGGAGCGGATTCCACAGCCCTCTTTTTCCTCCTTTTAGAGCACCATATAGACTTTGATATCGCTATCGTAGATTATCAGATCCGCACGCAAAGCAAGGAAGAGCTCAAATATGCACAAACTCTCGCTCAGACCCATCAGCTTATCTGCCACCATACGAAAGCACCAAAAATCGAGAAAAATTTTGAGAGCGAAGCACGTTCCTTTCGCTACCATTTTTTTGAAGAGCTTATCACAAAATATAGCTACAAAAACCTTATCACGGCCCACCATCTAGGCGATCGCTTTGAGTGGATGCTTATGCAATTTTGTAAAGGAGCGGGATGTGTAGAGCTTACAGGAATCCAGCGCGAGCAAAAGCGCGATGGCTATACACTCATCCGACCACTTTTACATCTTGACAAACAAGAACTGCTCCATTACCTTGAGGCAAATAAACTTCACTATTTTGAGGATGAAAGTAATTTGGATGAGAGCATCAAGCGCAACGAGTTTCGTCACAACTATGCTCTCCCTTTACTTGAAAAATATCTTAGCGGGATCAAAAAAAGTTTTGATTATCTTGACGCAGATGCCCAAGCTCTTTTAGAGGAAAGAGAGATCCACAAAGTGGGTGATTTTGCTTATTTTAAAGCGACATCCCAAGATAGATCTGATATCTACCTTATCGACCAGTATCTCAAGGCCCAAGACTATATGCTCAGTGCTCAGGAGCGAGAGGCTCTTAAAAAGAAAGGGTCACATATTGTAGGGAGAAAATTTCTCATCACTTGGCACAAGGACTCTATTTGTATCGTTCCCTACATCCAAAGCAAGGTGATTCTACCAAAAGAGTTCAAAGAACAGATGCGTTTACTCAAAATCGACCCAAAACTACGTGGATATCTCTTTGAAAATCCTAAGGTTTTTGAGCAACTTCAGGAAGTTCTTTTTTAGACGTAGTATAAACCTGCATCGTAAACGAAGAGCGTATCATCTCGTTTTCCCTTTTAAAATGGATAGGGAAATTCACCCCAATGATCCAATCACTCTTATTCACCGCTTCTAAGAACTGATAAAAACTCGTAGGGGAGTTTATCTTCGAGCTAGTATTGACCTCATAAACGACAAACTCCTCATCTTGTGATGCTTGCTTGATCTCAGAGAGAGTAAGAGAATTAAAATACTCAAGATGTTGCTTCTCAAAGCGTTTTGGATCAAACTTTGTATCCAAGGCTTTTATAATATGTCTATTATCCCCTTGGAGTTTTTTCAAAACCTCCAAGGTCTCATCATGAAAATTTTGATACGATTCGAGCTCTTTTTGCTCTTTGGCAAGCTCTATCCTTTGCTCTCTATACTCTTTTCCTTGAGGGATCAAGACATTAAACGAAAATACAAGCACAAAGACGAGTGCAATTAGGGAGAGAATTAAAAGATAAAGATTCTGACGAGAGATATTAACGTGCATGAAACGACTCCTCCTCTTCATCTATGTAGTTTGTTGACACAAAACGCAACCAACCATTTTCATAAGGATAAAAACTACTATAGGTCTTATGAAATATAGAGCGTAAAGGAGCTTGCAACATAAAATTATACACATCTTTATTAGGCGTAATGCCATAAATTATCAAACCGTTTTTGAGTAAGTTTGCTTCAGAGATAGTGATCCTCTCAGGGATTAGATCAAAAAGATTGGTAATAGAGTCTTTGAGCACACTATTTTGCATAAACACTTTGTGTGCAAGAGCTTCCTCTTTTTGAATGAAAGTAATATGTTCTTGCATTTGAGCTACATCCAAGCTTAGTTGCTCTTTTTTCTCCCAAATGATCTCTTTTTGCGCTTGAAATCTATAGTCTTTAAAAAACAAAAAGCTCGAAGTCAAAAAAAGCATAAATACTGTGATACTAAAAAACATCAATAGAAGCTGCATCTCTTGTGTAATAGCACTTTTTTTTCTAGGACTGATGTAGCTATATCTCATGAAAGTTCTTCCTTTGCCATGTCACAAAGCTCTTGCATGAGATCAATTTTTCGAACTACTACATTCAAAAACATCTCCTCTTCAAGATATTTTTTCAAGTCATCACTCACCCCTACACAGTCGGCAATATAAACATGTTCTACGAACTTACTGTCATATTTATCATCATTGTAAAAATGGTGTATCGAACTCTTAATCAATAAAAATCTCTGATAATCTTCGTTAAATCCTCCTTCATCAGAAGAGGGCATATCATCAAAGAGTTGTTTTTGCTGTTTTGGTGATTCCATAGATTCTGAAAACTCATCAATATCATCTATCATATCCAAATCTTCTATATCACCAAAATCTTCGAGCTCTCCTAGATCATCTAGTGCACTCACCTCATCGAGATCAATACTTGCATCAAGATCAAAATCTAGCTCATCAGAATCATCTATACTTAACTCATCATTTTCATCAGAATGTTCCATATCCATACGCTCTGCATACAAAAGCTCAGAATGATGAAAAATACTTAAAGAGAGAAAGTTATCTTCTAAAAGAACGATCATAGACATATTGTTATCAAGTTTTTCTTTAAATATCCTCGCCAAAACTGCGAAAGGGGAGAAGATAAAGTCAAGCCCAAGTTCTTTATACTCTTTTTGCAAGGCATCGAGCTCTGCCATAGATGTGTAGTAGCTCCAACGATCTTGATAGCAAACATGCTTGGAAGTACTTATATCTGCATAGATTGCCATCTCTCTTGGATCACAGCTAGGCAAAGCGCCTTGAAGAGGGGACGAGTCGAGCATACTTATATAGTGGAAGGGTGATTCACTTACATGAGGAATAATAAAATCATACATTTTATGATTAAGATGCGTCGTCTCAAAAGTTTTTTCGAAATTTTGGAGCACTTTTTTATTGTCGCAATGCTCAATATATACGGTAGTGTTTGAGCGTGTGATCACAATACTGACAAAGACTTTATGATATAAAGCTTCAAAAAGTTTTTTTAACACTCTGTCTCTCCACCACAAAGAGGATGTGCTTTTTTATAATTTTGTTGTTTCAATACACTACCCAATTTTGTATAGATTTGTGTTGTTGCCATAGACGAATGGCCTAGCAACTCACTCACATCGGCAATCATAGCCCCTTCATTTAAAAGTGAAGTAGCATAAGAATGGCGTAATTGATGTGGAGTCACTTTAAGTGAAACCCTTTGAAACACTTTAGTAACGATATATCTTAGACTATTTTCGCTTAATTTTTCGCTATTTTTCTCAAAAAGAAATATCTTTGGATGAAATTGACTGAGATATTCGTCTAATAGAACCCGTGTAGAGCCAAGGAGTGGGACATCCCTTTGTTTTTTCCCCTTCCCTAAAACCCGCACCCATTCTTGTGATATATCAGCAAGCCTAAGTGATGCAAGCTCAGAGATACGTAGCCCTAAAGTATAGAGCATCTCTACGACGATCCTCTCTTCAAGTGGAGCATGCTCGAGTGCCTCGACAATGTGCTTATGGGTGATAGGTTTTGGAAGTGTCTTGGCCACTTTGACACTCTCATCTGAGAGTAAGACTACCTTGCATTTATTCTCGTTCATATAATTTGCAAAAGAGCGTACAGCACTTAGTTTTTTTGATATTGTTTTAGGATTGAGCCCAGATATATGGATACGATAAGGCATTAAATTGATCGTTAGCATACTTCCTTGTTCCACCATCTCCGCAAAAGTAAGCATCTCGTTCAGAGATTCATCATAGCTTTTGATAGTCAGATCAGAATACCCTCTATTCTCTTCAAGAGATTCTAAAAATGCTTTTTTGTATTTATTGATTGACTTTTTCAAGAAGCTTCTCAAATTCGCGATGGTATTTTGCTGCATCTTCTACAAGAGTTGTATCGGTAACTACGCTCGGAGCGAGCTTTTTATAAGAACTTAGCATAATCTCACAGATAAGCCGGATCTTGGCTCTATCTCCTTTAGATATCACTTCATGTGTAGCAATCGCATCAAGCTCTTTTTTGTATTTTTTTGCATCTTCAATATATTCTACATACTTAAGTGATGTGATCGATTGGGCCATAATGGTCGAAGCCATACGATTATAAACGTTTTGACTAAATGCTTCTTTGGAGAGCTTAAGAGCTTCTCTATAATCACCTAGCTCATAATAGTATTTTGCTCGGAGTGATTTCTCGTAGGAAGGGTTTAAAAAAAAGTACAATGCCATTACTAGAAGTAAAGCAAAAGCAACAAAAGGAAAAAAGTATCTATTGTTCATGTTGCAAAAGCCCTTTTTGGATCAATTCCTTTGCTTTGGGTAGTTCAAGTCCCGACACGTCAATTGCCTCAGTGATGTAATACCTTATTGTACCAAAAGGTTTTGGAATTACAAACTTATCCCATGAATTCAACTGCCAATACCTCGTAGGCTTGATCTCTATAAGAACCACTTTCACATTTGCTTTTTGCGCCATCACAACGATGCCGTCTGCCACTTCATGCCTTGGTCCTTTTGGTCCATCAGGTGTGATCCCTAGATCATAACCGTTTTTGAGGCTTTTAATTCCCTCTATAAGCACACGAGCGCCTCCTCTCGTTGAAGATCCACGAATACTTTCAAAACGAAAAAAGCTCAAAGTCTTTGCTATGAGATTTCCATCAAAATGCTCCGAGATCACAAGTTTGACGTGAGGCTTTTTTCTAAAAGGGAGATAACCATAAGGAATAAGTAAAAGCTCACCATGCCAACATGCAAAGATGGTAGGAGTATCTTCAATCACCTCAGGTGCATGATACTCTTTTTTATTAAGCAAATAAAGCAAGCGTATCAAAAAGGCTCCCAAAGGGGGGAGTGTAGTAAGAGCCAAAAAACGAAGAATTTTTTTACGCAACAATCTCACCAGTTAAGATAGTTCGACCAATCGCTGTGATCTTCACATCACGAAATGTACCCAAAAGTTCATCCGAACCTTTGACCTTGATCACAATATTATTATCACTTCTTCCACTCACATAATAGTCTTGATTGAGATCTTCAAAATAAACTCTAAACACCTTCCCGAGAAGCTTTGCATTTTTTGCATCAATAATCTGCGTACTAAGCTCTTGGAGCTCAGTTAAACGTGCAGATGCGACATCTGGATCGACCGTGTTGGTAAAATGCTCCGCTTCTGTTTGTGGGCGTGGAGAGTATTTAAACGAGAAGATCTGATCAAATCCCACACGTTTGACTACATCCAAAGTATCAAGAAAATCCTCATCACTCTCCCCTGGAAAAGCAACGATAATATCTGTACTGATACTCACTTCAGGACACTCAGCACGTAATTTTTCCACACGGTTTAAGAACCACTCTTTGGTGTATCCGCGCTTCATCTCTTTGAGCACTTGAGAAGATCCACTTTGAAGTGGCATATGCATCGACTTACAGATCTTAGGATTTGAGGCAAACTCCTCGATAAACTCATCATCCATATGAAAAGGGTGTGGGGATGTAAAACGAATACGCTCTAAGCCCTCAATGCGAGAAAGACGTCTGAGAAGTTCTGTGAAGTTTACTTTTTCATTGTCTCCTGAAAAACGGCGTCCATAGTTATTGACATTTTGTCCAAGTAAAAAGACCTCTCTTGCCCCAGCATCTACAGCTTTTTGCGCTTCTGCAATGATAAGATTGTCAGGGATAGAGATCTCATCTCCACGGGTTTTTGGCACGATACAAAAAGTACATTGCTTGTCACATCCGATAGAGATATTGATGTAGGCTTTGTAAGGGGAAGAGCGAAAATCTTTAAAAGCAAATTCGCTCTCATCATAGTTAATATCGATCTCAACCGCTTTGTCTTTATGTAAAACTTCAGTGATCTTGGAAACATTACGCGCTCCCAAAACAAAACTCACATAAGGGGCTCGTTTGATGATCTCATCACCCAAATGCGAAGCGGTACATCCACATACTCCGATCTTCGCATCTGCTTTTTTCTTTTTATTAAAGACACCAAGTTCAGAAAAAAGCTTATGAACAGGGCGTTCACGAACAGAACAGGTATTTATCAAAATCAAATCAGCTTCTGCAAAATTTTCACAAACTTCATAGTCTTCTTTTTCACTCAGCTCCGCGATCATATGTTCCGTATCGCGAGAGTTCATAGCACATCCGAGCGTTTCGATAAATAACTTTTTCGCCATCTCTTCTCTCTAGTTTACAATATGAACTTGGTACATATACTCATTATCTGAGAGACCATATTTTACTTCGCTCATATAAAAACTTTTCCCTTTTGCTTCAAAATAGTCTTGAAGCTCAAGGAGATCTTTGTGAGAGTTTTCTCTATCAAAATAAAAGATTACACTCCCCTCTTTTTCAACGCTCTGCTCAATTTTTTCTAAATCAGCTTTTTTTGGTTTTGCCTCGATGTCAGTTCTTGCAAACTTCAATTCCATCTTCTCTCCCTTAAGTTTATATAAAAAGTTTTGCATTATAGGGGAAAAGTACTAAAAAACTGATTAAGGTTTATTTTTAAAGCCACCTTTATAGATTTTGGATATAATAGCATCACTCATAAGAAATCTCCCCAACAAAAACAAATTTTATTTTTTATGAAACGACTTTCCTCAAAGGAATAATAATGGAAAAAATATTACAAATCGCCGAAGCAATTGGACATGAAAAAGGTATCAAGCCAGAACTTGTTATGACTGCACTCAAAACTGCTTTTGTACAAACTGCAAAAAGAGTCATTAACTCAAAATTTAATTTTGAAGCACAAGTAGACCCAGATACAAAGAATATGTCGATCGTCCAGATCATTACAGTGGTCGAAGATGAAGATGAAAAACTCCAAGATGAAGAACTAGCTCCTGCATACATGAGTCTCACAGATGCACGCGAGTATGATGATCAAGCCGAAGTAGGTGATCAACTTCAGATGGAGCACAACCTTGAAGATTACGGTCGTACAGCAGCTTCTTCTCTTCATAGAGAGATGGAATACCACATCCAAAGACTTGTTGAAGATGATGTGTTTTCAAAATATAAAGCAAAAATCGGCTCACTCGTTTCAGGACGTGTAACACGTGTAGATGCACAAAATGCCACTTATATAGAAGTCGATGAGATCCGTGCTGTGCTTCCTATGAAAAGTCGTATAAAAGGTGAATCTTTTGAAGTTGGAGATCATATCAAAGCGGTGGTGAGACGTGTCAATATGGACAAAGAAAACGGGATCCAAATCGAGCTCTCACGTACAAGTCCAAAATTTTTAGAGGAACTTTTAGCACTTGAAGTACCTGAAATAGCGGATGGGACTGTCATCATAGAAAAGTCAGCTCGTATCCCAGGTGAACGTGCGAAGATCGCTCTTATTAGTACACATCCGCAGGTAGATGCAGTAGGGGCTACTGTCGGTGTAAAAGGGGTACGTATCAATGCTGTAAGCCAGGAGCTTATCGGTGAGAACATTGACTGCATCGAATATACAACGATCCCCGAGCTTTTTATCTCTCGTGTAATGAGCCCTGCGATCATCTCTACAGTCGAGATTATCAGGGATGAAGAGGGTGAGGCACAAAAAGCGATCATCACACTCCCAGCAGATCAAAAATCAAAAGCGATCGGAAAAAGTGGGATCAATATCCGCCTAGCTTCTATGCTCACTGGGATGAATATCGAACTCGTAGAGAGTGACACAAAAACAACAACGGATGAAGATGGCAACACTGTGATCCAAGAGGAACAAAAAGAGAGTGTAGATGCACTCCAAGCGCTTTTCAACTAGAGCCATTCTCTGCCAAAGGCAAGCCATTGACTCCTCTTTTTGTCAAGAAAGTTTCCAACTCTTTTGGAAGCGATGGCTTGCCTTCGCTAATAGGCTGTCATAAAAGCCCTACCCTCTTTTCATATAAGGATTCAGACGCAATAAAATCAGATCCGCTATCATATTCCCAAGTAATGTCAAAAACGCCGTAATCATCAAAGTCCCCATGATAATAGGGTAATCACGACTTAGCGCACTCATAAAAAAGAGCTGTCCCATTCCTTCTATCCCAAAGATAGATTCGAGTATCACACTCCCACCAATAAGCCCTGGCAATGAAAGCCCCAAAAGTGTCACTATAGGGGGAAGAAGATTTGGCAAAATGTAGTAGCGCAGAAGTTTTTTACTATCAAGCCCACGTGCAAGCGCAAAGGTGTAATAATCACTCTTGAGAATCTCGAGCGTCAATGATCGGATGTAGATGATCATACTCCCAAGTCCTACAAATATCATTACACTTACAGGCAAAAACAAGTGCCACGCCATATCAAGATAATAGTATATCCCCTCTTTTGGCTCGATCGAGTGTACCCCTGCAATAGGAAAGAGTCCAAGATTGACACTCAAAAAGATAATAAATAAAAGTGCGAGATAAAACGAAGGCATAGAAAAAGAGATAAGTGCGATCTGACGAATGATATAATCACTTTTTTTTTCATAATGAAGTGCTGCTTTGATCCCCATATAAAGAGAAAGAAAAAAGACAGCAAAGAGTGCTGTGATATTCATCACCAAAGTGATCGGCAAACGCTTGAATATTTCTGCACTCACATCTTGACCACTGACAAAAGAGATACCAAAGTTGAGATGTGCCATATTAACAACCCAGTCGGTATATTGTTCATAAAGAGGTTTATCGAGCCCATAAACTGCTTTGAGTTTTTCTATCGCTTCAGGAGTCATATTTGGATTGAGCTCCCCTGCACCAAAAAAGCTATTAGGCGCGGCATGGATCGCCAAAAATGAGATGAGCGAGATCAAAAGCAACATAAATAATATATAAG
>JAGGTH010000099.1 GCA_021163845.1 Helicobacteraceae bacterium | reverse complement strand
GAGCAGCACCTGTAATCATGTTCTTAACATAATCCGCGTGACCTGGACAGTCAACGTGTGCGTAGTGACGATTATCTGTCTCATACTCAACGTGTGAAGTCGCGATAGTAATACCACGCTCTCTTTCTTCAGGAGCATTATCGATTTGATCATAATCCATAAGTTTTGCACCGTTACTTACTGCAAGTACAGCTGTAATAGCTGCTGTTAGTGTAGTTTTACCGTGGTCAACGTGACCAATTGTACCAATGTTAACATGAGGTTTATTACGCTCAAACTTTTCTTTTGCCATTGTGTCCTCCGACTTATTTTTGTGAATAGAAATGGAATTATACCCAAAAATTATTCAATTATTGCTTAATTGTAAAATAATCTACGAATTTACGTTTTTCATGGAGCTCACGAGCAGATTTGAACTGCCGACCTCTTCCTTACCAAGGAAGTGCTCTACCCCTGAGCTACGAGAGCATAAAAAACGGATAAACAATAAATGAATAATTTTAATATTAGTAATTGGTGTAGAATACTATTTAATTGCTTAAATAGTCATTTTGAAGTAGGGTTGAAATTGTACTTCAGCTTCCAGAAGTTTTGATCAATGGAGCGGGTGAAGGGACTCGAACCCTCGACCCTCAGCTTGGAAGGCTGACGCTCTAGCCAACTGAGCTACGCCCGCATCACATTTGGTGGTGGTGAGAAGAGGAGTCGAACCTCTGAACCCATAGGGAGCAGATTTACAGTCTGCCGTCGTTGGCCACTTGACTATCTCACCATCGTTGTATTGATCTGGTCTAACACTGTTTCTAATATTCGAAATCAAATGGTGCCGACACGAGGATTTGAACCCCGGGCCTGCTGATTACAAATCAGCTGCTCTAGCCAACTGAGCTATGTCGGCATCGAATTTGAGCCAGAATTATAGTGCAAAACATTTTCTATGTCAAGCATTTTCACTAAAATGTCAAAATTTCTTTATCTTTTAAAATATTTGGCTCCCATTTACCCCTATATTGCGCGATCTCTTCTTTTATTTTTTCCAAATACAATGGTTTAATATGATTGATATAGAGAGTAAAATCATCTCTTTTCACCCTTTGAAGTTTCTCAAAAAGTAACTTTGGAGTCAAATGCTTACTCTCTTTTGCTAAAGGTTCCATCTCGCAAGGAAAAGAACACTCTAGCACTACAGAACGTATCTCCTCCCTTGTATCTATCAACTTAATTGCACTTTCTAGTGAATAAGTATCAGCAGTAATTAAAATAGCACTCCCATTTTTTTTATAAATATACCCACAACTAGGAACTGTATGATCTGTTGCAAAAGCTTCTATAGTGCTTATCTCATCGATTTTGTATTCTATACCACACTCTATCTCTTGATAGGTAACACTCATAGTCTCACCATTATCGAGTGGTATGTGAGAAAAATCTGGCCATATTTCATTATTGAGAAAATGTTTTTGGATCGCGTTGAGTGTTTGAGGCAAACCTACAATATTTAAGCTTGTATGACGATAGGAAAAATAGTTGTCGATTATATATGCAATATCGCAAATATGGTCAAGATGGGAATGTGTCAAGTAAACATTTTCTATTTTCGCACACCCAGCCTCAAGAGGACTTAAAAGGTTCCCCGCATCTATCACATTCTTTTCATCCAAATAAAAGGCACTTGTGCCAAAGCCTTTTGATTTAGTTCCGTATGCACCCAGTATAGTAATCTCATTCATTTTCAAACTCATCTTTTAATTTTTCCCGTACCGCTAAAATGGCCTCCAAGTTTTCAAAGAATATATCTATGAGTTGGGGATCAAAATGTCTTCCCCTCTCTTCTTGAAGTAAACTATATATCTTCTCATCATCCCACGCTTTTTTATACACTCGATCACTTCCAAGTGCATCGTATACATCAGCCAATGCTGTAATACGTCCGTAGATGTGTATCTCTTCTTCTTTAAGTCCTTGGGGATACCCACTGCCATCCCATTTCTCATGATGCTGATACGCTACAATAGAAGCCGCTTGAAGTAAAGGCCTATTAGAGTTTTTAATCATTTTGTACCCAAGCTCTGCATGTGTATCCATGATCGTTCTCTCTTCATTATTAAAGCGTCCTGGCTTGTTGAGAATGGCATCGGGTATTGCGACCTTTCCTATATCATGCATTGGCGAAGCATTTTTTAAAAGCTCTGCTTCCTCTTCTGGAAGTCCAAAGCCAAGAGCTAGTATCTTAGAGTACTGAGCTACTCGCTTTACATGGTTCCCTGTCTCTTTACTTCGGCTCTCTCCGATCGCCCCCATAGTAAATACGACTTCTTTTTGTGTATCTTCAATCTCTTTTGTCAACTTTGAGGCGATTAAGATCTCTGAAGCGTAACTGCTTGCCAGTAAAAGACGCTCCATATCGCGTGTTTCAAAAATCTCGTCTGATGATCGGCTATTTACCACCTGAAAAGCACCCATCACTTCATTCTCTTCATCATAAATAGGAACAACCATCATGCTTTTCGTTTTATAACCTGTCTGCTTATCGATATCTGAGTTAAACCTCGCATCTTTGTACACATCATCAATAATAAGCTTTTGATCTTTTTTGATCGCATCTCCGACAATACCCAAGTCACTTTGTATCTCCAAAGCTTCGATACCATGTGCAACTTTTGTCCAGATACGCTCTTTATCTTCGCTCAGAAGCCAAACGCTACAGCGTTCAGCATTACTCAGAACTCTTCCCATATCCGCCAGAACAAGCAACATCTTCTCATGCTCTTTCATTGAAGAAAGTTTCGTTACATACGAAAAGATCGTCTCTAAAAGCTCATTGGCGCTTAAACTCTCTCTTTGAACCATTCATTTATCCCTATTTTGTTGTCATGGTATGTACATCCCAAGCTTGATTCTTTTCAATATTATTGAAAAAATACTGCGAAAGTGAATCATTATAGCGCTCCACCAAAGAGGTAAATATCTCTTGAGCCATCTCTTGCTCCCCTTGGATGTAAAGCTCTAACGCTCTATCATACTCTCGTTTAATCTCTTTTGAACGTGCACTATCAGGCATAAGCTGATAAAGTAATACTGCATTTTCTTTTCCCTTCACACGCACAGGTTCGATTTTACGGTAGATGAAATCACCTACTAGTTCTGCCACTGTAAACTCAGAGATCAAAATATCTATGCCATAATTTTTAGTCAGTCCCTCAAGACGTGAGGCAAGATTCACCCCATCGCCAATAACAGTATAGTTAAAACGAGTATCAGAACCCATATTTCCTACAACTACCTCAGCGGTATTGATCCCTATCCCTATATGAATAGGGGCGATCCCCTCTTTTGCTAACTCAACATTAAGTTTATCAAGGGATTCGATCATCTCTAACGCACAGTGACATGCTGCATCTGCATGATTTTTGATCGTTACGGGGGCATTAAAAAATGCCATGACAGCATCTCCGATATATTTATCCAACATGCCACCATTTTGAAGGACTGCATTTGTCATAGGGGTAAAGTAGCGATTGAGAAGTTTGATAAGCTCTTGTGGTGTCATGGACTCCGAGAGCGTTGTAAAGCTTCGGATGTCACTAAAAAGAATAGAGAGTTCTTTACTCTCTCCACCCAAAGAAAGAGCTTCTGGGTTTTTGATAAGCTGCGCGAGCAGATCTGCTGAGAGATAACTCGAAAAGGCATCACGTAAAAAACGTCCCCCCTTCTCTTGAAGATAAAATGCCAAAGCTTCAAACACTACAGCACTCAAAATAAGTGCTACAAGAGGATAAAACAGATCGATATAGAGCATCTCTTCTACAAAAAGAGTTCGGATGTAAACTGTAATACCTCCATACACTGCTAGATAAAGAAGCGCCCTATACACAACCTTTTTCATGAACAAGAGGGCAAGAAAAGGCAAGAACACCATAAATACAACCAAAGCGGTCGTGATCTCAAGTTTCTCTGAGATCAGATGCCCCTCTAGAAAATTTGAGAGAAAAGTATAATGCAAAAGTGGACCTGGAACCGAACCGATCGGAGTAGAGACAATATCGCCAGAGCCCACATCGGTCACTCCGATAATAACGATCTTGCCCTCAAAGTATTCTGCTGCTATCTTGTGTGTCGCTACATCAAGAAACGATACTATATTATAGTCTTCATAATTATAGTAGTTTAAACGCACAAAACCTTTGGCATCGAGATTGATCTCATGCGCACCTATTCTGACATGTTCTGCATCTTCTCTTTGTATATCTTGGTTGAGTTTCAAACGTAAACCTTGAACTCCTAAAGAGGGATAGAGAAGGTTTTCATAATAAAAAGCGATGGGATAAGAACGAAAGAGATGATCACTTGCTGCAAGGGTAGAGAAACTTCCACTCAAAGTACACGCTTGGAGTAGTGGAACTATATTCATCTCAGAATGTGCTGCCCCAACAAAACGAGGTGCGCCATAAGCAACTGCTTGAGATTGTAAAAGATCTAAAGAGGAATCGACCAAGATATCCAAAGCTTCAGGCTCTATGGTTTGTGTTGCATCGTGTCGCAGGAAGAAGCCACATACACTATTTTCAAGCCCAGAGATCGCATCTGCGAGAGCTGCATCCTCTTGGGATGTAGTGTGTTCAGAGAAGATCATATCCATGAGTACTACATCCGCATGAGAGAGACGCGATACCCCCTCTGCAATCTTGTCCCTTGGCCACGGCCATCTTCCATAATGGTTCACACTTCTCTCATCGACCGCTACAAAGACGATCTCTTGACTTGGAGTCTTCTCTTGGAGTGCGAAGTTCACATCATTAAACTTTAACGAGAAGCTCTCAAAAGGCTCTACTTTATAGATCTGTAGAGCAAGAGCTATCAATAGAAGTGGCAACAGTACAAGAAAATAGAGCAGCTTCTCTTTCATCAGAACTCTTATCGAATCATATTTTCAAAACGGCTAAACTCAGCATCATCTTCAGCACTCCAAGCTTTTTCACTGACCGTATTGCCATCAAAAGAGAGTGTGTTTTGCTTATGAAGATCAAAGGCTTTTGTTTTTTGTGCAAAACCTTTCACCTGTGCATTTTTAAACTCTTCAAACGCATCCGTTTGGGAAGAGAGAAACTTTTCATAATCTGCTTGTACTTTTTTTCGGTAGAGTTCAAACTCTTCTTTGATACTCTCTATCCCTAAAAGACCCTCTTTGAGCTTAATACTTGCATCTTCTTTATCAGCATCAACAATAAATTCCGTCCCTTTGATCCCTATAATAGAAAAAGGTGTTTTGACCTTAAGCGCATTTTTTGCTTGACGTGAAGTGATCTTATAATAGACCTTTCCCTCTGTTTGTTCCATCTCTTGTTCTGAATGAAAACTCAAACTCGATTTCTCGTCCACAACAAGATCAGAAGCATCGTTGAGTTTGATCACGACAGAAGAGCTTGTTGCTGTGGAGATGAGCTCATCTTTATGAATATTTTGATCTACAGTAAGTGTATTCTTTTTTATAGACCCAATTTGTGTGACTTTAACACTCCCTTCTACTTTGATCACCTTGCCTACCACACCCTTTGCCACATCACTTGCGTACACTAGCGTTGCCATCGCACAAAACGCGAAAGTAAAAAACAGCTTCATATCTTGCTCCAAAAATGAAAATTGGATCGATTATAGCATTTATATTGATATAATGAGATAAAATTTTATTTTGTTTTTCAAAGGAGAGAGATGTTAAAAATACTCTTTTCCCCATCAGAAGGGAAAGTAAGTGGTGGCAATAATACACAGGACAAAGAGCTCTTAGGCTCTAATAAAGCACGCAAAGAGATTCTTGATAACTATAATGAAATCATCAAACGAGCAGATCCACAAGAGATATCCAAACTCTTTGGAATCAAAAAGCTCGAAGAGTGCCAAAGCTATCTCCAAGATATCTTTAGCGCTCCAAAACTCGAAGCGATCAGACGCTATAGCGGTGTTGCCTATGAATATCTCGCTTACGATATACTTCCATCCCAAGCCCAAGAGTATCTTAAAGCAAATACGATCATCTTCTCTAATTTATATGGACCCTTGCGAGGCTCGGATAAGATTGCAAACTATAAAGTCAAACAGGGCAATAATATCGGTGGCATAGAGCCTGACAAGTTTTACAAAGATCGCTTTTCGTATCAACTCGATCTCTATTTGGGCAAAGATGATATCTTAGACCTGCGTGCAGGCTATTATGATAAATTCTATAAAGTTTCTCGCCCATACACTACCCTTAAGTTTCTAAAAAATGGAAAAACTGTGAGCCACTGGGCAAAAGCCTACAGAGGGATCGTACTACGCGAACTTGCAAAACACGACATACAAAACCTCGAAGCCTTTGGAAAATTAGAGATCGAAGGCTTGGATGCAGAAGAGATCAAAGTGATCAAGAATAAAACAGAGATCGTCTATAACATTCTCTCCTAAGCTTTTTTACAAGTTTATTTTTTTGAGTCTCAAAGAGTTTGCGATCACAGAAACAGAGCTAAAACTCATCGCAGCTGCGGCTATCATAGGGGAGAGCAAGATTCCAAAGAATGGATAGAGCACTCCCGCGGCGATAGGTATCCCCACCGAGTTGTAAAAAAAGGCAAAGAAGAGATTTTGTCTGATGTTACGCATTGTTGCTCTACTTAAAACTCGTGCTCTCACTATCCCTCGTAGATCCCCTTTGACTAAAGTAATACCCGCGCTTTGCATCGCGATATCGGCACCTGTTCCCATAGCGATCCCGACATTTGCCTGTGCTAGTGCAGGAGCATCATTGATCCCATCACCTGCCATCGCTACGATTTTTCCTTTGGCTTGGAGCTCTTTAATGGTAGTGGCTTTCTCCTCGGGCAAGATCTCTGCATACACCGTATCGATACCCAATTTTTTTGCGACCACCTCTGCTGTAGTACGACTATCACCTGTGAGCATCACCACCTCTATCCCCTCTTTACGTAGATCGTTTATCGCCTGCGCACTAGACTCTTTTATTGGATCACTCACGGCGATAAATCCAGCAGCTTTTGAATCAATCGCAACCAAGATCACTATATCCCCATCAGCTCTTTTACTCTGGGCTCTCTCAAAAAAAGCTTTTTGATCTATATTCAAACTCTCAGCTAATTTTTTATTGCCAATAGCGACCTTATATCCATCCACATCTCCTTTTACCCCCACACCGTTGAGTGATTCAAAATGATCCACCTTGACAAGCTCTATATCTCTCTCTTTGGCACCCTTGACAATGGCATCTGCTAGAGGGTGTTCACTCGCTCTCTCCAAGCTTGCGACAAGACGCAAGAGTTCCTCTTCTTCAAAGCCCTCTTCTGCGTGGATCGAGACGAGGGTGGGTTTTCCCTCAGTCAAGGTACCTGTTTTATCTACGACCAAAGTATCCACTTTCTCCATAATCTCCAACATCTCTGCATTTTTTATAAGTACACCCGCCATCGCACCACGCCCTGTGGCTACCATGATGGAGATAGGAGTAGCCAGCCCAAGCGCACATGGACACGCGATGATCAAAACAGAAACTGCCCCGATCACTGCGTATGTGAGTGTCGGTTCAGGTCCAAAGATCCACCATGCTGTAAAAGTGATAAGAGCGACAAAAACAACAATAGGTACGAAATAAGCTGCTACGAGATCGGCTAGTTTTTGTATCGGTGCGCGGGAGCGTTGCGCTTGGGCGACCATCTCTACTATTTGTGCGAGAAGTGTATCTGCTCCAATTTTTTCGGCTTTGATAAGGAGGCTCCCGTTGACATTCAGGGTAGCACCGATCACGCTCTCCCCTACAGATTTTGAGACTCCAAGCGGCTCACCTGTCACCATAGACTCATCTACATTACTTTTCCCCTCGGCAACAACTCCGTCCACCGGAATCTTCTCTCCAGGACGTACACGTAAAATATCTCCAACTTTTACATCCTCTACAGAGATATCCTCTTCATCTCCATCATCTTTTACGATTGTCGCTTTTTTTGGGGCAAGTTCTAGTAAGAGTTTCAGTGCTGTATTTGTTTGTGAGCGCGCTTTGAGTTCAAGCACTTGACCAAGAAGTACTAAGGTCGTGATCACGGCAGCCGCTTCAAAATAAACATGAACCGAGCCATCATCCATACGCATCATAGGAGGAAAAAGCGATGGCATGAACAAAGCGACGACACTATAAAGCCACGCGACAAATACCCCAAGAGAGATAAGTGTAAACATATTGAGATTCATTGTCCTAAGCGAATTAATCCCTTTAACAAAGAAAGGAAAACCTCCCCAAAACACAACAGGGGTCGCGAGGAAAAACTCCGTATATTGCACCATTTTCATACTCAAAGACTCGGGTAAAAGGGAGGGAAACATATCGACACTCATCGCCAAGATAAATACAGGGATGCTCAGTGCCATACTGATCCAAAAGCGACGATTCATATCATGAAGCTCTTCATTTTTTTCTTTTGCTCTTATATCTATGGGTTCAAGTGCCATGCCACACTTGGGGCAAGATCCTGGGTCCTCTTGCAAGACCTCTGGGTGCATGGGACAGGTATACTGCGTTTGTTTTTGCTTTATTTGCGTAGTAGACATAAGACCACCTCCATAATAAAAACTTATTTTACTAGTATAACACTTCTGCTTCAAAAAGCAATAGGGAAAAATTAGTGTAAAATTCTACTTAGATAAATAAAAGGTTCCTTTTGAAAGACTCACAAGAATATTTAGACAAAAAAGCATTTTTTGAAAAAGTGATTACCCTCTATGGAAGAAATGTGGTGATCGAGATACTTCAAGATCCAAGTGTCACTATCCACAAACTCCATCTCGCAGACTCCAACAAAAAAGATGGAGCGATCAAAGATATCCTCTCTTTGGCACAAAAAAGGGATGTGGAGATACTCTACCACGATAAAAATGCCCTCAGCCGCATCAGTAAAAATGCAAAGCAAGATCAAGGGGTGGCGATCGATATCGTGGCGCAAAGCTATCAAGATGCCAAAGAGATCTCTAAGCTTTCATCGTATCGTCTTATCGCACTCGATGGGATCCACAACCCACAAAACCTCGGGATGATCATCCGTTCATGTGCAGCTGGAAATGTAGATGGGATCATCTTACCAAAGAAAAACTCCGCAAAGATCTCCCCTTTGGTGATAAAAGCGAGTGCTGGGACTCTGTTTAAGATCCCTATCTATTTTTGTAATACTTTAGAGGAGGTTTTTAAAGAGCTTCAAGGGGCATCTATCTATGCTCTGAGTTCTCACGCAACAGAGAGCATCTACACCATTACATCCCAAGAGAGATCAATTTTTGTGTTGGGCAATGAGAGCGAAGGGGTGAGTAAAGAGGTAACGGCTCTATGTAATAAAGCACTTTCTATCCCAATGAATCGCGGAGTAGAATCACTCAACGTAGCCGTTACCGCTTCTTTGCTTGCTTTTATGAGGTCATGATCTCATAAGGGCGGGCTATCTCGCGTACTACC
>JAGGTH010000113.1 GCA_021163845.1 Helicobacteraceae bacterium | reverse complement strand
GTATAATTGCGCAACTTTTAGGAGGTGCTATGTTAGATATAAACCCGATACTACTTATAGCTACATTAGTCGTATTTCTTACACTTATCGCAGTTCTAAACAGTTGGCTTTATAATCCATTATTTGCTTATATGAATAAACGTAATGATGATATCAAAAGAGACTTGCAAAAAATCGGGTCGAATGATGATGAAATCAGAGAGTTGAATGCTAAAGCAGAATCAATAATTATGAATGCAAAACTGGAAGCTTCTGCTCTAAGAGAGAAGGTTGTCATGGATGCTAAAGAGTTAGCAGAGAGTAAGTTGGAGGCTAAGCGTACTGAGCTAGCTAGTGATTATTTAGAGTTTAAAGAATCACTCGCTAAATCAAAAGAACAATTAACAAGTGAATTAATGTCACAGGTTCCATTGTTTAAAGAAGCTGTAAAAGCTAAACTTAGTCAAGTATAAGGATGTAATGTGAGTAGAATTTTAGTATTTATGCTATTGATATCAACTTATGCATTAGCATCTGGCACTAATGCAGAACACGCAGATACTGATATTGTTCAAAGAACAGTAAACTTTTTGATATTTGCAGGTTTAATATGGTATTTAATTGCTGAACCAGTCAAGAATTATTTTAATTCAAGATCGCAATCTATCGCTGATGAATTGCAAAAAGTTCAAGACAAATTAAATGAATCTATGGCTCTTAAAAAAGAGGCTTTAGCAAAAATTTCTGATGCTGAAAAATATGCTCAAGATTTAGCTGCTTTGTCTAAAAAAGAGAACAAGATTCTTAATGATAACATCATGTCTCAGTGTGAGAATGACTTGGAATCTTTATCAAAACAACATGAGTCTTTGATGGAATTTGAACAAAGAAAAATGGTTCGTGGTGTTGTTGAAGATGTTCTCAATGATACATTGAGTCAAAGTGCTGATGGTTTTGATAAAGAAGCTATGGCGAATGTTATCCTAAAGAAGGTGGCGTAAATGGAAGAACTAATTGCAAAAAGATATGTTAAAGCACTTACAAGTGGCCTAGACATTGAAACAGTAAAGAAATTAAGTACTGTCTTTTTTGCTTTGTCTCAATCATTTAATGACACAAAGTTTATGGAAATAGTGTGCAGTCCTAATGTGACAAAAGAGCAAAAACTTGAGATCTTATTAGGAGCAGTGAAAGATACTGATTCTAAAGAGATTGAGAATTTTATCAAAATATTAGTTGAGAACAAACGTATCGAGATAATCCCAGCAGTTGCTGAGTGTTTAAGAAAAGATATTGCAGACTTAACAAAAATATATAGTGGTAAAGTTTATAGTGATAGCGAGATTGATCCACAGGTAATGAAAGATCTAAGTACTGGTCTTGGGAATAAATTTGGTGCAAGCATCACTTTAGAATTCATCAAAGATGATTTTGATGGAATTAAAGTAGATGTTGAAGATCTTGGAGTAGAGATTAATTTTTCTCAAGCAAGAATCAATAGTCAAATGATAGAACATATTGTAAAAGCAATTTAACTTCATAGAGAGGAGAACAAGTAGTGGTAGCAAAAATTCAAGCTGATGAAATCAGCTCAATAATTAAAGAGCGTATTGATAACTTTGAACTAAGTGTTGATATTAACGAAACTGGTAAAATTGTTTCTTACGCTGATGGTGTTGCTCAAGTTTACGGACTTAGCAAGGTTATGGCAGGTGAGATGGTTGAGTTCGAAGATGGAACAAGAGGTTTAGTAATGAACCTTCAAGAGGGTAGCGTAGGTGTTGTTATCCTAGGTTCTGGAGATCAACTTCGTGAGGGTATGTCTGTAAAAAGACTAGGAAAACTTCTTCGTGTACCAGTAGGTGATGCACTTTTAGGGCGTGTTGTAAATGCTCTTGGTGAGCCAATTGATGGAAAAGGTCCAATTGAGACAACTGAAACACGTTTTGTAGAAGAAAAAGCACCTGGTATTATGGAGAGAAAATCTGTTCATGAGCCAATGGCAACTGGTATTAAAGCAATCGATGCGCTTGTTCCAATCGGTCGTGGTCAACGTGAGCTTATCATTGGTGACAGACAAACTGGTAAAACAACTGTAGCACTTGATACTATCATTAACCAAAAAGGTAATGGTGTTGTTTGTGTGTACGTTGCAGTAGGTCAAAAAGAATCAACAGTAGCACAAATTGTTCGTCGTTTAGAAGAACATGGTGCAATGGAATATACAATCGTTGTATCTTCTACAGCTGCTGAAGCTGCTGCACTTCAATTTTTAGCTCCATACACTGGTGTTACTATGGGTGAGTATTTCCGTGATAACGCAAGACATGGTCTTATTGTATATGATGATCTTTCAAAACATGCTGTAGCTTACCGTGAAATGTCACTTATCCTTCGTCGCCCTCCAGGTCGTGAAGCATATCCAGGGGATGTATTCTATATCCACTCAAGACTTCTTGAAAGAGCTGCAAAATTAAGTGATGAAGAGGGAGCTGGATCTTTAACTGCTCTTCCAATTATTGAAACACAAGCGGGAGATGTAGCTGCATACATCCCAACAAATGTTATCTCTATCACAGATGGTCAGATCTTCTTAGAAACTGATCTTTTCAACTCAGGTATTCGTCCTGCGATCAACGTTGGTTTATCTGTATCTCGTGTTGGTGGTGCTGCACAAATCAAAGCAACAAAACAAGTTGCTGGTACACTCAGACTTGATCTTGCTCAGTACCGTGAGCTTCAAGCATTTGCTCAATTTGCATCTGATCTTGATGAAGTTTCTCGTAATCAGCTAGAGCGTGGTCAAAGAATGGTAGAAGTTCTTAAACAACCACCATTTTCTCCACTTTCAGTAGAGAAGCAAGTTATGATCATTTTCGCTGGAAATGAAGGTTTCCTTGATGATATGGACGCTTCGAATGTTGTTCGCTTTGAAGCTGAACTTTATCCATTTGTTGAAGCATCTTATCCTCAAATCTTTGAGAACATTAGAAGCACTTCAAAAGTTGATGATGAAACAAATGCATTAATGAAAAAAGCACTTGAAGAGTTCAAATCTACTTTCGTGGTAGCATAAGGATTATTTAATGGCAAACTTGAAAGATATTCAGAGACAGATAAAGAGTGTTACAAGCACTCAGAAGACAACTCGTGCAATGAAGCTTGTATCTACTGCAAAGCTTCGCCGTGCAGAAGAGTTAGCAAAACGCTCTCGTCTTTACGCTGAAAAAATGAATCAGGTTATTGCCGAAATAGCTGGGCGCATTAAATGTAATAAAGTTGGAGGGATTGATAATCGTTGTTTTTCAACAATTGAGAACCCAAAAATGGTTGACATTATTTTTGTAACTGCAGATAAAGGTTTATGTGGTGGTTTTAATATTCAAACTATTAAAGCTGTTAATAAACTTATAGCAAGCTACAAAGAGCAAGATGTTAAAGTGCGTTTACGTGGAGTCGGTAAAAAAGGTATTGAATACTTTAAATACAATGAAATTGAACTTTTTGATGAAGTGACAAATCTAAGTTCAAAACCTGATAAAGTAAGATCTGACGAATTTATTAAAGCTTCTTTGGAAGATTATAAAAATGGGAAGATCGATGCTGTTCATGTAGTCTATAATGGGTATAAAAATATGATTACCCAAGAGCTGCATGTAAATAAAGTACTTCCAGTTGATACAGAGCAATTTGAGTGTAAAGATGTTCAGAGTTCTGTGATCGAAGTGGAAGCACAAGATGAAGAGCATATGCTAGACTCTTTAGTGAATAAATATGTTGAATATAATATGTATTATTCCTTAATTGATTCTGTTGCAGCTGAGCACAGTGCACGTATGCAAGCTATGGATGCTGCGACAAACAATGCTAAAGATATGGTTAAATCATTAAATGTGAAATTTAATAAAGCGAGACAAGCAGCTATTACTACTGAGCTTATTGAGATAATAAGTGGTGTGGAGTCTATGAAATAATGGAGAAAAATATGATTGGTAAAATTAGCCAGGTTATGGGTCCAGTTGTTGATGTTGATTTTGATGGATACCTTCCAGTAATTAACGAAGCGATTGAAGTAAATGTAAATGTAGAAGGGAATGAGTTCCGTTTAGTTCTTGAAGTTGCAGCACACTTAGGTGATGGTCGTGTAAGAACGATCGCAATGGATATGAGTGAAGGTCTTGTTCGTGGAATGGATGCAAAAGCAACAGGTGCTCCAATTAAGGTTCCTGTAGGTGAAAAAGTACTTGGACGTATCTTTAACGTTATTGGTGAGACAATTGATGGTGGTGAGCAAGTAAATGATGCTCCTACTTGGTCAATTCACCGTGCTCCACCACCACTTGTAGATCAATCTACAACAACTGAGATGTTTGAAACGGGTATCAAAGTTGTTGACCTTTTAGCACCATACGCAAAAGGTGGAAAAGTTGGTCTCTTCGGTGGTGCTGGTGTTGGTAAAACAGTTATTATCATGGAACTTATTCACAATGTTGCACACGGTCATGACGGTCTTTCTGTTTTTGCTGGTGTTGGTGAGCGTACACGTGAAGGGAATGACCTTTACTACGAAATGAAAGATTCAAACGTACTTGACAAAGTTGCACTGTGCTACGGTCAAATGAGTGAACCACCAGGAGCACGTAACCGTATCGCTCTTACTGGTCTTACTATGGCTGAGTATTTCCGTGATGAGAAGAAATTAGATGTACTTATGTTCATCGATAATATTTTCCGTTTTGCACAATCAGGTTCTGAGATGTCAGCACTTCTTGGTCGTATCCCTTCAGCTGTTGGTTACCAACCAACTCTTGCTCGTGAGATGGGTGCTCTTCAAGATCGTATTACATCAACTAAAAATGGTTCAATTACATCTGTTCAAGCGGTATATGTACCAGCGGATGACTTAACTGACCCGGCTCCTGCTTCTGTATTTGCTCACTTAGATGCAACGACAGTACTGAACCGTAAAATTGCTGAAAAAGGTATCTATCCTGCAGTTGATCCACTTGATTCAACTTCAAGATTACTTGATCCACAAATTTTAGGTGAAGAGCATTATAATGTAGCACGTGGTGTACAACAAACACTGCAAAAATATAAAGATCTTCAAGATATCATCGCTATCCTTGGTATGGATGAGTTATCTGAAGAAGACAAAAATGTTGTTGAACGTGCACGTAAAATTGAGAAATTCTTGTCACAGCCATTCTTCGTTGCAGAAGTATTTACAGGTGCTCCTGGTAAGTATGTTTCTTTAGAAGATACTATTAAAGGATTCAAAGGGATCTTAAATGGTGAATACGATCATATGCCTGAAAATGCTTTCTATATGGTTGGTGGAATGGATGAAGCTATAGAAAAAGCTGAGAAACTCAAATCTAAAGAAAAGTAATTCTTAGTAAACTAAAGGACTGTAATGGATAAGTTAAAACTTGAAATCCTCACTCCTAATGGTCAAATCTTTAATGGTGAAGCTATTAGTGTAACTCTTCCTGGTGAAGAGGGTGAATTCGGTGTCCTTGCAAACCACGCTTCTCTTTCTACTTTGTTAGAAGCGGGTGTTATTGATATCGAAAAAGAAGATAAATCAGTCGAATCAATCTTAATCAACTGGGGTGTTGTCAATGTTGATGAAGAAAAAGTTATTGTATTAGTAGAGGGTGCTGTTGCTATTCGTGGTGAGAGTGAATCTGCTATCTCTAAAGCTCTTGAGGATGCTCAAGAACTTCTTAACTCAATTGCTGATTCTAATCCAGCTATAGCTTCTGTTTCTGCAAAAATAGAATCTGCAGCTAAAAAATTAATTTAACAGTATGACGAACGAGTTAATAGATTTTTATTTAAAAAGTCACCCAGTAACTTTGGGTGTACTTGCTCTTTTGTCCCTCTATTTTATCATCCTTAACTGGGTGTTTTTCTATCGCTTTCTTTCAATTAATAATTGGCTTGAAAAAGAAAATATTTCATTAGAATCTTTACTTTTGGGTGCATCTAATGTTAAAGATAACTCTTATTTGAGTCACTTTATTAAAACGAGTTCTAATACAACAAAAGAATTACTTGATCTAGCTATGCTCGCAGCAACTAAAGAAGCGACCAAAGGGCTTTCAATACTCTCTATTTTTGCATCTACTACCCCATTTATTGGTCTTTTTGGAACAGTTATCTCTATATTGGATACATTTACACATATCGGTCAAAGTAGTGGTAGTATGTCTATTATTTCAGGTGGTGTTTCTGATGCTCTTATTGCAACTGCAGCTGGTATATTTGTAGCAATTTTTGCTTATACTTATCATCAGATCCTTAAAAGAAAGTCTTTTGAACTTATTGGCTTTATTCAGATGCAAAGAGATGCGATACTCGCTCGAAAAGCTTCATAATGTTATACGATTGGGACGATAAACCTGAGCTCAATATTACGCCACTTGTGGACGTGATGTTGGTTTTATTAGCTATTTTAATGGTGATAGCTCCAAATATAGTCTATGAAGAGAATATTAAACTTCCTCAAGGTTCTGTTACAAAGCAAATCTCAAAAATCCCCCCTGTACATATTACTATTAAAAAAGATGGAACGCTTCAGGTAAATAAAGATAACTTTGATCTCAACTCATTTGAAGATAATTTTTACAAATATTCTAGAAAGTTAGATCTTAAAGCAAGTGTACTTATCAGTGCAGATAGAAGTTTGGATTATGGTGTTGTTATGTCTATATTAGCAGCTGTAAAACAATCCGGATTTACTGAGGTTTCTTTAGCGACCAATGGCTAGAGATAATACCCTTTTTTATGCAAGTGGCTTTTTGGCATTTGCACTTTTTTTATTTTTTTTATCCCTTTTTGCTTATATGCTATTTACATCCTCAAAAAGTCATTTTTTTGCTATGAAAAAAGATGACTTTATCTCTGTTTCTATCGATTTGTCAAATACAGACTTTAAAAATAAGAGTACGAGTGTTGATAAAACAATAGAAGCACCAAGCGTACAAGAGGAACAAACTCAAGAAGTGGAGACTCCGTCAGAAGATATTGATGTTGGAGATCTCTTTAATAAAGTTTGGACAAAAGAGATAAAAAAAGAAAAAAAAGAAGAAAAGAAAACAGAAGATACAAAAAGATTTCAAGAGATTCAAAAACGTATTAAAAAAACAAAAACACAAGAAGTGGATTCTCTGTCTAAAAAAATTGAATCCTTAACGAGTGAAGAGGGCAGTGATTCAAAAAAATCATCCTCTACAGGGAGTGAGGTTAATGAATATCGTGCTAAAATTCAAGCCATTGTTTACAAGCATTTTCATCCACCCCAAAATTCTCAAGGTAATAGCGTTCGTGCGGTTATTGAGTTAAGCGCACTTGGTAAAATGTTGGATTTTAGAATTTTGAATTATTCAAGTAATCAGCTTCTTAATGAAGAGTGTGATAGGGTGAAGTCAAGGTTGATGGGTGTTATATTCCCTGTAAATCCAGAGAATAAAAGTGGAAATTATATTATTATACTTAGATCAGAGGAGTAGATTTTGAAAATAATTATTGCGTTAATGTTGCTTGTCAGTTTTGCCATGAGTAGTGATGCTACGATAGAGGTAGTAAAAAAAGTGGAATCACTCCCCTCTATAGCTGTAGAAGATGCTTCGATCAATTTTGACGATACGTTTAAATTACAATTTTTTAAATCTATAGTGGCTGATCTCAATGTACTTGCTCTTTTTAATGTTGACAGACACTATCTTAAAACCCATTTTAATGATATGGATGTCTTGGTCGAAAACAAAGATAAAAATTATGTTTTACGATACAAAATGTCCCAAGCTGATGACACCTCTTTAAATGTTGAGATCAAACTTATCAAAGAGGGTGATATCGTTTTTAAAAAGAGCTATAGAATTGGTGCAAAAAATGTATATATGTTTGTATCTCACGCTATAGCATATGATGTTAATAATTATATGGGAGCTCCATCAGTAGAGTGGATGAAGAAAAAAGTAATTTTTTCTAGAATGATAGATGCTAAAGTAAGTGAGATTGTCATATCTGACTATACTTTAGAGTACCAACATGTAGCTGTCAAAGGTGGTTATAATATTTTCCCTAAATGGGCAAATCAAGAGCAAAATGAATTTTATTATACATCTTTAGATGGGAAAAAACCTATTTTGCAGTATGTGAATCTAAGTTCAGGTGAGAATCAAAGTTTGATATCTTCAGATGGAATGCTTGTTTGTTCGGATGTAAGCACGGATGGGACCAAGCTCTTGCTTACTATGGCACCAAAAGGACAACCTGACATCTATCTTTTTGATAAAAATACGAAGAAGATCCAACAGCTTACTACCTATTCTGGAATTGATGTAAATGGGCAGTTTTTTGGACAAGAAAAGATTGTATTTGTTTCAAATAGACTTGGGTATCCTAATATTTTTTCAAAAGATTTAAGTACAAATCGAGTAGAACAGATGGTTTATTATGGACAGAGTAATTCCTCATGTAGTGTTAATGGAAAGTACATCGTATACAAAGCACGTGAAAGCTCTAATGCTTTTTCTAGAAATACTTTTAATCTACATCTAATATCAACACAAACAGATTTTATAAGAAGATTAACCGCAACAGGTGTCAATGAATTTCCACGATTTTCAAAAGATGGTGATGCAATACTTTTTATTAAGAATTATAAAGCACAAAGCTCTTTAGGGATTATAAGGTTAGAACATAACAAAAATTATCTTTTCCCTCTAAAATATGGGAAGATACAAGCCATAGATTGGTAGAGAAGTAACAAGAAATATTTATTCTTGTCATTGCATTCGCTCTATTAGGAATTTTTCGATACAATATGTAAATTCCAATTTTAAGGTATAAATAGATGAAAAAGTTAGTTTTCTCAAGTGTTGCAATAGCACTTTTAGTATTAAGTGGATGTAGCTCGAAAGAGCCAGTTGTAGATGCTCCTGCTGACGAGGTTGTAAGTCAGCCAGTTCAAGAAGTAGAAAGTGTAAAAACTGAGACGGTATCTTCAGATGCGACTGCGGTTACATCAGAAGATTCTATGGAAAGTGCAGATAGCAATGAGATGAGTATGGCTGCATTAGAGAAAGACTTATTATCTGTATATTTTGATTTTGATAAGTTTGCTATCCGTTCTGATATGAAAGAACATGTATCAAATGATGCTACAATTGCAAAAAATGCTACGAATCGCTTTACTGTAAAGCTTGAAGGAAATTGTGATGAGTGGGGAAGTGATGAATATAACTTTGCACTTGGTCTTAAGAGAGCGAACAGTGTAAAAAATGCTTTAGTTGCTGAAGGTGTGGATGCGTCTCGTATCACTATGGTGAGTTATGGTGAAAGTAACCCTACTTGTACTGAAAAAACGAGAGAATGTTGGGCGAAAAATCGTCGTGTAGATTTTAAACTTCTTCCATAATTTGTAAGCTATGAAAGTACGTATAATTGTTGCTGTTTTAGTGACTTTTGTGCCTCTACTTCTCATTGCCTCCGAACCTTCTGCGTTCGGTGCTGGCAACCTCAATAAAGAAAATCCTTACGGACTTACCCCATCTGAAGAGATCATTCTTCAAAACAAGAAAAACCTCAAAAAAGTATTGACATCGACTTCAAATCAAGCAAATCAGGTTGATTCTTTAAGAGAAAGAATAGATGGGCTTCAAAGTATTGTTGAGAGCATGGGAATAAAAGCACATGAAAATAAACGTAGCATCGCTACACTTATCGAACAAGACAAAAAAAATTTAGAGAATGCAGATCTTTTTGAAAAAAGAGTTCTGGGTATTGTTGAGTCTAATACACAATCTTTAGGTCAAATGAAAATAGCTCTTACTGAACTTTCTCAAGCAGTAGATACAATCCAAAGTACTTATGTTCGCAAAGAGGAACTAAATGCTTTAATTGATGATGTCAATAAGTTTAAGGAACTTGTGTCAAAAGAGCTACAAGGTACAAATAAAAGTTCAAGTACTCAGAGCAAATCTCCTTTAGAGAGTATGGCTTCAGCAGAGGTATATAATCAGGCAAAAGCTTTTTACGACAAAAAATACTATACGGATGCAATAATCTATTATAAACATCTTATAGATAAAAATTATAAGCCAGCATATTCTCATTATATGATCGGAAATATGTATAAAAAACGAAAAAACTATGAAGATGAGATAAAAATTTTTAAAAAAGGG
>JAGGTH010000024.1 GCA_021163845.1 Helicobacteraceae bacterium | reverse complement strand
AATTCATCTATCACCCTATTATCGACTCGAACTACAGCCTTGAGGAGATTGTCTCTAGCGAGATACGTTGTGAGATCTTATTGATAGAGGGCTCTATTGCAGAGGATTTTCAAAGAGCAGATATCCCAATTATAGAGATTATCAAAAAATATTCCAAAATTGCTAAAAAAATTGTTACTGTCGGAACTTGCGCTACTTTTGGAGGTATTTTCAAAGAGAGTAACTATACAAACGTAAGTGGATTGCACTTTCTTCAAGAGCTTGAATCAGATAGGTTTCAAGAGATAAAAGAGAAAACTATTTCTGTCTCAGGCTGTCCTGTACATCCAGAGGTATTGGTAAATACACTCTACGCCATCAAAAACAATATTTCCCTCAAGCTAGATGAGTATCTAAGACCCAAAGAGTATTTTGCGTATACGGTGCATAATGGATGTACGAGAAATGAGTATTTTGAATATAAGATTGACAATCATAATTTTGGAGAGTTAGAGGGTTGTATGTTTTACGAACACGGTTGCCAAGGACCATATACGCGAGGAAGCTGTAATAAGATCTTATGGAACGAGATAAACTCAAAAACAAGAGCGGGACTTCCCTGCATGGGATGTACTGAACCAAGTTTTCCTAGAGAGAACCTTTTTAATACCAAAAAAAACATAGGTATTCCAGAACACTTACCTTTGGGTGTTGCAAAAAGAGTCTATTTGACTTTAGCAGGGATTACAAAGGCTTTTACTATAAATAGATTAGAAAAGAAGTTGTTTGATGATTAAACTCATAGAAAAGATCGAAGGTGAAGCGAAGCTTGATTTCAACATGAAAAATGGAAAGATCGATTTTGTAGATATATCCTTTATGTCTACAAGAAATATCGAAGGTATCCTAAGAGGCAAACGAGCTTTTGATGCACTCGTAATAAACCCTCGTGTTTGTGGTATCTGTGGACATGCACACCTTATGGCTACAGTTGAGGCCCTTGAGAGCTGTTATGATGATCTACACATTACAAACAAAGCAAAAAAGATCCGAGAACTCACACTCAATTTTGAACTTATCCAAAATCACTTCAAATGGTTCTATCTGACACTTTTCCCTCTTTTTGGAAAAAAACAGCAAATACTCAAAGCAACATACCCCTCACAGCTTATGGCAAAAGCGATCGCTCTTTTTGGTGGGCAATATCCACACACCTCTTACGCTATCGTTGGGGGAGTAACATGTGAAGTGACCTATACAGATCTCATAAAACTTCAACATTATATCGACGAGACCCTCAAGTTCTTTGAGACAAATATTCTTAGTACTGAGAATCAAACATCCTTGGCAAATGATACTGTAGAGAATATTTTAAACAAAGAAGGAGACCTAAGAGAGATCTTAGAGCTTATTCAAACAAACAACTGGCTCGAGCTTGCAAAGAGCTACGATAGGTTTATCGCTTTTGGTGAGAATACTCTTTTTTCAAAAGGCAAGTCTCTCAAAACAAGAGTTTCAAGCAATATCCCTCTCCGATATGTACAAGAGAGTCAAGAAAAAACCTCTTATGCTAAAAATGTTAGCTTTAAAGATAAATATTATGAGGTTGGACCTCTCGCTCGTGCAATGATCAATAAAACACCTCTCATCAAAGATTCTCACAGGAGATATGGTGATAGTATGTTTAGTAGGATTTTAGCGCGGGTTTGTGAAATATCTCAGCTCTTAGAGCATTCTAAAAAACTGATCCAAGAACTCGACTTAAGTGAAGCTTCTTATATACAACCCTCACAAGATATTATGCAAGTAAGTGCCAAGGGATCTTCGGCCGTTGAAGCAGCTCGTGGCTCCCTTATTCATAAAGTAGAACTTGAAAATGGCTTCATAAAAAATTATGAGATTATAACCCCGACTCAGTGGAATCTAAGTGGTGGCACAAAAGAGAAACAAGGAGTATCACAAAAGGCTATGATCGGTCTTGAAGATATTCGCATCGCTGAACTTGTTTTCAAGACTTTTGATGTTTGTTCCGTATGTACAACTCACTAAAAAGCCTCTCTCAAACTATTACCTTTTTTTATTTCAAAGAATAATCTGAATTTCAACAATTATAAGTATTTCTAAAGTTTATTTCTATTAGAATTAAAAAAGTGAATGAATATTCATTTTTTTAATTCCATCAGAGGGGTAAGTTATGATTGAGAAAAGAGAAGCTTTAGCAAAAATGTTTAGTGCTAAAGGATCGAAGGTCAATACGAATCGTGGTACCGAGTATTATGATTCTTTAATGAAGACAATGACTCTAAGGCTAAACGAGTTAGAGCAAACAACGGCGGCTTCAAAAACATCGATATCTTCCGTTTTAGAATCAGAAGGTTTAGATAGAAGAGATTTTATGAAGTGGGCAAGTGCCGCATGTGCTGCGTTAATGCTTCCTGCAAACTTTACTCCTCTTATTGCACAAGCTGCAGAGCTTATGAATAGAGTTCCTATAATATGGATCGAACTGCAAGACTGTGCAGGCAATTCTGAGGCGATTTTGAGAAGTGATGCTCCAACTATTGATGAACTTATCTTAGAAACTATCTCATTGGAATTCAATGAAACCCTCATGGCTGCATCTGGTCACGCTGCTGAGGAGCATTTAGAAGAGGCTATGCATACCTTTAAAGGGAAGTATCTTTGTGTTGTAGAGGGTTCTATCCCTTTAGCGATGGATGGTCTTTATGGAACCATCGGGGCAAAAGCCGAGACTTTTAAAGATCACCTTCTTCGTGTTGCAAAAGATAGTGCAGCTGTCGTGGCAGTTGGTACATGTGCAACCTTTGGTGGTGTTCCCGCTGCAAGCCCTAATCCAACAGGTGCAGTTGGTGTACAAGATATAGTAAGAGGCAAACCTATTATCAACATCCCTGCTTGTCCTGCAAACCCTGCAAATATTACAGGAACTATTTTACACTTTGTTCTTACAGGTCAAATTCCAGAACTAGATCATTTAAATCGCCCTAAATTTGCATTTGGATACCGTATTCACGATAACTGTGAAAGACGTGCACACTTTGATGCAGGTGAGTTTGTAGAGGAATGGGGTGATGAGGGTGCTAAAAATAACTTCTGCCTTTATAAGATGGGATGTAAAGGTCCTATGACTTTCAATAACTGTTCTATTGTCAGATACAACAGCGGTACAAACTGGCCTATCGGTGTTGGACACGGTTGTATCGGTTGTTCTGAACCGCAATTTTGGGATAAATATGCACAAGAGAGACCAATGGCAGATACACATTTCAAAGCACCAAGTGGTGGAGTAGAAAAAACTGTAGATGAGTTTGGTTTAGGACTACTCACTGCGGCGGGTATCGGGATTGGAATCCATGCAACGGCGAGTATTTTAGCTGGAAAAAAAGAGGGAGATGAATAATGAGTAAACATATCATAGTAGATCCAATAACAAGGATTGAAGGGCATTTAAGAATTGAAGCGGTCATAGATGACAACAATGTGATTACAGACGCATTTGCAAGTTCTACGATGTTTCGAGGTATAGAGACTATACTCAAAGGGAGAGATCCTAGGGATGCTGGACTTCTTGCAATGAGAATATGTGGTGTTTGTACAGGAACACACTATCAAAGAAGTATAGAAGCGGTAGAAGATGCATTTAAAGTCACTATTCCTAAAAATGCAAGAATTGTAAGAAACCTGATTCAAGGTGCTTTATATATTCATGACCATGTTGTACACTTTTACCATCTTCATGCACTCGACTGGGTAGATATCACAGGTGCTCTCAAGGCTGATCCAAAATTAGCTGCCAAAGAGGCTCTCAAGTGGACGGATACTCCATACGGAGCGGGTGAAGGGGAACTTAGAGCTATTCAGCAAAGAGTTGGAAAATTTGTAGAACAAGGGCGTTTGGGTATTTTTTCAAATGCATATTGGGGAAATAAAAACTACAAACTTTCTGCAGAACAAAACTTGATCGCTGTAGCACACTATTTACAAGCGCTCGACATGCAAAGAGATATGTCAAAGATGATGGCTATCTTTGGTGGTAAAATGCCTCACCCACAATCACTCATTGTGGGTGGTGTTACATGTGTTCAAGATATTCAAAATCCTGCACGTATAGAGCAGTATAAATCACTTCTAAGAAAAGCAAATAATTTTATTAAAAATGCTTATCTTGTAGATGTGTTAATGGCTGGAACTGTCTATGCGGATGAAGCACTTGATGGCACAGGTTCAGGCTTGAAAAACTATATGAGTTATGGTGATTTTAAACTTGATGATACAGGGTTTTATAACGCTACAAGCTTATTTCCATCAGGTGTTGTACTCAACGGTGATCTAACAAAACTTTATCCTCTTGATCAGACAAAGATCACCGAAGATGTTTCTCATGCATGGTATGAAGGTGCAAATGACAAAGGGCTGCACCCATTTGAAGGTGTAACAACTCCTAAGTACACAGGTTTAGAAACAAAAGAGGATGGTTATGCATATCTCAAAACAGATGAAAAATATTCTTGGATCAAATCACCACTTTATGATGACACAAGAATGGAAGTTGGTCCACTAGCAAGAATTGCTGTAGGTCTTGCTTCAAATGATGCGAACATCACCAAATATGCTACAAAATTTTTAGTCAAACTTGGAAAAACACTAGGGCTTGAGACTGCTGCTCCTGCATCAGTCATATTTTCAACAGTGGGACGAACTGCTGCGAGGGCTATAGAAACAGAGCTTATGGGTGATGTGATGATGGGCTGGGTGGATGAGCTCGCTGCTAATGTTGCCGCAGGAGATCTTAGCACTTGGACTGAATTTGATTTTGATGAAGTTTCTAAAGACGCCAAAGGTTTTGGTATGGCTGAGGCTCCTCGTGGTGGTTTAGGTCACTGGGTGGTTATTAAAGATGGCAAGATCGAAAACTACCAAGCAGTTGTTCCATCAACATGGAATGCAGCCCCAAGAGACTACAAAAATAGAATGGGTGCTTACGAAGCAGCTCTTATCGGGACAAAAGTAGCTAGTGTAGAACAGCCACTTGAGATCTTGAGAACCATACATAGCTTTGACCCATGTATCGCATGTGCCGTTCATATTGTCGACACAAAAGGCAAAGAGCTTAGTAGTTTTAAAGTAAATACAAGCTGTGCTGTTTAAGTGAGTGTACCAAAAGGTCCAAACCTAGAACGGTTGTGTATGAGAATGAACATCTGTGGAGGAAGAAATGAGTTATAAAAAAATTGAAAGGATGACAGGTTTTATGAGATTCAACCATTGGGTGGTTGCTATCTCTATGGTCATTGCTATTGTGACTGGTTTATATATCGGTCATCCTTATTATCAAAGTTTTATTGCAGATCCTGCAGTAGATAAGTATGTTATGGCATGGAATAGATTGTTACACTTTATCGTCGCGATCATATTTGATGTGAGCAGTATCGTCGTTGCTTATTTATACTTCTTTTCAAGATTTGAAAAAGCGTATAAAAAACTGATTCCGACATGGACAAATATCAAAGAGTTTGTTGATGTTTTGGTGAATCTCATCACACTGAACCGTGTGAAGAAGTTTGACTCATCCCATGCAGATAGCTTTAATGCCGTCTTTTTCTTTGTTTTTCACATGATGCTAATATGGATGCTCTTAACAGGTCTTCAGCTCTACGTCCACGGACTTGCTTCAGGACTTAGCTCTATTGGTTCATGGTGGCCAGCGGTACTGCATCTTACAACTGACTGGACAGTCGTTGTTACAGGGGGTACATTTATGGATGTAAGACTCTCACATCATTACACTATGTATGCCATTATTGTTTGGATCATGTTTCATGTGTACTACCAAGTGTGGAGAACTATCTTCTGGAAAGAGGGAGATGTCAATATAGTCATCGGCGGAGATAAATTTATTAAAGAAAAATAATACTGAAGGGCACTTCTAAAGTTATTGATCTAAACCAAGCCAAAAAGAGAAAGCTCTTTTTGGCTTTTTTAATTTTTGGAGTAATTTAAAATGAGAACAGCTATAATCGGTGCAGGTACAGTGATATATCAGGATGAGGGTATTGGTGTTTATGCTGCAAGATTCCTTGAAGAAAACTTTACATTTTCAGATGACGTAACATTAGTTGATGGCGGAGTATTAGGCTTTCAGTTGATGACATACTACCAAGAATATGATAAGGTCGTCATTCTTGACACCATAACTATGAATGATGAAGTTGGATCTATTTACAATCTGCCATCAGAGGAACTTTTGGGCTTAGGGAGTTACAAACAAACAGCTCATGAAGTAGAAATTGTAGAGATGCTAGAGATATGTTCGCTTTTGGAGAGAATGGCAGATGTGAATATAATAGGAATTATCCCTAAAGATATTGAAACTGTAAATATAGGTCTGACACCTGAAATGAAAGAGATGTTTTCTAAGCTTGTGGATGTAGCAACAGCGGAGCTAGATAGATCAGGAATAAGATATAAAAGAAATTTAGATACTGTTACACTTGAAGAAATAATAGAAAAATATGCAAATCCACAAAGTGAGTTTAAAAATGGCTATCCAACAAATTATTAAATACAATAGCGATAGTAGATATTTCGCAGGCTTTTTACAAGCCATGATCAAAGAGAGTGCAATCACAGGAACTATCTCACAGAGCGATGAGAGTCTCTTGCTTCAACTAGATGAGAATGACGCAAATGCACTCGCTCACTTTACTGCTTTATCCAACAAGTATCTAGCCCATTCTCTGTTTCTCGATGAGATACAAACTATCACTATAGATGCGATTCACCCAAAAGATGAGTTTAGGGTAGCAAACTATGATATATCTGCATGTCCAAGATGTCTAGAAGCACTTTATGATCCTTCGAGTGAAGAGTATCTTAACGATTCCCTTGTATGTAATCACTACTCAAATGAGGCAAAAGAGGAGTTTTTTGATACGAAATACTACTCACCCCACTATAGTGAAGGGAGTACTCTTTTGGTCGTAGATCCAAAAAATTTACACAAACTCTTTCTTATGACCTCTGATGAGATCAAGGCTCTATTGAGCATAGAAAAACCAACCCTCAAAGTGACTATTAGAGATGAAACACTCCAAAAGTTAAGCGGAAAAAAATTTATCAATATAAAACTACCCCATAGTATTAAAAGCCATCTTGTTGCTTTAAATGCAAAAGAAAGTGAGGTGGAATATCTCTTTTTTGAAGAAAGTGATCCTTTAAAAGTTGTGATCATACAAAAAAATGTCACTGTCATCAGAGATGCAAGAGGTGTGAGTAGAAGCGTTCAAAATCTAAGTGAAGAGCGTGTGGCAAATAGATTTTTAAATATAGCAAAAGAGGCTGGATTTACAAAAGGGGCTCTTTGTGCAAACTTAAGTAAGCAAAATGGGATCTCTTTTCTTGTCTCCAATGAAAGCACCGCAAAACAAGTGATCAAGTTTCAACCCTTTGTACTCAAACATATTTTTGATTTAATGGCAAAAGATACAAATAAATCGAAGCTACTTTCAAGCTTTACACAAAAATACCCGCAGATAATAGAAGAATTAGCAAAACATGAAGAGTATGACCTTTTTGAAACTGTTGCAACAATTTTGGAGTTAGAAGAGAAAAGTTTTGAATCCCTCAGTGATAAATCTTTAGAGTTTCATGGAAATGGTGGACTCAAAATAGATGCAAACTTCAATGAAGAGGGTTTTGATTATCTCTCTTTTTTAGGTTCTATTATGAGCTTTAAATTAGCGAATACTCAAGCACACTATTTGGCATACTCCATTTTTGAAGCCTTCGCTGATATGTCGATTCAAACCCTATTGCAACTAAAAATAAAATTCAAAGTAGAGCATATCGTGATGATGGGTGATATGTTTGAAAATAGCGTACTCTACAGCAGGATCCTCAGTAAGTTTCAGACAAGTCATCCCTACTTTTCAAAAGGTTTTGCTTTAGATGATTAGAGAAGTCTATTGTATCCAAGGAATTGTCCAAGGTGTTGGATTTCGACCTTTTGTATATAAGATAGCTCACGAATTAAACTTGAGTGGTTTTGTAAAAAATAGTATAAGTGGTGTCACTATAGAGGTTGAGGGGAATAAAAAATCGCTTCAACTTTTTGAAGAATATTTACATTCACAATTGCCCCCACTTGCACATATTGATACACTCAGTAAAACACAGATCCTGCCAACAGACTCTCAGGGTTTTGAAATTATCCAAAGTGATCATCCAATATCTGCAAAATCTGCTCGGATATCACCCGATATTGCAACGTGCAAAGAGTGCTTGCAAGACTTGAAAAATGGAGGAAAATACCACAACTACTTTGCTCTAAACTGTACAAACTGTGGTCCAAGATACTCCATTATTCAAACTGTTCCTTATGATAGAAAGCACACTTCTATGAGCAAGTTCGAGATGTGTAGTTCATGTCAAGAGGAGTATACAAATCCACGCAGCAGGCGCTACCATGCACAGCCAATAGCCTGTAACCATTGTGGTGCACGTTTAGCATTGAGCATCAAAGGTGAACACTTAGACCTATCCGATGAAGAAAAATTCCAAAATGTGGCAAGATCTATCAAAGATGGTCAAATAGGTGCGATAAAGGGTATCGGGGGCTTTCATCTGGTATGTGATGCAACGAACGATGAAGCGATCTTTAAACTAAGAAAATATAAAAACAGACCAACAAAACCTTTTGCCATTATGTGTAAAGATTTGCAACAGGTACAAAGCTTTGGATCAACGAGTAAAGAAGAGGAAATTTTGCTTACATCCAAAGAAGCACCTATTGTTCTTATAAAAAAACTCCCATCTTCGCATAATAAGCTCTCAGGTTTACTTGCTCCAAATATAGAGAGTATAGGTTTTATGCTCGCATCCACACCACTCCATCATCTTTTGTTTGAATACCTCCAAGATCCAATTGTTGCGACAAGTGCAAACTTGGGAAATGAGCCGATCATCACAAATGAAGAGTCAATTTACGAGAAACTTCCCTTTGTGGATTTTGTACTTGACTTTGATAGAGATATTGTAAATGGCGTAGATGACTCTGTAGTTCAAGTGATTCAGGGCAAAAAACAAACCTTAAGACTTGCACGCGGATATGCTCCCAAGCTTATAAAGCTTCCATTTCAAAGTGACAAAAAAATTCTTGCACTAGGGGCAAATCAAAAAAATTCCATTGCATTTGTGATAGATGACAATATTATCCTCTCTGCACATATTGGTGATCTAGATAGCATTGAGTCGTTTGAATACTTTCAACGTACGATACAAACTTTTCAAGGTTTTTATGATTTTGAAGCAGATCTCATTATCCATGATAAACACCCCTCTTATATGACAAGTAAATGGGCTAAAACACAAGCAAAAGAGCGCATAGAGGTGCAACATCACGTGGCACATATTTATGCATGCATGGCAGAGTTTGGACTAAGGGGGCAATATCTTGGCTTTAGTTTTGATGGCACAGGTTATGGAGATGAGGCGCTTGCTACACTCTGGGGCGGTGAGATATTTCTTGGAGATCAACGTAAGTACTGGTTTTCGCCTATCAAACTCTTAGGTGGAGAAAAAGCGATAAAAGAGCCTCGGCGCGTTGCTTTGAGTATGCTGTTTGAGCAATATACTTTTGAGGAGATGATACAATTGAATCTTGAATGTATAAACTCTTTTAGTACAGAGGAGATCAAGCTACTTCACCAAAGCTATACTCATGATCTCAATGCACCAAAAAGCTCTTCTGTAGGGAGACTATTTGATGCTATGGCTAGTTTTGCCGACCTCCTTCAAATTCAAAGCTATGAGGGGGAAGCGGGACTTATATGTGAGCAAAATTATAATCCAAATATCACGCAAAGCTTTGAGTATAAAATAATCGATGGTGCGATAGATATAGCGTATGATTTCTTTGATAAAGAAATCGTCTCAAAGTTTATCAACACCTTAGTAAAAATAGTTGTTGATATAGCAAAAATAGAGAAGCTGGAAGTGATTCTTAGCGGTGGAGTTTTCCAAAACAAAACGCTCTTAACTCTTCTTATAAAAAAGTTTGAAGAGGAAAGTATCATCTATTATTTTCAACAAGAAACAGCCATCAACGACGGTGGAATTGCTCTGGGTCAAGCGTACTATTATTTGATAATAAATTAGTTCCAAAAACATAGAAGAAACAAGCTCTTTTAGTTTGCTTTTAAGCTAAAATTATAAAATGTAGATTCAATAAACAAAGGAATATAAATATGTGTAAAG
>JAGGTH010000042.1 GCA_021163845.1 Helicobacteraceae bacterium | reverse complement strand
CTAAGCAAGAGAAAAAAAAGCTTTTAATATGTATAATTTCGTAACACTTTTCTTAAATAGGAGTCTATTTGTCGGATTTAACACTTGTTTTACTCGCAGCGGGGAACTCCTCGCGCTTTGAGTTAAACGTTAAGAAGCAATGGCTAAGAATAGGGCATGAGCCTTTATGGCTTTTTGTAGCAAAACGATTAGAAAAAACAGCTCTATTTGAGAGAATAATCATCACCTCTAACCCGCAAGATCTGCACTATATGAAAAGTTTTGCAGATTTCACATTTGTAGAGGGTGGCGCATCGCGAGGTGCGTCACTACAAAATGCTCTCAAAGAGGTAAATACCGAGTATGTACTCGTGAGCGATATTGCACGTGCTTGCATTAGTGAAGAGTTTTTACACACAATACTCTCACATAAAGGTTCTAGTGACTGCATTGTCCCTTATCTCAAGGTAAGCGATACGATCGTCTATGAGGACGCTACGATAGATAGAGACAAGGTCAAGCGTATCCAAACGCCGCAGCTCTCTCGTACACAAGTTCTCAAAGACGCACTTGAACGTGATCTTGATTTTACCGATGAAAGCAGCGCTATTGTTGCAAATGGTGGGAAGAGAGCCTTTATTTTAGGGGTAGATGATGCCCACAAGATCACCTACATCCAAGACCTCAAAAAGATCCCATGCCTGAGTACACCCTCATCGGATACGCTGAGTGGCACAGGCTTGGATGTACACGCTTTTGATGACAAAGGTGAGATGTTTTTGTGTGGTGTCAAAATAGAATCTGATTTTGGATTCAAAGCCCACAGTGATGGGGATGTAGCGATTCACGCTCTCATCGATGCACTTTTAGGAGCTTCGGCTATGGGTGATATTGGCACCCTCTTTCCTGATAACGATGCACAGTATAAAGGGATTGACTCTAAAAAACTTTTAGAGAATGTTGTCTCAAAGCTTGAAGAGTTTGGCTTTGTAATCATCAATGTTGATGTTACAATAGCGGCGCAAACTCCAAGGCTAGCAAAATATAAAGAAGAGATGAAGAAAACTATTGCCAAAATTTTACATATTGAAAACTATATGGTAAATATCAAAGCAACGACAACGGAAAAACTAGGCTTTGTAGGACGCAGTGAAGGTGTCGCTGTACTTGCAAACGCAAATTTAAAATATTTTGATTGGACAAAGATTTGAAGATACTAATTATAGAAAACGAAGTTTATTTAGCCCAGAGTATAGCCACAAAGCTAGGTGAATTAGGACATATATGTGAAATGTGTACGTCCACAAGAGATGCTATCAAAAGTGCGAACTATGATGTAGTATTGCTCTCAACAAATATCAATGGACAAGATTTTAATCCCGTCATCGATACCTTTAAAAATTCGATCATCATTCTCATGGTCTCTTATATTAGTAATGATACCGTCTCCAAGCCTCTAAGTGCAGGGGCAAAAGACTATATCCTCAAACCTTTTATGATAGAGGAATTGATCCGAAAGATCAACCACTATCAGGACTATGAAAAACTCAAAAAGCGTAACGAAGCGTATGAGAAATATCTCAACCACAGCTTTGCAAATATCGAAAAGATCGTTCCTGAAAAAGAGGAAGATATCGAACTTCCCCTTTTTATCTCTTCGAGCTTTCAAAAACATGCGGACGCTTTTGCCTTTAAATATGCTAACAAAAAGAATGTGCCTATCTATTTTATCTCACTAAGTGATCCAAAAGCGATGAGTGAGATCGCATCTATCCCGCATAATGCTATCATCTATATTATCGATTATCAGGTATTAAAAAAGAGCGAGAGAGCTGCTTTGTGTGAGATGATCGCCGATAAACAGGCTATAATAGCAAGCAGTGATAAGATAGATGAAACTGATTTTCGTGTCATAGAGATCAAGAGTGATAATAATGTCTTTGACCACGGGGAGATTCTCCCTATTGAAGATTATGTGAAATTTATTGTACTCAACTATCAAAATAAATTTCCGGATACGGAACTCTCCAAAAAACTAGGTATTTCGCGTAAGAGCTTATGGGAAAAGAGAAAAAAGTATGACATCATCAAGAAAAAATAAAACGATCTATATTGATAAAGAGGCGACCTCTGCTCTAGATCTTGTCAAAGATGGTCTTTTAGATCCTGTGACAAAACTTATGGGTCAAGAGGAGAGTAAAAGAGTTCTAGAAACAGGGCTTATCAATGGAAAGACCTTCCCTTTTCCATTCATCCTTGCACCCTCTGGCAAAAAAAATGCCCAGGTGATCCAATCTCTCAAAGTAGGTGAAGAGGTTACCCTTATCTGTGAAAATGAGCCCTATGCTACACTTGTGATTGATGAAGTATTTGCTATTGATCCGCAAGTGCGTACACGTCAGATATACGGTACAGCAGATCTTTCTCACCCTGGTGTTATGAATACGATCAAAAGAATCGGCAACTGGGCAATTGCTGGGGAATACACACGTATCAATCCTAAAAAAAATGAAAATATTCAAAAGATCCAAGAGGCAAAACAGATCCTTAATGCAAAAAGGATCAAATCTTTAGTAATGGCTGCAAACCCTCTACATCGCGCTCATGAAAAGCTCATTCGTCAAGCTTTGGATACGACAGATCTGCTCGTGATCTTTTTACTCAAGCCATACAATAGTGCAAACCTTAGCTATGAGATCCGTCGTGAAACGCTTGATTATTTTATCAGTAACTATCTCCCAAAAAGCCGTGTTGTTGTGATCCCTTTAGAAAACAGCTATATTTTTGCAGGATATAATGAGATCATCCTTGATGCTCTTGTAGCGAAAAACTATGGATGTGATGTGCTCACGGTTGGAAGAAACCATGCAGGGCTTGGGATGTTTTATGATTGCAACTCTAACAAGTCGATCGTAGATAAAGTAATTGGGATCGATCTTGAGATCGAGATAGCGAGTGAATATGTTTATTGTGACAAATGTACGACACTTGTAAGTACGAACACTTGTCCGCATGGACAACACCACCAAATATCTTACCATTCAGACTCTATTTTAGAGCTCTTAGAGTTAGGTCTTTTACCACCTGCTGTTTTGATTCGAAAGGATATCTCAGCATTTGTACTCTCCAAAATCTTACCAAATCGATTTAAAAACCTAGAGAAGCTCTATTACGATCTTTTACCAGTGGGTGGCTTGCTTGAAGAGCACACCGAACACGATTTTTACCTCGAACTTATGAAGCTTTACCAAACTACTTCTCTTACATAGGATAGATATGAACTACTTTTTTATAACCCTTGGATACAGCGGACTCTCCCCAAAAGCACCTGGTACAGTGGGAAGCTTTGTTGCCCTTTTACTCGGTATGCTCGCTCTTATCTATTTTGATGCACAAACACTTTTTTTAGCAACTGTACTTATTAGTATTATCGCAATCAAGTCTATTGATAAGTATGAAGCCAAAACAGGGATCCATGACGATAAACGTATCGTCATCGATGAGCTTGCTGGGATGTGGTTTGCCCTGAGTGTAGCACCTGCGATGAGTGTTGGGATGTACGAAGTCTTAGAATATGACAACGGATTTTTGATCCAGTCGCTTCTCTCTTTTGCTTTATTTCGCTATTTTGATATCAAAAAGCCTTCTATTATTGGGAGAATTGATAGAGAAACAAAAGGTGGAATCGGTGTAATGGGTGATGATATCATCGCTGGATTTGCGGCGGGAATACTCAGTGCCTTACTCTGGCAAGGCTATCTACAACTACTCTAAGGAGAAAGTGTATGGGTTGGACATGTCAACACGATTTTAAGGGGGAGTGCAAACTTCTCAACAAGCCTTGCGTTCCTGGGATCAAGGGATGTATCCTTGGCAAAAGTGAATACACTTTTAGCACTGGAAGTTACGAAGAGGACAAAAAACGCAAAGAGCAAAAGCAAGACGAAGTGATCGATTTTGCTGCACTTGCGAGGAGCAACTAGATCATCATCGGATCATCCGTTGGTTCGATCTCTTCAAAATCCTCAATGATCTGATCGAACATCCGCATCGTTTTTTGCGCTTTTGTGATATGTGAAGCAAAGATCTCTTTTGAAGCTGGAAATGCTTCACTGAGCTCTTTATAGATCAAAATACGCCCATTGATGTGTCTATTGATCTCAGCAAAAGCCTCTTTGAGATACTCTTTTTTGGTTGTGTGGCGAAAGAGTGCACGCACCATTTTGATACGCTCTTTAATAGGCACCGACTCATCGATCGCCTCAGCGATTCTTTTGATATCAAGACGTGAGAGATACACACCACTGATAGCAGGAGCCAAAAGCTTGGATGTAAGCGCATCTACGAATTGTGGAACAGGCTCTTCATCTACCTTGTCACCTGCATCTGGATTTTGACTCATCCCCGCTTCTGGATCAAGGGAACATTTCTCTTGAACAAACTTATCAAACTCTGCTCTTAAATCACTAAAATCTTCTTTTTGCATACTTATTCCTTTTATTTACTTATCATTTTATACGCTGTATCTACGAGTTTTTCAAGCATCGCATCGTAGCTTTTATACTCTGTGCCAAGCTCATTTGCTCTTTGTTTGAGTGGGGAGAACTGCTTCTCGTTTTTCATATCAAAACTCAAAGGAGCAAGAGATGTTATCATCCCCAAGTGCTCCATCTGAGAAAAATCAAGCACCACATCAAAGCCTGAGAGATCGACCTGCATCCCCGAAGCGATACGGTTGATATCTGCATCTAGAAGCTCTAACTCCTGCGTCATCACCATAAGCTCTTCTAAATTATCATGAAAATAACTCACAGCAAAACCACAAGAGAGAAACGAGAAAGCTTTAGCATAGCCACTCGTTCCCAAAACTGCGATCTTACTTGCACGCGCATCTTTAAGATACTCAGTGAGTACACGCACACCAAAAAGCTCTCCATGAAGCGCGTTACCCTCTTTAAATATCAGATCACAGATTCCTGAACGCTGCACTAAAGATGAAGAGTTATCTAAAATCTCCACTACATCCGAAGAGTATTCACTGGATATTACTGCTCCACTCAGATGAGAGTTTTTCATATTGCTCACAGTAAAATAGAGATCATCATAACGAATATTCATCGGTATCATCATCGCATCTTTACTATTTTGCTTAAAGAGCTTATTGATAAGTGTACTAAAACGACTCACACCAGCATGCTCTCCTATATATCCAAAGAGCGTTGTTTTGGCGGATATCTCATTTGCATTGTTCATCATGGCTAAAACTCCTCCTCAATTCCCCAAAGTTCTCTGGCTTCTTCCTCTTCGATCTTACATCTATAACATAGCTTCTCATCAGAATTTGTTGAAAATATCACATTGCATTCATTACATCGTTTCACATCAAAAGTAGCAAGGTTTTGCACCTGAGGTTCAAAAAACTGTTTGATATTATACGCACCTGAGAGTGTGATAGCATTTGGCTCACACACATCATGGCAGATAGAACACTTGATACATAAAAAAGGATCAAAGTCTATCTTTGAGTTCTTTACATCCGAAGAGAGTGCACCTGTAGGACATACACGGTAGCACATCTGACACACCGTACACAGGGATTCATCCATGAGCTTTTGGGATGTAAAGCTTACTTCATTTGCATCGACCACATGATAGATTGATGGTTTTTGTGCACGCTTGATCGCCGTAAAAAATATCTTTCGCTTCTCAGGGATACGCTTTTGTTTGAGAAGTGAAATATCTGTTTTCTCTAAAGTATGTTCTATAAGCTCATCGGTTGCTTTTTGCACCTCACGCTCAAAGTCTAGCTTTGTTTTTGCAAAACTCTTCAGGTTGATAGAGCGTAAAAAGTCTCGTCTGTTTGACGCCTCTTTTTCATCTTGTGTATAGCATAGGTCCTCAAGTCGTATCTGTGCCTCATTCTCCATCGCTTCTAAAAGATAGCTCGCTTCTTCGTGCATTTTGAGGATCTGCGAATGACAGGTTGAGGCGATATCGCACTCTTTGCAATATCCCATATCAAAGACGAGCTCTTTTTTGAGCACTGCCAAAGAGATGAGATGTTCTACACTCAAAGCAGCAATACATGGAAGATTTTTTCTACACGAAAGGATATTGCCCTCCTCTTCCATAAACTCAAAGAAAAAGTCAGTTGCATTAAAATCATCGAGCCCTAAAGCTTCATTAGGGCAAATACCATGGCACGCCCCACATCCCACGCAAGCAGAAAAATTGATAGCGGGCAAAATATTATCCCCGACAACAATAGCACTTGTCGGACATATCACTTCACAGTGATTACACTCACTCTCTTTACTCAGTGATCGTATACACTTGCTCGCGTCTAAATGAATCAGTGACATCTGTTATTTCAGCTCACTTGTAAGATACTCGTTGTCACTGAGGATAAACTCTAGTGCCATGTCAGCAGCATCATAATAAAGAGGTGTACGCGCTTCAAACTTCATATTGATAAGATACAGCGGCGCCCATTGTAAAAGGTGCTTGTTTAAAAACTCGTGCTGGACACCTCGCAGCTCTTTGAGAGCAACAAGATCATTCTCTTCAAGCGCTTTGAGCTCTGCACTTGCAAGGTGATGCATAAACTCTAGCTCGATCCCAATATGATCTGAAGAGACCGTACGTGCCACCTCATAATCTACAATGAAATCATACGCGCTATAGATATCTGTCACAGGGTTTGCTCCCCCAGTTTCAATCATCTGATCTTCACGTGTATAAAATGTCTCATAAGGGATAAGATGCAACAAAGAGAGGTTAACAAAGTCTGGATTCAAATACTCATTTAAAAGCTTTGTATCAGCAACCTCTTGGAGTGGTTTCCACTCTTTAAACGTTGGAAAGAAGTCTAAAATATTTTCATCATTTTTGATTGTGTTAAGGAGTGTATTATCAAGCTCTTGAAGTAAGATTCTTGAGAGCAGTGCGTATATATTGACTCTTGCTTGTGTTTGTTCCATATTTGAATTCTTTATAATGTGATTTTTTTTGATGTAGGGATTTTAGCAAAAAAGGCTGAAACTCTCATTAGTAGTTCAGCCTTTGTTCTTTTATAAGAGCTTTTTATGATTTTTCTTCATAAATAGAAAGTGATGGAAAAGCAAACTCTAGATTATTTCTCTCTAATATCCCCATGATCTTAAGCATCACATCCTCTTTGACCTCAAGCCACTCAGCCCAGACTACAGTAGTGCTAAAGCAGTAAACGAGGATATTGATACTCGAAGATGCAAACTCATCTAGATAGACAAGGAGTGTCTTTTTCACACCATAGACATCATCTTCTGAAACAAGATATCTTTTTTTATTTTCAAGTTCATACTCAAGCTTTTCTGTTGCTATATTTGGATGGTTTTCAAGCATTGAGCGAATCTCTTTGATTGCATTTTGGATATCTTCACGTTTAGAATCGTATTTGACACCTATGTTCATTTTGATACGGCGCCCAACGCTTCTTTTACTCCAATTTTTCACATCACTATTAGCAAGGGTCGCATTGGGTACAGAGATCAATGCATTATCAAAAGTACGTATCGTTGTCACACGCAAACCGATCTCTACCACTGTTCCTTCCACACTACTAGACACAATCCAATCCCCTTGTGAGAATGTGTCACTTGCCAATATAGAGAGCGTTCCAAAAAAGTTTGAAAGGGTTTCTTTGGCTGCTAATGCAACCGCAAGACCACCAATACCGAGCCCTGAAAGAATTGCTGTAAGGTTTACACCGGCAAAATGAAGTGCTATGAGTAAACCAATTAAAATAATAATAAAATTAAAAATTTTAAGACTAATATTAATCACTTCACTCTTGATCTTGTTCTTTGCATCAATATTTTCAAGCTTAATGGAAATAATAGAGTTTTGCAAAAGATAAACCATATACGTCAGCATTACTATATAAACAATAGTGAAGATCTCCCGCATCACATCTATAGAGTTGTAATCATTATAGACGAATATAATGATGTCAAAATTAATGATAATAGTAAGAATCTCAGCAGGTTTACGTATTTTAGAAAGTATCTGTTTTGTATAATCTCGTACTCTTGCTATTTTAAGTAGTCCGTTCTCTAGATAATTAAATAAGACCTTTCGAATAAAATAGATCACTATAATGCTTAATACAATTACTGCAAGTTTGATTACAAACGGATCGTAACTATTGAGCATCCCTATCGTATCATGCATAAATGATGGAAAGAGATTCTGGGGCATCTATATCCCCTCCGCTATCATTGCATCAGCCACTTTTTTAAAGCCTGCGATATTTGCGCCATCGACATAGTTCCCCTCAACTCCATAATCTTTTGCAGTTAAGGCTACACGTTTACATATCTGTTCCATCGTGATTTTAAGGCGTTGGTCTACTTTTTCAAAACTCCATTTACTCATCGCTGCATTTTGGCTCATTTCAAAAGAGCTTACGACCACACCACCTGCATTTGCCGCTTTTGCAGGAGCAAAGCATATCTTGTGCGATAAAAAGAGCTCAATGGCTTCTGGAGTCGATGGCATATTCGCTCCCTCTGAAACACTTTCACAGCCGTTTGCGATAAGATTTTGTGCATCTACCTCTGTTAGCTCATTTTGTGTTGCACACGGAAATGCTGCATAACATGGGATGTCCCATACTGCATGACCACCCTCAGGGTACTCCTCAGTACTTATATATTTTGCTTCTGGATGTACCTTCATATACTCTTCCAAAGAGGTCCTACGTGCAAACTTAATATCTTTTAAAAGTTCAAGGTCCACACCTCTTGAATCATAGATCGTTCCTCTTGAATCTGTACAACTTACAGGAATCGCACCAAGTTCATAGAGTTTTTCAATCGTATGAAGTGCAACATTTCCAGCACCACTCACCGTACATATTTTCCCTTTGAGTGGTTCTTTTTTCTCGATCTCCAACATCGCCTGAGTAAAATAAACAACACCATAGCCTGTTGCTTCAGGGCGCATCAAAGAGCCACCGAACATAAAAGGCTTCCCTGTAAGAACACCTTCATATGTTGAAGTGATCTTTTTGTACTCTCCAAAAAGGTAGCCAATCTCACGTGCACCCACACCAATATCCCCAGCAGGTACATCCATACGCGGACCTATATATTTATGAAGCTCCACCATAAAAGAGGAGCAAAATTTCATCACTTCAAAGTCACTTTTTCCTTTTGGATCAAAGTCACTTCCCCCTTTTGCACCCCCTATTGGAAGACCAGTAAGGGAGTTTTTGAGGATCTGCTCAAAACCTAAAAATTTCAGTATCCCCTCATTGACTGATGGGTGAAAGCGAAGCCCCCCTTTATACGGTCCAAGGGAGTTGTTAAACTGAACACGATATCCGGTATTAACTTGTATTCTTCCATTATCATCAAGCCATGAAACTTTAAATTTTATGATTCTATCAGGGACGACCAATCGATCTAAAATCGCATGGCGTGTATAGATCTCATCTGATTCTAAAAGTGGAGCGATCGAGTAGATCACCTCTTGCATCGCCTGATAAAAAACCTTATCTTCATCATTCCCGCTACGCTTAAATTTTTGTATCTCTGTTTCTGCTCTACTCATACAATTCCTATCTCACTTTTATTTTTGATATTTTACTACAATAGTTGACAATTTTATCTTTTTAACCCGAGCAAAACATCATTTGCTTTGATAAGCGCTGTAACTTTTTGCCCTACTTCAAGTTGCAACTCTTTTGCAGCTGCAAGCGTGACAATTGAACTAATAACTTGGTCCGCTCCTATTGAAATGACCACCTCACAATTCACCTCACCAAGCTTTATCTCTTGTATCAAGCCCTCAAGCTGATTTTTTGCACTTATTTTCATTTCTCTTTACATCCTTGATTTTCATAAGTGTAACGATTGCGTTCTTAAAACAGAGTGAAAATAGTTTTTCGCTATAATCTCAAATAAAAACTTAGGAGCTGGCTATGGCATATTTTGACAATGTAAAGGTAAAAGACAAACTCTTTGGTTTAGTGTTTGGAGCAGGAAAGGTCACAAAAGTATTTGAAGACAGTCATTACAAGATGTTGGTTTCTTTTAAAAACGGTTATGAGGTTCCTTACACTGAAGATGGGATCCCTGCGTGGGGAAACTTTAAAAAACAAACAATTTTTTATAAAAATGATATAGATCTTACAGATGTAGATTTTGCTCCTGTAACAAAAGTGCTCTCAGCAAAAAAGATCATCAAACTCAGAGAGAAGAAAAAGCTTGATGTTCGTCTTCCATCAGGAATCTGGACCAACTGCTCAAAATGCGTCAAGAAATATGTAGAGGAGATGTTAGAAGCAGAAAACTATCACCTTTTTAGAAAAAGTATTGATTAAAAAATATGGATATATTTCTCAAAACTATCAGCGCTATCAATGATGAAACAAGGCTCAGGATCCTTCGTTTTATTGTCGAACATGGTGAGGTATGCGTTTGTGATATCGAAAATTCTTTTGAGATGATCCAATCCCGTGTCTCACGCCACCTCAAAATTCTCAAAGAGGGTGGATTTTTGAAAGTTGATAGACGTGGACGCTGGGCATATTATAGTATCAGAACACCACTTGATGAGTTTCGACAAGCTCTTCTGAAAGAACTCAGTTTTCTTGAGTTACCCATCCCTCCACTCAAAGCTTTATGCACATCCAAATAACGATTTTCCTCTCATT
>JAGGTH010000059.1 GCA_021163845.1 Helicobacteraceae bacterium | reverse complement strand
TCGATGGTGTGCTTTATCACACGACACTCATCCACAAAGCACCAAAGATAGAAGCCTTTTTAGAAGACTATGCATTTTTGGCTTCGGCTTTACTCGCTGGGTATAAAGTGACACAAAATGAGGAGTATCTCATAATGGCGCAACGCTTTGCCAACACCGCGCTGGAGAAGTACTACAATAAAGGGGAATGGCTCTTTAGCGTGGGTGAGTTTGAAACACGTGCAGAGATCTTTGATAATACCTATACAAGCTCTGTAAGTGTGATGTGTGAAGTGCTTTTTACCCTCAGCTCACTTCTTGATGATGAAAAATACAGCCATTTTGCTTTTAAAACGCTCGAATACAACTCCTATGATCTAGCACGTCGTCCTGTGCATTTTCCTTTTATGCTGATCCAGACCCTGCGCTATTTAAAAGGGGATCGCATCATCAAAGCAGAAGCAAACAAACTCACCCAAAACCTAGTGAAGCTCTCAAAAATAAGCTATCCATTTGTACTTTATAAAGCTGATATGAGCAAGGATTTTATGGTGTGTGGAGAGAAAAGCTGTTTTGCCAATACTTCGGATGTAGAGGATTTAGCGCGCTTGATACAAAATTCCCTCTAAAGCTTGCAAGTGTTTGCTATCGCTCTGCTCTTTTGGAAGCGATGGCTTGCCTTCGCTCTTGGCCCTCATGCATGTTCTACCTCCCAAGTCCACTTCCTGCCAAAGGCAAGCCATTGGCTCCTTTATTTTTAATAAGAAATACTCTATAATAAAAAAAATTCCTTCAAAGGTAAACCATGGGGCACAAACGCAAAATGATCGGTGATGAGATCGATGATGAGACACAAGAGAGTGATCTTGTTCATCCTGATAGACGTAAAACAAAAGAGGAACAAGAAAAAGAGTTTGAACAGCGTAACAAATCCAAAAAGAAAAAGCGTGTTCAAGTATGGGTGAAAGAGGAAGTTTTAGAATACGAAGCAGAACTCAAAAAACTTCAGATCGAACTGCTTAAGATGCAAAACCATATCAAAGAGACGGGGCAAAAAATACTGATCATCTTTGAGGGGCGCGATGCAGCGGGCAAAGGGGGAACGATCAAGCGTATCACAGAACACCTCAACCCACGTGGGGCACGTGTAGTAGCCCTGAACAAACCAAGTGATGTAGAAAAAACACAATGGTATTTTCAGCGCTATACACAGTTTTTACCCTCTGCAGGTGAGATCGTGCTCTTTGATCGTAGCTGGTATAATCGCGCGGGTGTAGAACCTGTGATGGGATTTTGTACCCAAGAGGAGCATCAAGAGTTTTTACACGCTGTGCCTGAGTTTGAAAAGATGCTTATAGACTCTGATATTCGACTTTTTAAGTTCTTTTTTGCCGTCTCAAAAGAGGAGCAAGAGAAGCGTTTTGAGAAACGCCGTAGTGATCCACTCAAGCAGTACAAACTCTCACCCGTCGATGAAAAATCACAAGACCTCTGGGATCAATACACCGTAGCAAAATATTCTATGCTTCTTGCTTCACATACATCCCACGCTCCGTGGAAAATAATACGCTCAGACAACAAGAAAAAAGCGAGAATTAATTGTATTAAATATATACTTCAAAATATCGATTATCCAGAAAAGATCAAAGAAAAAAAGCTCGAAACTGATTCTGAGATTCTCTATAGTGCAGACGATGAGATCAAAAAGATGCAAAATGCGATCGCTGGGCATACAAACTAAGTAAAGGAGGATAGATGAAAGCTTTTATCGTAGCAATATTGCTTGCAATCACTGCAGTTACTCTTTTCACGGCTTGTGAAAGAAATGACTATCAGCATCCTATGCATAGAAAATAAAACCAAGGGTGCATCCCTTGCACCCTCCCCCCTACTCTGACTCGATCTTCCCTCTCCATCCACCACCAAGTACTTTATGAAGTAGTACTAAGCTTTGAAGCTGTGCATCTGTCTTACTCACGAGTTCCTCTTGAGCCGAAAAATAGCTTTTTTGTGATTCAAGATAGGTGCTAAAGTCGATCGAGCCATTTTGATACTGGATCGTTGCAAGCTTAAAGCTTTGTTTGGATTCTTCTACTTTTTGCTTTGTGAGGCTAAGATGTTTTTTATTCATCGCCAAAGAGTTGAGCGTATCTTCCACTTCGCCAAAAGCATTCAAAAGAGTCTTTTTGTAGTTTTGCAAGCTCTGTTTTGCTTTGGATTCTTCGATGAGTACTTGATTTTTGAGACGCCCCATATCAAAGATATTGTAAGTGAGTCCTAACCCTACATCCATAGATCGCGTCGCATTGTTTAAAGAGAGCAGATCATCACTTGCCAATCCACCCGAGCCACTCAGAGAAAAGCGGGGAAAGCGATTGGCATTGGCTGCTTGGATAAGCGCTTTGTTTGTCTCTATACTCGCTTGTGCTGCTGCGATATCAGGGCGCGAGAGCAAAAGCTCTGAGGGGAGTCCTGCGTCCACTTCTGACATCGAGAGCGTCTCGATCGCATCGGCTTTAAGCTCAAAGGAGCTTGGATTTTTTCCAAGCAAAAGAGCTAAGGCATTCTTATACAGCACTCTTTGGTTTTGCAAACTATACAAAAGCTCCTCTTGTGCCAAGTATGCTATCTTTTGACGACGCAAACTCAACTCATCTACCGCTCCAAAATCATAGCGCGCTTGCAATACATCCAAAGTATCTTTAGCAATTTGCAAATTTTTTTGAGTGATCTTCTCTTTTTGCATTGTAGCAACATAATGAAAATAGCTCTGTGCAACATCGGACGACAAGCTAATTTTTAAAGCCTCATAATCATACAGCGAGACCTCGAGCGAGCTTTTTGCAGCGCGCTGTGATGCTCCTATACGATCCCAAATATCGAGCTCATAGCTCAGAGCCACACTCGCCGAACTATTCTCTACTCTTGCTTGATCTGAGTTATCCCCTAGGGATGTATTGGCTCGCAGATCAAGAGAAGGGAGGTACTCCGCACCTGCTGAATTAAGGATGATCTTTGCTTGTTGTATCTTCTCATACGCACTCAAGATATCAGGGCTTTGTGCGAGCGCTTGATCGATAAGAGTACTCAGCTCAGCTGAGCCAAAAGACTCCCACCATCGCTCTTGGAGCTTTTGTTTGGCATAGCTCTTTGCCGCGTACTCTTTGGCGATCTCTACATCCAAAGAAAGTTCTGGCTCAATCGTGCTACATCCCAAAAGTAAAAAAATACTCACAACGCCACTTAGTATACTTTTCATCTTCTTTCCTATTCTGAGCTAAGTGCTTGCACTGGATCAAGATTTGCCGCTTTTTTTGCAGGCAGATACCCAAAGAGCAAGCCTGTTAAAAAGGCAGAGCCAAAGGCAAGAACCACAGGCAAGAGTGAATAATATATCGGTGTGCCCAAATACTCAGCACCAAAACTCACCCCAAGACCAATGATCACCCCAAGTACTCCACCAAGTGCGGTCACCACGAGTGACTCGATCAAAAACTGCTCTAATATATCACTCCGCCGTGCTCCCGTTGCCATGCGCACTCCAATCTCTTTGGTGCGCTCTGTCACACTCACAAGCATAATATTCATCACCCCAATCCCACCAACTAAGAGTGAGATCGCCGCAATAGAACCTAGTAAGATCGTGAGTGTCCCTTGCGTCTGGGCTGCATTCTCTAAGAGTGAAGCCATATTATGGATCCGAAAGTCCTCCACACCGTGTCTTTGCAAGAGAAGCTGACGAATCGCCTCCTCTGTTTGCTCCATCTGTGTGAGATCATCAAGTGCTACGGTGATATTTCGGATATGTCTTTGCCCGATAATATACATATTACCCGTCGTAAAAGGGACAAAGACCACATCATCCTGATCCTCTCCAAAAGCAGAAGCCCCTTTTTTCTCCATCACCCCAATCACCTGAAAAAGGATATTGCCAATAATAATGAACTCCCCTAACGGATCTTTTTGCTTAAAAAGTGCCTCGGCAACACTCTGTCCTATCACAGCCACTTTTGCAATATTTTCTTCATCTTCATAAGTAAAAAAACTCCCTCGCACTACATCCCAATCACGTACGACTTGATACTCTGGGGATGTAGCATTGAGGGTTGTGGTTTGATCATTATTTTTATAACGCACGGTGACACTTTTGCGACTCTCAGGAATCGCTGCTATGAGATTATCCACGGCATTAAGCGCATAGGCATCTTCAGGCACAAGGGTAGCGATATCTCCCGAGCCACGTGTGTTTGGCATCCCAGGTCTCACTATCAAGATATTGGTTCCCATCGAGCTTATACGCTCTAGCACGGCATATTTTGCCCCATCCCCAATAGCAAGCATTGCGATGACCGATGCTACCCCTATGACGATCCCCAAAAGGGTTAAGATAGTACGGTAAAGATTCATTCTCAAAGAGGTAAACGCCCCCATAGTCGATTCATAAAGACGTGCCATCAAAGAGTTATGCGATTCGAGTATCTCGATTTTTTTAGCCTCTTGAACTTTTGTGGGTTCTGGGTCTTTGATGATCTTTCCATCTTCTATCTCAATAATACGGTGTGCGATTTGCGCTACTTTAGGATCATGCGTGATGAGTATGATCGTATGCCCCTCACTTGAGAGCTTTTTCAAAAGAGCTATCACCTCAGTACCACTTTTGGTATCAAGCGCACCCGTTGGCTCATCGGCCAAGATGATCTCTCCTCCGTTCATCAAAGCACGCGCTATCGAGACACGTTGCTGTTGCCCACCTGAGAGCTCTGAGGGATAATGGGCGAGTCTGTGTTCAAGCCCCAGTTCACTTAAGAGTTTTGTAGCGCGCTTCTCCCTCTCGCTACGTTCTACACCCGAATAGATCGCTGGCATTGCGACGTTTTCCATAGCGTTGAGTGAATGCAAAAGATTATAGCTTTGAAACACAAAACCAAAAGCCTCACGGCGCAATTTTGAGAGCGCATCTTTATCAAAAGAGCTAAGATCCTCTCCCATAAAAAAGTAGCTCCCCTCACTCGCACGGTCTAAACATCCCAAGATATTCATTAGCGTTGATTTTCCAGATCCTGACGCACCAATGATCGCGACGAATTCCCCCGCATAGATATCAAGATCTATCGCGTGCAATACCTCGGTTGTGAGCTCCCCTTTTCCATAACTTTTACGCACACCGCGCAAAGAGAGCAGTGGTGTTGTACTTGGATCAAAATGCTTTGACATCCCTACATCATCCTCGGCATACGCAGACGCTCATTTTTACTCTTTTTTTTCTCAGGGATGATCACCCTCTCCCCCTCTTTGAGCCCTGAACGTATCGCTACCATTACTCTATTTGAGACCCCAAGTTCTACATCTCGTGTTTCTCTTGATCCATCGGCTAAGAGCACTTCAACTTTTGCAACTTTGGCTTTTGGATGCTCACGCACCAGAGCAGAAACAGGGAGTAACAATACATCTTCTGCCTTTGCTAAGACAAAAAACACCTGAGCTGTCATCTCGCTCATGAGCTCTTGTGTTTTATTATCGACATCAAAAAGTGCATTATAAAGCACTACATTATTTATGATCGTTGGAGTTGGTTCCACTTTGCGCAACTTGGAAAACCACTTCTTCTCCCGACCAAGTGTTTTAAAATAAACTTCCATCTGATCTTTAAGGCGCATTACATCGGCTTCTGAGACCTCAGCCTCTACAGTCATCACAGAGAGATCTGCAATGCGTAAAATCGTAGGGGCTTGTTGGTTGGCATTGAGGGTTTGTCCCTGCTTGGAGCTCAGACTCACCACCGTTCCATCCATCGGAGCATAGATACGCGTAAACTCCAAGTTCGCCTCTTCTGCACGCAAAGAAGAACTCGTTTGTTCTATCTGAGCTTCCAGCATCGCCACGTGGGCCTGGGCACTTTTAAACGAAATCTCTGCATTTTGAAGTGCTTCAAGACTTGTCGCTTTGTGCTCATACATATTTTTTTGACGCTCATACTGAATATGGGCGAGTTCGAGTTGCGCTTTTTTATCAAGCAAAGAGGCGTTTTGATATCTCAACTGTGCACGCGTTGCATCTACTTTTGGCATAAAAAGGGTCACATCGATTTCGGCTAAGAGCTCCCCTTTTTTTACTCTATCACCCACATCCACATGGAGATATTTGAGCTGTCCTGAGACCTGTGCACCTACATCTACATAATCACGTGGTTGGAGTTTTCCAGTTGCAGTGACCACATTTTCGATATCGCCACGACTTACAAGCACATTTTGGAGAGTTTGCTGGCTTTGATCATTTGTATTGAAATTTTGATACGCCAAGTAAGCTCCACCCACAAGGGCAAAAAGCCCTATAAAAAACACTACTTTTTTACTTTTCATTGTACCTCTATCTTTTTCTTTCTTTTTTTCAAATACAAGAGCAAGCCCGTGATCCCAAAAAGGGGCATACAAAGCGCGGCTAAAAACATCCCAAGCTGCCCGATCCAACCAAAATACTCACCCGTATGCAAAGCAAGGATGCTTGCCATCAGTTTGCCACCTATTGTTTTGTCATTATAGCGTTCATGCTTGATAAGTTGCATCGTTTTTGGAGCAACTTCTAAAGTGTTGCGTGCATAAATATGTGCAGGATCTTGATCTGTATAAATAAACCTAGAATCTCCCCCATCAGAAGAGACAAAAAGAGTTGCCTTTGCATAACATTGCCCCACAAAAGTATCGAGAGCTTCAAACGCATCCCCAATCTCTTGAGGCAAATCTACTGCACCTATTGGAGAAGATTGAGGCATCAAGCGTTGCGGTTTTTCCACTCCAGCCAAAGCATAAAGCGCACTATTATACCACTTGTAAGACCAATAAAGCCCTGTAAGTGAGGCCACTAGATAAAATGGAATCACCCACATCCCAAGGGTCGCGTGCATCGAATAAAGAAGAGCTCTGCCCTTGGCTTTGGTATTAAAACTAAAAGAGGCAAAAAAACCACGTTTGATGCGTGGGAGTGAGATGTATATCCCACTGAGCACTATTACTATAAGCATCAAAACACTCGCCCCCACGATCTGCTTGCCCACTTCACCAACTAAAAGACGTCTGTGGATATTTTCTACAAAATGAAAAAACTCCCCTCCTTGTATCTCGGGCAAGATCTCTGCTGTGTAGGGGTTGAGATAGATCTCTTCACCCTTACGACTTTTTTTGCTTGCTATACGAAAAACATAGGACTCTTTTGGATCTTTTGAGATACTTACCATACGGATCTGCGCTTGTGGTTTTTGTTTTAAAAACTCAGATACAAGCACTTGCATAGGAAGTTTTTTCTCTTGTACCTCCACCTCAAAAGAGCTTGCGTTGCAAAGTTTCAAGATCTCTTTTTCATACGAGAGTATCGCACCACTAAGTCCTACGATACTCACGATAAGTGCAGCAAGAAGCCCTAAGTAGAGATGGAGTTTATGAAAAAGGCTTTGTGTTCTTTTTTTCAAAATTCTTCCTTAGATCTTAATATTCATACTCAGCCAAAACTCACGCGATTTTGCTTTGGTGTTGTAATCATCTCTATAGATAGGTTCCCAATTGCCTGTGGAGCCGCTAAAGAGTGTCGTATAGGTGGTAAAATCACGATCAAGAAGATTGTTGATCCTTCCTATAAGTGTGACATTTTCATTTGCCTTATAAGTAGCTCCTGCATTGAGTACATTGTAATCTTTATACCAAAACGCATCGCTTACATCCCCACCTCTTGGGATCCCTCCATAACGCTCTTTTTCACCTGTAAGGATCACATAGGTGCTTAGATCTTTGTTTGGCTTATAATCAAGGGCTAGGTTATACATATGCTTCGCACTTCCAGAGAGTGGCAAGCCTGTGTGTTTCCCACTCTTTTGCTCTGAATCGATATAGGTATAGTTTCCGCGAATCGCTACTTGGGATGTAAAAGTATACTTTCCTGCGATCTCAAGCCCTTTGATCACCGCTTTGTCAATATTGACCTTTTGGGTAAAGTGTGTATAGCCCAAAGCAGCCCAGTCAGCCCCAATATTTGACGCGATCGTCGGTCCGCTTTGGATCTTATCTTTGAAGTCGTTTTGAAAATAGGTGATATTAAAACTATCCCCTCGTTTGTTTTCATAATAAAAGGCGATCTCTGCATTGACACTTTTCTCAGCTTTAAGATCAGGGTTTCCTATAAATGGGCTTGTACCCTGCCCTCCAAAACCAACTATTCCATCAAAAAGGTCGGATGTTTTAGGTGTTTTATACCCAGTTCCCACCCCGCCTTTGATGGTAAAATCATCCAAAAAGTTATACACGGCATAGGCGCGCGGGCTGACATTGCTTCCAAAGACTTCATGCTTGTCATAACGCCCACCAAGAGTAAACGTCAAACCATCAAGTGCGTACCAATTCTCTTCTGCAAAGAGCGCCCATTGTTTGTGGGGTTGTACCTTTCCACTTATAGCGCCATCGGTGCCCGTCATACCAAAGACACCATCTTCCATCTCGGCATCGATATACTGAAAACCAAGGACCACTAAGTGTTCTTGGAGTGGAATATCCATTTTTCCATCGACGGTGAGTTGCTTTGTTTGCATAATACGCTCAGAGCGCGGTAAAAATACCTCAAGCTCTGCCATTTGCGTAGGTGTAAGAGCACTCATATCACCACCACTCACATCCCAAAGTGTTTGAAGTTCAGCTCTCTCGCCCGCACTAAAAGGAAGTGTACGTCCTAAATTTGCCGTATTGACCTGATAGACATTGAGTTTACTTTTTGCAAAATCCCAATCCCCCTCATGGCTCAAAGACCATTGATCACGCTCAAACTCTTGATTTTTAGAATATCCCACACGTGGCATCACCTGCCCGCCACTTGCACGCCAAATCGTTGCTAAGCTATCGTGTGTACCTACCTGAGAATCACTATTATCATACTTTTGACGCGAGGTCTCGATATCAAAAACAAACTCATGCTTCTCATGGGGCTTATACGAAAGGCGTGCTCCAAGGTTATAATTTTCATTCGCAACGGTTCTTCCACCGCCACCAAATCCAAGAGTTCTCTCTACCAAAATGCCATCAGGATCGATCACATCTGCGTACTCAGGGTTCGATGCTTCTTTATCGTATTTACTTGCACGAAGTGCGAGACCCAAGGTATCTTTAATAAGGGGTCCCATCACCGCGACATCAAGATTTCTATCATCCCCATACACATCATTGCTCTGGATCGTCTGACTCACCGTAGCCGAAGCGATCCACTTATTGGAGATCTTTTTGGTGATGATATTAACCACCCCACCGATGGCATCGGCACCATAGAGTGTCGCCATAGGTCCGCGGATGATCTCGACACGTTCGATCATCTCTAAAGGTGGAATATGGTTTTGCTGATTGCCCCCAAAGTTGTTTGGGTAGATATCCCCTACATTATTTTGACGTTTTCCATCGATAAGAAGAAGCGTATAATCTCCACCCATCCCGCGAATACTGACACTTCCTTGTCCCGTTTTATCACGGCTCTCACCGATATCGACACCCTCGATCTCACGCACAGCATCAAGGAGATTGGTATAGGAGCGCTTTTGCAACTCCTCTTTGCTCACCACTGAGATACTCGCAGGTGCATCGGTGATCTTTTGTTCATATCCTGCGGCACTTACAACTTTTACCCCCTCTAGGGCAACATCATCTTCTGCCCCAAGCGTAGTTACACTGAGCATCGCCCAACAAAGGCTTGGTGCCAAAGCCACTTTTTTATATTTTTTCATCTTTTTGTATCCTCATATTTTTGAATATTTGGCTGGCTACTAGCAAAGATAAGGAGTTGCGATGGCTGGCTAAGTTTTTGTTATTTAAGTGCGAAATAGACTGGAAGCGTCACCCTTGAGATATTTTTTGGATTTGGCAAGATCTCTTTGCTGAGTTGATTTGCAGCTTTGAGCGCACTTGAGTCTAAAAGCTTGTGTCCAGAGGACTTTTCAAGCATTACATCCAAAAGCTTTCCTGATGTATCGATCACAAGCATAATATGTACAACACCCTCAAAACCCATACGTTTTGCGATACTAGGATAGCGTAGGTTCGCAAGTACTTTTTCTCGAATCATCTCAAAGTTTGTCTTGACAAACTCTTCATGCAGAGATTGTGCTAACTCTTGGGCTTCTTGCTCTTTTTTTTGTAACTCTTGCGCAGCAAGGAGCTCTTGTTCACGCTCATCGATCTTCTCAAGCTCTTCTAGAGGTTCAGCCTCTACAAGCTCCTCTACTTTCTCTATTTTTTCTACTGGAATCGCTACCTCTTTGATCACTTTTTTAGGTGCTGGTTTTGGCTTATGTGCCACTTTTTTGTGTTCTTTATGCTTTTTATGTTTTTTCTTTGGCTTGTCGCACACTTTTTTCTTTGGTGTCTCTTGGATCACTTCACTCAAAGAGCTCAAAGAGATACTCACAGATTTTGGGGCAGAGGCTGTTTCTTTCTTCTCTTGTGATGCTGAGAATAAAACAGCCCCAAGAAGTACCCCATGGAGTGCTACTGAAAGAGTAAAACCGATCAATGTATCTTTATTTTTCTTCATCATCATCCCCTATTTTGTCAAAATGAGTTTATTATCACGCGTAATACGGAGGATATAAACCTGAGTATCATGTACAATCTCTACCACTTTTGTCGCTGCGAAAAGTTTTTTAGAATCTATCTGTACCTTTTCTTTCATAACTCTCTTCTCTACATTTTTTATTCTTACTCAAAATCATTTTTTCTTACAACTATTGATAACAAGTATCATAATTGTAATCTTTCGTAGCTTAAAAGATACTGATAATGATATATGTTATCAGTATCTAAC
>JAGGTH010000001.1 GCA_021163845.1 Helicobacteraceae bacterium | reverse complement strand
CATTATAAATGTCGAAGCGAGGTAGTGATTATGCTAAATAAAACTATATGGATAATTACTTTTTTATTTTTGATGGTACAGGGTGTGTTGGGTCAAAGTTTTGACCCAACCGCGGATGTAATTGATAATTGGGAGAGTGACTACAGCGAAGAGCTCACAGATCAACGAGTTCATAATACTTCTTTGTCAGAAGTTGAAGAGTCTAATTCTGATTCGACATATAAGGAGACGTGGGAAGGTAATCGCGCGGGGAAAGTGGGTGAGGAAACTAAGTTTTTCCAAAATGTCGAGATGCCTCACTGTGAGGTTCCTAATGATTATGTGTGTCCTCCTCTTGTCGAGGTAAAAGCAAAAGAGGGATATCGAACAAGATTAGACTCGGTCGATCTTACAACTGGTCGCATTAGTTGTTCGGTTTTGCAACCTGTTTCAGGGTTTTCGACACTCACTCAAAATACTGAGTCTCGTGTGCTACACAATCAGAGTTTCGTGAACCAAGCTTGTGTGCAAAAATACTCAAAATCAAATCCCGAGAATAAAGATACCAATGAGGATATTGAAAGATTAAAACAGGAAAATGCTTTATTTTTAGAGGAATTGCAACAGCAAGAATTTAAATATACGGTTGATTATAAAAAGAGTGGGGATGATGAGTTTTTAGACCTCGCAGATATTTTGGATGGATTGGTTAGTTTCAATCCTGAGATCTTTAATCTTGAAGAGACACTCTTGACGAGGGATTTGAAAACTAGGACAGGGTATACAACACTTCCGAATGATACTATAGTCGAGAAGCTTAACTCCTCGCTTAAATCGTTTTCAGATATTTGGGATGGCGACGGTTGGAGTGAGGATCGCTTTTACCAGGTCGAGAGGGGCGCGCGAATAAGGGACGCTAGTGCTGCGGTTGCCAATTCCTCTTACTTTATGCTTTTGGATTTTTGGCTCAAATCGGGTGATCTAATCAACGATATTGCGCTTGCGCTTGCTTTCATAATTGTCTTTTTTAACACCGTCTCTACTTGGGCAATGCCCTCAATAACCGCAAAGATGGCGAACTTACAGCATCATCGTGAGAATAGTTTACATCGTGGGTTTGCGGGTGGTTTTCTGCTCGTATTGCTTTTTACGGGAGAAGTCGAGAAGCTCAATATTGAGTATGAGAGTAAAAGTGAGGGACTTATTAAGTCGGAAATAATTGTGCAACAGTCTAATTTGCAGGCTCTTGTACAGCTGCTATATTCTGAAACGAATTGGGCGGCGGATAGTTTTACAGAGATTTCCATTAGGTCATTTCTTAATTCCATGAATTCTTCAACGGGGTTGTTTGACGCGGCACAGATCGATGCTTTGGCGACCGAGGCGATCATTCTTGAAAAAGAATCGGAAAAGTTAAAAGTAATTGATCTTGAGATGTGTGCTGCTAATTTCGATTTAAAAGTGAGTGAAGATCTTCTCAGGAGATACCGAACTTCCACACTTGAGGAGTTCGAGGGCGATTCTAGGTTGATTTCTTCGCTTGGATACAACCCGTATCCAAAAAGTGAGCGCGAAGCACAGGCTATGATGGGTAAGTCATTAGTTAGTCCTTACAATTCCTCTTCTTCCAATTATGATTCGGGAGTCGTTGAAAAAGATGCTATGCAGTTTTTCAGGGCTGCGGACTACTCCCCGTTGAGTCTTTCGGGTTGTTATTATAATAAAAAAAAGATGATTTCAAATGACTCAAGATTAAAAGAGATCGAAAAACAGCTTGAGATGGCTAAGAGTACAGTCCAGAAACAGGCAAAGGTTGAGTATCTCAAACTTATCAATGAGATTCAATGGAGCTTGTTCGCTAAATTGGGTTATTTATCAATTTCTTTTCTGCCTGCAACATCGATGCTGATTGATGATATCGGGATTATTGGGGATTTAGAAAAAACGGAGCGCGGTATCGATGATGCGGTCGCCGCGAAAGATGAGGATATGATTACCGAGCTGAGCGCCGACGCGCTCAAGTCAATCTCTGAGGATATACCTTATTTGACAATGTTAGGTGGGTATCAACTTGCGAAGTTAATACACCCATTAAAAAATAAGATTATCGATGGAGCGATCGATAAGTTCGGAAAGGCTTCTGCTGTCGCCACACTAGGCACTAGCGTTGTGGCATCTCGGGCGCTTATCATTGCAAGAAAACTCAAGGTTGGAAAGAATGGTGATGAGATTGATATCTTAGATGTTCAAATTGCAGCAATGATCATCAAGTCGATATTCAAGAGTTTGATAATTACGACCTTGATAGTTGGGAGTTTGATGCTTTTTCTGCTTCTATTTATTGAAAAGCTCTTCGCATTTATATCTTCAATATTTTTGATTATTTTTGCGTTTAGTAAAAATCAAGAGGAGAGAATTACGGCTGCAATTGGCAAGATAATGGTTGTTGCTTTTAAAACCGTTTTGATAGTCATATGTGTATTTTTAGGGTTGTATTCATTCTCGCTGGTTAACACTTTTGAGATGATTTTTGTCGAGCATTTTTTCAATTCGATGGATTCGATTGAGAACGCGAGTTGGGCTTACAAAATAGCTGAATTTGATGTGTCTAATATCATGACCATGATCGGTTTGTTTTTTCAAAAATACATATTCTATGGTGTCGCGAAGTTTAGTTTTATGATCTTAAAGTTGGCGCTAGCCGTCCAATTGATGTGGAAAATGCCTAACTATATTGTTGAATTGATTTACGAGCGCATTCATGGTGTGAGTGATAGTGTCGGTGAGTCTTTGCAGGCTGCAACTCAACAGCATGTTGCGAGGGTTTAATAGGTGTTTTTAGGGCTTACAAAAAAAATAAATAAGGAGAAATAGATGAGTGAAGAGATGGAAAAAGAACAGGGTGACAAAGTTGTGAAGATGAATAGGGATAAAGAGCTCGTCATTGATATTGATAGTGTTGAAAAATTGCTTCTAGCAATCAACCATTCGACGAAGAGACTCGAAAGTGCCGACGCGATTATGAACGCAGAGGGTTTGGAAAAGGCGGTTGGACGGCTTAACCATAACATCAAGATGTTGATCCTTGATGAGTTTCCTAAATTCAAGAAAGAACAAGCCCAGCAGTTTGAAAAAATGCCAAATGAAGCATTGCTTAAAAACTTATCTTTTGAGATATCTAAAATATCGAGTTTTGACAAAGCGATTGGAAAAATAAAAGGTAAGCATATCGCCATTACGGCAGTGCTGACGGCGGTTATAACTATGGTTGGGATGTCATATACAAAGGTTGATGACATGCTGATATATGAATATATCAAAAAAGATATTTACAAGAAAAACTGGATTTTGGATAGAGGTGTCTACGAACTTCAAACAAATGAGAAAAACAGAGTTGTTTTTACTAAATTAAATAAATAAGGAAAATAAGATGAAAAATATAAAAGTAGTGTTAAATGGAAAAGGCGGAGTTGGAAAAACTCATATCAGCTCTTTGTTGGCTCAAATCGCAGCGTATAGAGGTCTTGATTTTATGTATGTTGAGATAGATTCAACAAATAAAACAGCGGATTTTTATAAAAATAGTGAGGTTTTTAAGGGTCGGATTGAGACTATCCTCCCTGGGCAGGCACGCGAAAAGCTCTATGAGGTAGTTTACACCGCGAAAAAGCAGGGGAAACTCTGCATAGTCGATGTCGGAGGAGGCACGGATAGTGCAAGTATGATCGATCGTATAAATGAAAGTTTTGCACACATGAAAAATGATATTGATTTCATAATCCCCTTTGAGAACAATCCCATGTACATGAGTGTGCTTAAAGAAACTTATGAGGAGCTAGATTCTCCAGAAAATATATATCTTGTTAAAAACAAGGTGATCAATTTCAAACAGAAAAGCCTCAAAGATGAATATATCTTCTTTGAGGGGAACAAAAAGAGAGGAGTTAAATCGTTTCGTAAAGAGCTCGACCCACTTAATAAGGTTTTTGAGGTATTTAATTCTCCTGAAAATGTAGGTATTTCGCTGCTCCACAACGAGTGTATTTTAGACACGGCACAAACCGCAATTCAATATACACGCGAGGAAGCGGACTCTATTGCAATGGAAGAAGAACTAGATGAGTATATGGAACTTATGGTTAGATATGAAAATGCTGCTTTATGTCTTGAAGAAATTCAAAAAGCTAGTGATGAGTTTAAGGAGCTGTTCGATGACTGATATGGAAAAGTTCATGAGTCAGAACGAACCGAAATTTAAACTTAGAAAATTCAAAGCAGAAATCACTGCTCTGATTTTCGAGGGTTTCACATACGCTGATATTTTAAGATTTTTAGAAGAATACAAAAATACAAAAACATCAATAGCAACGCTCAAAAGACAGCTTGAGTTTTGGAGAAAAGAAGATGCAAAAAGTGGCACACATGAAAAAGGCGAGAGCGTGAAATCATCTCAAAAGAGCGAGAGCTCAAACAATAAAAGTACACCAAAATCAAGAGCTAATTTCAAGAATGCCGTCAATCGGCATTAGGGTTTTTAAGGGATTTATCCCTTAAGCACAGAGGTCAGGTATTACCTTACCCGTCGTGCCTATACCCTCAAAATTTGAGGGTATAGCGTAGTAGTTCATAATTAGGTCACGGATGGCTCACGAATGTGTCGAAGTAGGTCATAGTATGTCTAAGTAGGTCATAGACCTATCATAATAGGTCACGGATGGCTCACGAATGTGTCGAAGTAGTGCATAAGTAGCTCACGAATGGCTCATAAGTAGCTCATGGAGATTAATAATGAGAAAATTAAGCAAAATTATCACTTTTAAAGTGAGTGATAGAGAGATTGAGGTTTTGGAGCAAAAAATCGCTGGTGTAGATTTGAGCAAAAGTGAATTTTTACGACAATCAATTTTTTACAATCAGGTTGTTCCGCTCGATAAAGATTTTAGAAAAAAGCAATTATTTTTAATGTCAAATCTTACGAATAATGTAAATCAGATAGCTCGAAGATGCAACACTCTCAAGAGGGTTGATCGTGAGGTTTTAGAAAATTTAGAACTTATAGTTAAGATAGGAAAAGAGATAACAGGTTGTCAAAATGGCAATAGTTAGAGTCCAAGGTGGAAAGGACGGCGTAGCTGAATATTTGAGAGACGGGATTAAAAAAGACCGTTTGTTCTCTCGCGACCAGATGGATAAGAGATTAACTTTAGCGGGTGACCTAGATGTCACCGATGAGATAATCAAATCACTTGATTTTAAAGAGAATTATCATCATGTCACGATTAGCTTTAAAGAAGATTTTGTATCAGAAGAGGACCTGCAAAAAGCGGTTGCCGAATTTGAAAAATTTCTCAAAGCTGCATATAAAGATGAAGAAATCAATTTTTATGCTGAGGCTCACATCCCAAAGATTAAAAGCTACAAGTCAAAAAGTGGCGAGTTAGTTATCCGCAAGCCTCATATTCATATAGTTATCCCTAATGTAAACATGATGACGGGTAAATATATAGAACCGTTTGGATATGTAGAGAACAACACTCATTATATTGATTCATTCCAGGAGCTTTTAAATCAAAAAAATGGATTTGCAAGCCCTAAAGATAATCGACGAAATACCATGAATAATGAGTCGGCGGTGATTGACAGAAACAAGATTGATATATTTGATCGAAGTGTGGTTGAAAAAAATGACATTTTAGAATTGATAATTACCGAAAAAATTAAAACATATCAAGATTTGAAAAATCACTTGAATGATATTGGAACCTGTAAGGTTAGAAATCAAGGTAGAGATACAGAGTATCTCAATGTTAAGTTTCCGCATGAAACGAAAGGAATCAATCTAAAGGAGTTTTGTTTCAGTAGAGAGTTTGTTGAGGAGTACCCCACCGAGGATAAAATAGATTTTTTAAAAGACAGAACCGAAGAGAAATATATAGAAAAACAGAAGGCTTACTCATCCAAAAAATCAAAATCATATAAGGAGCTCCAAAAAGAGTGGTTTGAAACGAGAGCAAAAGAGCTCAAATATATCCATTCAAAAACCAAAGCAGCTGAAAAATATAAAACTCTCAATCAGGCTGAGAGAATTGAGTTTTTAAATCAAAAAGAAAAGGAGTTTTACGAAAAGCATGATTTGAAATCGAAGATTGAAAAAGAGGTGCGAGGTGTCACGATGGATGATATCAAGCTAGATTTAGAGAATAGTAAGGAGATAGAAAATGTCAGATTTAAGAAAAACAACGCTCAGCAAAGAGCAGACTCAAGATTATATAAGTCCGCTAGTGGACTCTTTGCAGGAGAGCTTCAAGCCGAAAATTCCAACATTATGCTCACACTGCCCTCGGGCGAACTGGTTCACGACTCAAAAAGAGTTAAAGAGTTATTGTCTATTAATGAGATCGATAAGTTGGTCAAAAGCCGACGAGATGAGCCCTATAATCAGTTGCGATGGTCAGACGATGGCAATCATAGAGATGAAAGCTCAAGCAGAGTAGTTTCGCATGAGCGAAAAGATAAAGTTGAAAATCTAGTGGGTCAAAAACTGCATGATTTTTATGAGAGAAAATCACTTGAAAACCTCGAAATTCAGGGGGATTTAATAGTTAATACTTACGATATATTAACTCAAGATAAGGGGGTCTTACCGAATAAAATCAGATATGACGAAGTTGAAAAATCGCTGTTTATAAATGGTGTTTCGCCACGGCGAATAGGTATAAAAGAGTTTTTGGTGCAAGAAATGAATTTGTCTGCAAACGAGATTCAGGACTTGCAAGAACGGATTAATATAATCGAAAGAGAAGTTTACTACAAGGAAAATAAAATGTCAGTTAATGTAAATATTAAATTAAATAATCGTAATCCACAAAAAGTTGATTACTATCAAATGGGTCGCGAAGATGTCGCAGGGCGTTTTACTGGTGTTGTTCATGATCGTGCGAGTAAATTTGATACGGCGCGCGCGTATGTGATCGATGATAAGGTTGTTTCTTTGGATGAGTTCAGAACCTCTCAAAAAGAGATGTTCAATGAGATCGCAGATAAAACGGCGGAGTTGTTCCAATCCAAAACTACTATTAGATATCAAGACACGCTCAGAATGGACGTGATGAATACCGAGGTCAGTCTTACAGATCGTGGAAAAGTTTACGCTCACTCTCAGTTTAACATGAGAGATATGACACCTGTTGAAATGGGAGTCACAAGGTTTGATAAAAAGTTGGATAAGAACTTCTTTACACTTGCTAAAGAGTTTATTACGGCTAAAAACTTTCGTGACAACTTTAAGGTTAAGGTACATGAGTTTAAAGAGCGAGTTAAATCTATTATTACAAGCAAGCCCGAGCTGGCAGCTTCTAATGTCGCGATGGCGATTGAGTTGAAGCAGCTTAAGCAAGACCTAGCCGTCGTTAAAACATACAACGCAGCGCTTGAGATAGCATCGAAACATCAAGCTCAGCTTGCAAAACCTCAAGAGCAGGCGCAAGGACAAGAGCAGCAACAAGAGAAAGACCCTAATGAGATGACATTCAAAGAGGTGTTTAGTAAGGTTAGAGATATGGGTGATAACCTTGAGAACGCAAGAGACGGGATTGAGTTTGTAGGTAGTGAAGAGTTCAAAGACAAACGCAACACGGCGATGGAGCTATTGAGTAATCTGAAAGAATCGCCTGATTTATCGAATCTAACAGAGCAGGAAATCGGTGAGCTTGACCTAGCTCAAGCAAAAGCGACGAACATGATGTTAGAGCGCGGTATGCCTGTTGAGAATGTTAAAGGTATCGATAAATTTATTGATATGCTTGAGTCTGTAAGAGAGCTCTGTGATTTGAACGCTGATCTTAACTTTAGTAAGGTCTTGGATGGTGTTCTTGATAAGATATCAGAGCAATCAAGATCTAGAGAGTCTAGAGAGCAGACGGTGGAGAGAGAAGTGCCACAACAAGATACCGAAATGGAAAGGTAGAGAGAGGATTAACCTCTCTCTCAATGATAAAGGAGATTTTTAAAATGAATGAATTAGTAAATGGTTTAACTAATATCGGGTTTGGTGTAGTTGGTGTTATTGGGATATATTATATTTTTATGTTTAAAAAATATTACATAGACGGACAGATTAAAAAGAATGGTATGTTATACACTTGGGATAATCCTGCATCGGCTGCAAATCCACCACATAGACAATATATAAGCGGGCATAAATGGACTCCGATAAAGACTATTAAATCAAGTGCATTTAAAAACAAGCAGAAGAAAGATGCTGTTTATGTTGATAATTTCAGATACTTTGGGGATTATTTGCACGATGCCAAGATTCCCTTTTTCTTAAAAAACAAACATGAGAGCATTGAATATTACCTAGAGGCAAATAAGCTCTGCCGTTCGATGTTAGTTGTCGGGTCCGCTGGGTCGGGTAAAACCGTATTCTTGAATAATTTATTGAATCAAAATTGGTATGACAAAGCCGTGATTTTTTCAAAGAAAATGGACTTTGAGCCGTTTTATTTCAGAGGAACTTCTATCGATATCCTCATCAATCCAAAGATGCAAGATTCCGTTATTCACAATATATTTGACGAACCGATGGAGTATGTGGAAGTGTTTATCGAGACGCTTAAAAACGCGGCTTTAGGCGATAAAGATGATTATTTTAGCACCTCTGCGATGCAGGAAGTCAACAAATACATCCAAAAAGTGAAGATAGCAGGTGAAGAAGATAATCTCAGCGTTCCTGAGAAATGGGAACTGTTTTTGACTTTGTATGAAGAGGCTTATCAAGAGGCTACGGGTGGCAAGCAGAACAGCTTAAAAGATGTGTTTGGTACCATTAAATCAATCGTTACTCCTCTATATTTGATGGCTTTCAGAATTATCGAGGGTGCACCTACTTTTACAGTTAAAGAGTTTTTTGATAGAGAAGAGCCGTGTAAGTTGTTTTTAACCGCAAATGACCCGAGTGTTGAGGGATTGGTTGCCGCTACTTACTCAGTTCTGACTAAATATCAATTATCCCTGCCAAATGGTTGGAGTAAAAAGCCGGTGTTGCATTTGCAAGATGAGTATAACTCTCTCAAGGAGCTAATGCCAGAGCGTATTCTGATAGAGCAGCGTGAAGTTGGGCGTTCAAAAATGTTTGCTACCATAATCGGTGTTCAAGATCTGAAAGCAGATGTTAAAGTGAGTCAAGAGCTATTGGTAAGTATGCAGTACCTCGTTGTATTTGGTGGAACTGATACGAGTACATTGAACTTTATCGCTGATCTGGTTGGTGATGTGGTGTATGAAAATCTTAAGGAAAATGAGTCTTTTTCCAATCAAGGTAAAAACTCATCTTTTTCAACTCAAAAAGAGCAACAAAAGTTATTAACTAGCTATCACATGAATATACTTCAAGAGGAGGGCTTCTCTCATCTGTTTATATCCTTAAAAGAGAAACTACTGTTTAAGGGTTATACTCCTGAAATTGAGCTCAAAGAGCGTGATTACAACGATTTTAGCGTCGTAGATCTTAATAAGTTTTATAGATGGAAACTTGAAAAAGAGGAGGCGACTAAAAAACAAGCTGAAAAAGAGCAACAGAACACAGAGAATGCTGTAGGTAGCATTTTTGCCTCAAAGGGAAAGGAGTAATCTCCTCTTTCCCCAAAATATTAAATCAAAAGGAAAAACATGTTTTTTAGACGAAGAAATATAGCCGCTGAAAAAATGAAAGATACGGCTCAGGTTGGGGTAGTGTATGGTAGTATATTTGTTGGTTTTTTTAAAATCATATTTGATATCTTAGCTTTTATTTTTGGTACAAAGAAAGGTAGAAAGGGGCTTATAGTTGTAATTTTAGGAATACTTCTATTGTTTGTGGGGTTTGTGGTTTGGGGGTTTTCGATAATGAAATATGATGAGATTACCGAAAATAAAAAGCAGCAAGAACAACTTAGCAGTAGTGGTTACTATGAAAGTTATGATGCTCTTGTATTTCAAGAGGGTGTAGAGTACTTTGATTTTTATCGACATAGCTTTGGCGGAGATGATATCAGCTCAGCTACGTATAAAAACTCAGATATTGGCTTGACTCGACAGGAGCAAAGTGTTATTTCTCAAAATAAAGATGTATTAGATAGACGATCTATTTATATAACGATTAGAAATTGTCGTTTGACAAATACAAAAAGTAAAGTTTGTAGTGATGCTCTAGGAGCTTATAGATCATTTGAGAACATTGTCAAAAATCAAAAAAATTTCATCAAGGGTAAAAAGGTTCTTGCTGATAAGAGCTCAAAAATTGAGATCAGGTTTGATTATGGTGGCTATGGGGTGAGTGTCAAATGATTAAGCAAAAAAAATATAGACCAGACGAGCAAACGATCGTGATGACAAGGCTAGGGATAAGCCCTCTTTTTTCAGACCACAGCATAAGAGCTGAAAGTGTAGCCGAAGTTTTACTTGCACAAGAAGAGGATCGCTTTAGAGATATACTTAGAAATGTTGGTATGCAAATAAAAGAGGCTTACACAGTAAAAGAGTTTCTAGCGATACTCAGCTACTCTATAAAAGTAATGGAGATTAGTTATAGCCCAAGAAGAATAAAAAGTGAGTTTTTTTTCATTCCAGATTGATGTATTATTTCTGCTCACTATAATCTAAATTCTCCTTTTCCTCCCTCCGCTCTTTTTCTTCTCTCTTAAATCCCCACTCTTAAAATTAAAATCAAAAAAACAATCAAAACTTCTGGAATACCTGTAATGCTCAGAGCATGTGAATTTTAGCCGAACTCGAGTGAGGTGGTTTTGTGTAGCAAAAAATATTCATTTGCGCTAGTGTGTTTGGGGCTTGTTCTCGCTCTTATTTCTTTCAAATCGTTGTAACGTTTTAGCTGTATTGTGCAGAGCGGAAGAGCGAAGAGCACGGACTCTTGAGGAGTCCTCTATTTGGGGGCTAGGTTAAGAGCTGTTTTTTGATTCTCTCCGCTCAGAACAATCGTTTCAGTTTGCTTTAATATATAAACAATAAGAT
>JAGGTH010000095.1 GCA_021163845.1 Helicobacteraceae bacterium | reverse complement strand
ATTTAATATTACATAATAAGTTTAAAAAAAGGGCGACTCACTTAAGAGTCACCCTCCTCTCTTACTTATTAAAGTTCTGTATTACTTTGTAGCTTCTAAAGCGTATTTCTCACCAAGCTCATAAGCCTTTTTATTTGCATCATGAACTTTTGCAGGTACTTTTGAAAGCATTGTTTCAATAAGAACATCTTTTGCAAGAGGTTTCATTAAAGTGTTTGCGATCGCAAGAGCTACAACTGATTGAGTAATAACGTTTCCAACTTCCTCTTTTGCGATAGTAATAATTGGAATCTCAATAATATTCCAGTTTTTTCTATCTTCATCTGATGGATGTACAAGGTTTGGATCTACAACGATAGTTCCACCTTTTGTAACACCACTTTTAAAGAGGTCAAAACTTACTTGTGCAACTGAAAGCATAAAGTCGATCTCACCATCATTTGCATATGGGTAAAAAATCTCATCATCATCAAGAGTAATATCAACAACAGTTGGTCCACCACGTACTTGGGATGTATATGTTGCAGTTTTTAATCCATGCCCACCAGTTTTAATTTTTGCAGCTGCAAAAATCTCACCAGCAAGAAGAACACCTTGTCCACCAACACCTGTAAATCTCATTAATGTTCTAGCCATTGTGTCTCCTTATATTTTCTTAGCAAAGTCATCTTGGCTGATTGCTTTTCTTTGCCCTTGATGTACTTTGATAATCTCTTTATAAAGGTCACAATATTCTGCGGCCTCTTTATCTTCTTTTAAAATACCTGTTGGGAACTTGTTGAGTTGCTCTTCAGCAGAAAGCTCATCATATTTCTTCTTAGGAATCGTAATGCTATCGATCCACTCAAGGTTTTCCATAGCAGAAGCCATTTTGTTTTTACGACCAAGGTTGATATGACAGTTTGAAAGAATATCAAGACATGCAAAACCTCTGTGCTCTAATGCTTTTACGAATACTTTTTCAAGTTTTTTCGGATCAAGCATAGACTCGCGTGCTACAAAAGAGGCCCCTGAAGCGATCGCTAAATTACATGTATCAAAAGTTGGATCGATATTACCAGCTTTTTGAGATACTGTCCACATCCCTTGTGGAGTTGTTGGACTTGTTTGAGAGTTTGTTAAACCATAGATGAAGTTATTAATGATGATCATAGTGATATCAATATTTCTTCTACATCCGTGGATCGTATGGTTTCCACCAATTGCAAGTGCATCACCATCACCAGCAACACAGATTACATATTTGTCTGGGTGAACAAGCTTGATACCTGTTGCAAATGCTACAGTTCTACCATGCGTTGTATGTACAGTATTGAAGTCAACATAAGAAGAAAATCTTCCTGAACATCCAATTCCAGAAACAACACATACGTCATCTTGATTGATTCCAAGCTTCGCGATAGCTCTCACGAATGCTTTAAGAATAACACCATCACCACAACCCCAACACCAGAGTGTTGGCATCTTTTCTAGTCTTAAGTATTTATCGTAATTAAATGCCATTAGATCATCTCCTTCACTTTATTAACAATCTCATATGGAGAGATTGGACGACCGTTTACTTTAAAGAGTCCCTCAATATCTAAACGACCAGTAGCACGTTGTACTTCATCGTAGTATTGACCAATGTTAAGCTCAACAACAAGAATTTTGTCAATTTTTTGACCTAACTCTCTCATTCTGTCTTGTGGACTTGGCCAAAGAGTAATTGGGCGGAATAAACCAGCCTTGATCCCCTCAGCTCTTAAGTGACGGATCGTCTCTTTTGCTGAAAGTGAAACTGAACCGTATGCAATGATAAGGAATTCAGCATCATCAACCATAAACTCTTCGTTAGATTCGATCTCATCTTTATGAAGTTCAACTTTATCTTCAAGTCTTTGGATCAGTTTTCTACATGTTTCGATCTCCTCAGTTGGGAAACCTTTTTTATCATGGTGAAGACCTGTAAAGTGGTATCTATACCCTTGAAACATTGGGTTAAGTACCGCTGGTTGATCATGTTCACACTCATATGGAAAATACTCTTCAGCAGGACCATCAAACGATTTTCGTGGAACGATTCCAGCTTTTACTTCCTCTTGTGTTGGAAGCATCGCTTTACCGTGCATGTGACCAATCGTCTCATCAAGTAAAACAAATACAGGTTGCATAAAACGATCAGCAAGATTGAATGCTCTTACTGTTTCAGTATAACACTCAGCTAAGCTTCCAGCACATAAAGTGATAGATTTATAATCTCCGTGAGAAGGATTTTTCGCTTGAGCAACATCCCCTTGTGATACACGAGTTGGAAGACCAGTTGATGGACCACCACGCATAACGTTTACAACAACTAATGGAACCTCTGCCATTTGTGCAAGACCTAAGTTTTCCGCTTTGAGTGAAATACCAGGACCTGAAGTCGCAGTCATTGTTCTTACACCCGCCATACCAGCACCAATTGCAGCTGCAACACCAGCGATCTCATCTTCCATCTGAATCGCCGTTCCACCCTGAGCAGGTAGCAAATCAGAAATCGTATGCATTACTTCACTTGATGGAGTAATCGGGTACCCACCAAAAAATCTACAGCCAGCATCAACCGCTGCAATAGCAGCTAAATCGTTACCAGTTGATATCAGTTCTCTTGTAGCCATTATTTCACTCCTTGTTGATCTAGTGACATATAGTTATTTGCCACAATCGCAGCTTGACGCTCTTTTGCTTCATCTGTTAATTTAGCAAATTTGTACTCTTTTTTATCCGCTACATAAATAGCAAAGTCAGGACATGTAAGCTCACACTCATTACATCCGATACATGCCTCTGGATGATCAATAGAGATCATCGCACCTAAAGTTGATGATGAATCATAACGCATCCCCAACACACCTGATGGACACACAGATACACAAATATCACAAGCTTTACAGTTGTTTGTATTTACCCATACTGGTACATTACCAGGGTAATCGATCATAGCACTTCCCATTTTTTTCTCCTTTTTACAAGTAAAATTTAATTTTTCTTTTTTAGATCCGAAAATTTTCCAACAGCACAAGAAACAACGCTCTTCGCTTTAAGATTTGCACCATCAAGGAAACCAATCTCTTCGTCAATTAAAGGATAGCCTAGTTTTCTTAAAGTAGCTCTAAAAAGTGCTGATGACGCCTCGTCTTCGATGTTTGCTGTTACTTTACGAGGCTCGCACGAGAGGTCCACATCTACATCGCTAAAGCCCTCCTCTTCAAGAGCTTTTTTGATCGTATTTGCACATCCGCCACAGCGGACATTTTGAACCTCAAAAGTTGTGAGCATTTTTACTTCTTTCCTAATACTTCTGCAACTGCTTTACCGATCTCAGCAGGAGAAACTACTACTTTAACACCAGCAGCTTCAAGTGCTTCCATCTTCTCTTTTGCAGTTCCAGCGCCACCACTTACAATCGCTCCAGCGTGACCCATACGTTTCCCTTTAGGAGCCGTTTGACCTGCGATAAACGCAACAACTGGTTTTGTGATATGCTCTTTGATAAAGGCTGCTGCTTGAATCTCCAAGTCTCCACCGATCTCACCGATCATAACGATCGCTTCAGTTTCTGGATCTGCTTCAAAGAGTGGTAAAAGTTGCTTATATGAAAGTCCGATAATAGGATCTCCACCAATTCCAACTGCTGTTGTAATACCAAAGCCCTCTTTACATACTTGATTTGCACCTTCATACGTAAGTGTTCCAGACTTAGAGATAAGTCCAACATTTCCTTTTTTGAAAATCATCCCTGGCATAATTCCGATCTTACACTCTTCTGCTGTGATGATTCCAGGACAGTTTGGTCCGATTGTTTTCATTCCGTGTTTTACAGCGTATGCTTTTGCAGCTTGCATATCACGTACAGGCGCACCCTCAGTGATCACAACTGCAAGCTCGATACCAGCATCAGCAGCTTCCATTACAGCATCAGCAACAAATGCAGGTGGTACGAAAATCATACTTACAGTTGCAGATGTAGCATCTACTGCTTCTTTTACTGTATTGAACACAGGTTTTCCTAAATGCTCTTGTCCCCCTTTATTTGGTGTAACACCGCCAACGATCTTTGTACCATACGCCAAACATTGCTCAGCGTGAAAAGATCCCTCTTTTCCAGTTAAACCTTGTACGATTACTTTTGTATCTTTGTTTACTAAAATACTCATTAATTTATTCTCCTTTCGCTGCAGCTACTGCTTTTGCTGCACCATCTGCTAAGTCTGTTGCTGCAATAACATTTGGAATGTTTGCATTTTTAAGTATCTCTGCTGCTTCTGCTGCATTTGTACCATCAAGGCGTACAATTACCGGTACATGCACATCTGTAAGCTTTGTTGCTTCTAAGATACCATTAGCGATACGATCACAACGAACGATTCCACCAAAGATATTTACAAAGATAGCTTTTACATTTGGGTTTTTCAAGATAATCTCAAAACCTTTTGCAACTGTCTCAGCATTTGCACTTCCACCAACATCTAGGAAGTTCGCAGGAGTTCCACCCATGTAGTTGATCGTATCCATAGTACCCATCGCAAGACCGGCACCATTTACCATACATCCGATCTCACCATCAAGAGATACATACGAAAGTCCAAAACGACTCGCTTCACGCTCATCTGGATCTTCCTCTGAAATATCACGCATATCCTCGATATCAGGATGACGTCCAAGAGCTGAATCATCAAATCCCATTTTTCCATCAAGTGCCAAGAAGTCACCGCTTCCAGTCTTAATAAGTGGATTGATCTCGATCATCTCTGCATCATTTTCCATATACACTTTATATAAAGCTGCTGCAAATTTGATGAATTTTCCCTGCTCTTCTTTTGCAAGACCTAGACCAAATGCAAGCTCACGCCCATGAAAACCTTGAAAACCAATAGCAGGATCTACTGCTACTTTGATGATCTTTTCAGGTGACTCTTCAGCAACCTTTTCAATCTCCATACCACCCTCAGTAGAAGCCATAATTACAGGCATCTCTTTGGCACGGTCAAGAACAACACCAAGATAGTATTCCTCTTTAATATCAGCACCCTCTTCGATATAAACTTTTTGTACAAGTTTACCCTCAGGACCTGTTTGGTGTGTTACGAGGTTCATTCCAAGTATCTCTTTTGCTAGTGCTCTTACTTCATCAATAGATTTTGCAAGTTTTACACCTCCACCTAAACCTCTTCCACCTGCGTGAATCTGAGCTTTTACAACCCAAATATCACCACCAAGTTCTGATGCATTCACTGCAGCTTGGTCAGGCGTATTTGCGACTATTCCTCTTGGCGTTGGTACGCCATATTTAGCAAAAATCTGCTTCGCTTGATATTCATGTATATTCATTTATTCTATTCTCCTTTATTGAAATGGACACCCTACTCCAAAGCTTACGCTTTTGGAGCAATCATATCTTCTGGTACTACGTATTTGTCAAACTCTTCCTCAGTTAAGAGATTGAGCTTTACGGCCGTCTCTTTTAGAGTGGAGTTGTTTGCGTGTGCAGTTTTTGCAATTTTTGCTGCATTTTCATATCCGATATATGGATTGAGTGCTGTAACAAGCATCAATGAATCATTCAAGTAATGATTGATCTTATCCTCTACAGGCTCAATCCCTACAGCTGCATTATCATTAAAAGAGATAATAGAGTCTGCGAGTAAGCGCGTTGATTGTAAAAAGTTATGTGCAATCACTGGCTTAAATACATTCAGTTCAAAGTTTCCTTGAGACGCTGCAAAACCTATCGCTGCATCATTTCCCATCACTTGACAAGCGACCATAGTTACCGCTTCACTTTGTGTTGGGTTCACTTTTCCTGGCATGATAGATGAACCTGGCTCATTCTCAGGAATCGTGATCTCACCAAGACCACAACGTGGACCTGAAGCGAGCCATCTTACATCATTAGCAATTTTCATCATATCTGCTGCAAGAGCTTTAAGCGCACCGTGCGCAAAAACAAGCGCATCATGGGATGTAAGTGCATGAAACTTATTTGGAGCTGTGATAAAATCATGCCCTGTAAGCTCTGATAATTTTTTCGCAACACGCTCACCAAGCTCTGGATGTGCATTAAGCCCAGTTCCAACAGCAGTTCCACCAAGTGCAAGCTCACGTACAGCTTCAAGAGAGTCTTTTGCCATCTTTTCACACTTACTAAGCATCTCAACCCATCCACTGATCTCTTGACCAAGTGTAAGAGGTGTTGCGTCTTGAAGGTGTGTACGCCCTATTTTAACGATGTGACTAAACGCTTCAGATTTTGCTTGAAGTGTAGCTTTGAGTTTTGCGATCGCTGGTAAAAGTTGCTCTTCCACTGCAATAACAGATGCTACATGCAGGGCTGTTGGGTAGGTGTCATTAGAACTTTGTGACTTGTTGACATCATCGTTAGGATGTACAAGTTTTTCACTACTAAAATCACCACCGAGAATCTCAGTTGCACGGTTGGCAAGCACCTCATTGTTATTCATATTTGACTGCGTACCTGAACCTGTTTGCCAAACAACAAGTGGATAGTTTCCATCAAGTTTTCCAGCAAGCATCTCATCAGCAGCCTGCGCAATAGCATCTGCTTTTGTAGCATCGAGCTTCCCTAGATCTTTGTTTACAAGTGCAACTGCTTTTTTAAGGTAAGAGAATGCTCTTGTGATCTCATAAGGCATCTTCTCTTCACCAATTTTAAAGTTTTGGATAGAACGCTGTGTTTGCGCTCCCCAATAAGCATCTTTAGGGACTTGTATCTCCCCCATAGTATCTTTTTCTATACGAAACTCTGACATTTATTTCTCTCCGTCAAAAAATTTATTTTTTTCTAATGTAGTGATCAACTCTTTGACAGAATCACAAGATTTTTTGAACATCTCTTGCTCTTTTTCATTGAGTGTTACTTCGATAATCTTCTCAGCTCCGTTAGCTCCTATCATTACAGGAACTCCTGAAACCACATTATCATACCCATATTCACCATCTAAATAAACCGCACAAGGGTGGATCTGTTTTGTATCTTTTAATATCGCTTCTACCATTATCGCTGTAGATTTTGCAGGTGCGTAGTACGCTGATCCAGTTTTAAGACACGCTACGATCTCTGCTCCACCATGACGTGTTCTATGAACGATCTCTTCGATCTCTTTATCACTCAAAAGATCTGTCAAAGGGACACCCGCAACAGTTGAATATCTTGGGAGTGGTACCATATCATCTCCATGTCCACCCATAACAGATGCACGGATCTGACCACCACCGTATCCAAGTTTTTCCTGAATAAATGCTGCCATTCTTGAGCTATCTAAGATTCCAGCCATCCCTAAAACACGGCTTCTCTCAAATCCACTCTCTTTGAGTGCGACATAAGTCATTGCATCGAGTGGATTAGACACCATGATAATAATTGCATTAGGTGAATATTTTGCTATCCCCTCCACTACTTCTTTGGTAATATTTGCATTTGTCATGAGTAGATCGTCGCGGCTCATACCAGGAAGTCTTGGACTACCAGCAGTAACTACAACCACATCACAGTCCACCATATCTTCCATAGTTTCAGCTACTTTTACAACCGTATGACTTCTTACAGCCGAAGCAGCTTGAGACATATCGAGTGCTTTTCCGCGCGCTACATCAATTTTATTATCACGAAGAATAATTTCATGGCAAGATCCAAGCATCGCTAGAGAATACGCTACTGTCGCTCCGACATTCCCAGCGCCTACTATTCCTACTCTTTTTCCTTGATTCATATACTCTCCTAAATTATTTTTTTAGTGCTTATTAGTTCAGTACTTATAGAGAACACACTAATAAAGACTTTCGCCTTTTATATAGAACTCTTGCTTAGTTCCATATAAAAAACGATGAATATTACAAGACTCCATCCTTAAAATGGAGTCTTGTGCTTTAAATGTTACCTAACTATATAGCGTTAACGATCGCATTTAAAGTTGCAGATGGTCTCATCGCAGCTTCAGCTTTTGCATCATCTGGATGGTAGTAACCACCGATATCTTGTGCTTTACCCTCGACAGCTAAAAGCTCTTCAATGATTTTTGCTTCATTTTCAGTAAGCGCTTTTGCTACTGGAGCAAATTGTGCTGCAAGTTCAGCATTATCAGACTCAGCTAAAGCTTGTGCCCAGTACTGTGCTACATAAAAGTGGCTTGCTTTATTATCAGGCTCACCCGCTTTTCTTCCTGGAGCCTTGTTATTATCAAGGTATCCTTGGTTTGCTTTATCAAGCGCTTCTGTTACTGCTTTAAGCTTCGCAGATGGGTGTTTTTGCTCAATATATCTGAGTGACTCAGCCAATGCTAAGAACTCACCAAGTGAATCCCATCTTAAGTGACCCTCTTCTAAGAACTGATCTACGTGTTTTGGAGCAGATCCACCAGCACCTGTTTCAAATAGACCACCACCCGCTAAAAGTGGAACGATCGAAAGCATTTTTGCAGATGTTCCAAGCTCTAAGATCGGGTACATATCTGTTAAGTGGTCACGAAGTACGTTTCCAGTAGCAGCGATTGTATTTTTTCCTTCTCTTACTCTAGCATTTGAAAACGCTGTTGCATCTTGAACATTCATGATACACCACTCTACACCGTTTGTATCAAACTCACCAATATAAGCGTTGATCTTTTTGATAAGGTTTGCATCGTGTGCACGTTTCTCATCAAGCCAGAACACTACAGGCTCACCTGAAAGCTTTCCTCTCTCAACTGCAAGACGGATCCAATCTTTAATCGGGATATCTTTTGTACGAGACATTCTCCAGATATCACCCGCTTCAACATTGTGGCTCATAAGTACGTTTCCAGCAGCATCTTTTACTTCTACTACACCAGCTTCTGGCATCTCAAAAGTTGTTGGATGTGAACCATACTCTTCCGCTTTTTGCGCCATAAGACCAACGTTAGAAACACTTCCCATAGTTGTTACATCAAACTGTCCATTTTTTACACAGTCATCAACCATACCTTGGTGAAAATGAGCATATGAACTATCTGGAATAACTGCTACACACTCTTGTGGTTTTCCAGCTGGATTCCACATTTTACCACCATCACGTACTACGACAGGCATAGAAGCATCGATAATGATATCGTTTGATGCGTGTAAGTTTGTGATCCCTTTGTCAGAATCTACCATCGCCATTGGTGGCTGTGTCTCATATGTTGCATTGATAGCAGCAATGATCTCATCTTTTTTGTCAGATTTTTCAATCTTTTTGTAAAGATCTCCAAGACCTAAGTTAGCATTTACACCAAGTGCTTTAAACTCATCACCATATTTTGCAAATACATCTTTAAAGAATACTTTGATAGCGTGACCGAACATAATAGGATCTGACACTTTCATCATCGTAGCTTTCAAGTGAAGTGACCAAAGTACACCGTTTGCTTTTGCTTCATCTAATGTTTTTTGATAAAAATCTTGAAGTTTTTTTACTGACATATAAGTAGCATCTAAAACTTCTTTATCAATTGCATCGATCTCTTTAAGGCATTTTCCGTTTAAGTTGATCGTTACTTTTTGATCTCCATCAACAACTACAGACTTCTCGTTTGCAAAAAAGTCACCATTTCCATCCATGTGTGATACATACGCTTTTGAAGGTGATTCAAATGCACGTAACTTATGTGGATTTTTCTTCGCAAAGTTTTTAACAGCGATAGCAGCACGTCTATCAGAGTTTCCTTCACGTAAAACTGGATTAACCGCTGAACCTAAACATGTAGAGTATTTCGCTTGGATCGTTTTTTCCTCTTCAGTTTGTGGGTCTTCTGGGTAGTTTGGTAACTTATACCCTTGCTCTTGAAGTTCTGCAATACACTCTTTTAATTGAGGAATTGACGCAGAAATATTTGGTAACTTAATGATATTACCTTCTGGTTCTTGCGCTACTTCACCTAAGTAAGCTAATTCATCAGCGATTTTTTGATCGTCTGTTAAGAATTCTGGGAAAGTTGCGATAACTCTTCCTGCTAAAGAGATATCTCTCGTTTCAACTTCAACGCCTGCTGCTTTCGTAAAAGCATTTACGATTGGAAGTAATGAATAAGTTGCTAAAGCCGGAGCCTCATCAATCTTTGACCAAATAATTTTTGACATTGTGTTTCCTCAAGTTTATATTTTTCATTTTCATCAAGTGTATGAAAATTTACAAGTTCAATGATAGCACTAAGATTGAACAAAATACTCTAAGGAACTAGAAAGATTTGTTTATTTTGCTAAAGTGTTTCATTTTGTAGCACGCTTTATATTGGCTAAATGTGTAGAATAGTTACACGAGAAATCGTGCTTTCCACTCTTTGATTTCATAAAATAGAGGTAATCAGTCTCTGCAGGAAAGATAGCTGCACGTAAAGCATCAAAGCTCACATTACATACAGGAATCTCTGGAACACCCCTATATTTGTAGGTGTTGAAGCTAGATGTGTCCTCTTTGATTCTTTGTGCTGTTACTTTAATATGCGAGTATTTGCCATAGTTGAGCGTACCATCCATTTGCAGTTTCATCCCTTTTTTCAATCGATTGTAGATTACAGAGCTCACAAGTGCCATCTCTGATTTATCAGCTGATTCCTTTTCTATTACAGATGCGATTGCTACATATCGAAACCATTTCGTTGGATTATAGGTTCCAAAAACCTTTTGAGAAAACTTTTGCATCTGTATAGAAGAATGTTCCAAAAGGATACGAATAAGTTCTTTTTCTGTAATACCAACTGGGATCCTGTAGGTATTAGGCACAAAAGCCCCCTCTGCGATAGGGGCTTGTTTTGCATATTCTTCTAATAAAAGTTCATGACTCAACTCAAGTGTATTTGCAAGTTGTTTCAAAAAGATATAACTTGTCTCCCCTGGAACCAAAGTGATAGAGACAAGTGGAGCTTTAGCGGTTGTGAGTTTATATAAAAAATCAGCTTTTGTACTTTGAGTATTTCCCATCTCTATCCAACCACTTTGCGGGGAACCCATTAGG
>JAGGTH010000044.1 GCA_021163845.1 Helicobacteraceae bacterium | reverse complement strand
GCTATACATTGATAATAAGATTTTATAAAAAACTCTATAATAGTTTGCTCCTGCTTTCATAATAAAAAAGTATATCATAATTCAAAATTTTTAACTTGACATCTCCTTGACATCTCTGTGAATGAATTTCCACTTTCTAAATAAACAAGCCAGCCCACATAGCAAAGGCAAGTACTCGAGATAGACCTCTGCGTATTATGGCAAAGCCGATTATCATACCTCGATATCTCTTTTACTAAATTGTAGATTTTCTGTCTGATCTACTGCATCATTAAGTCGATCGTGATTATTTTTTGATGAGAGTAGGTACATCGTCTCTTTCATCGCACTGTACTCCTCGTACGAAAGTATCACTACCGATTTGTCATCTTTTGTAGTAATCACGTACTCATCGAAGTTGTCACTTTATCAGAATAAAAGTTTACTTGTCAATGTAAAGAGCATCAGTCCATATACGGAATAGCCAAGAGCGCATCTCTATCACTTGCTCGAAAGTCAAAGTCGCTTTTGCTCTCTAGCTTGCCCAGCATCTTCTCTAGCACTTTTTTTTGCAAGGTATGGTATTCCCCTTTTTCTATCTTTGTTTCTATCTCTGATTTGTAGTAGCCTATGATGATGGGATGTATCTTCTCTTGCTCCTCTATGAGTTGTTCGAGTAGCCCTTTGAGTGCTGAGAGTTCATACTCATCGAGCTTTTCTAACTTTTGCATGAGATTTCGCACAAACTGCTTTTGATGATACCCCTCGCTCATCTCCAACAGCTCTGAGGCGGCATAGAGATCTGCGACCTGTTCTGAGTAGTTGTAGAGATAGCGAAAATGATCACATACCACCTCCACATACATCGGGTAGTGTCTCAGCACAAAGACCAACTCTCGCAAATCACCGTCTATGAGTACTTGAAACAAGGTTGCGGTGCGTTTTTGCATCTTTTCCCAGTGTGCGCCCTCCTCTTTAAACCCACCCAAAAAACGCTCATAATTTTCTAGATCAAACTCCTCTTGCATCATCCCTCCTTGAGTGTATCGACACGTTTTTGTAGTGTCTTTTTTTGTAAAATATGCAGATCGCTTTTTTCTATCCACATCCCAAGATCCTCTTGGATATATTCTAGCAAACGAAGATCTACCCCACTTTTGATCTCCAAAAGTGCCTCGATATACTCTTTGATCTCCTCTAGGTCAGCCTCACTGATATCTTTGAGCTTGGTTCGCATCGCTTCTGTGAGAGTTTCATCTGCATCGGCTCTTTGCAAAAACCTACTCGCTTCTTGCAAGTCTGCGGGTATTTCGTTCCATTTACGCCCATTTTTGAGCTGATCTATCGCCATGGCTAAAAACATCGGGGCAAAATCAAGCACAGCGTTGAGTTCACTCAGATCATTATCTGCGAGTGAGCGAAAGAGCATACGGCTTCGATTGTGTATCTTTTTGCGCAAATCATCCTCCTCTAGCACCTTGGGATGTAGAAGAGTAAAACGCTCAAGCGCACCAAGTCTTGAGTGGTTAAACGCCATAATAGAGACCAAAGGATCACTATCACTTATCTGCGCGGCACACGAACCACTCGGTCGACAAAAAGCCCAATACAGACGTGCATCGGCTTTAGGGTGCTGGAGATACTTCACATCGCCTCTTGCTTCAAAGTCGGCGTACTCTCTAAGAGCTTCCACCTCCTCTTTATAGGTTAAACTGAATAACTCTTCCATAGCTCTCAAACTTTGTTAGATTTTTCTTCTCGCTTATCACAAAAAGTGTCTCACATACCAAGTGCTCGACAAACTCAAACTCTCCATCACTCAGCAAGAGCAAAAGACTATCACTGCGAATCTCTGAGCTTTTTTTCAAATAGCGCAACACCGCATCAAAATCGGTGCCCCCATCACTTTTTGGTATATGAAACGAAGCCGTGTCGATGGGACTAAAACTATCAAAAGTACGGATAAACTGCTCTTTGACTTCCCTATCAAATGGTAAAACTGTGATCTTGTACTCATAAAAGCCCTCGCACACCTCTTTGACCACTCCCAAAAACTTCTGATACTCCTCCAAACTCACACTAGATGAGCTATCAAGGGCGATATACACCTCTACAAGCTCTTGAGATTTTTTGCTCCCAGGCAGGTAGATCCCCTGTGAGATGTAGCGTTTGTTTGGGCGCGCGTAGGTGCTTTGTTTTTCAAAAAACGAAGCGATAAGATACTCTTTGAGTATCTCATGCAGATCGATATCAGGCGTGAGGAGTGTGTCTATCTCCACCGCCAAACCTGCATATTTATGGGCACTTTTTTTGGCGATACTGAGTGCTTGGACGATGATGCTATCGAGAGTTGCTTCATCAATCCCCTCTTGGTTTGTGCTCAACTCCTCGTCGAGATCCCTCTTCTCTTGGGAGTAGCTTTTGCTTTTTTCTGGATCTTTATAGAGGATCTCATACACCTCTTCGACACATCTGTTTTGCAGGTCAAGATCAAGTATCTCATCGAGTGGCATTTTTCCTCTGTCTGAGAAGTCGTGTAGTACAAGGTTGCACACGATGTCGCAGCTCAGATTCCAGATCTCTTTGTCGCGTGTTTTTTGGCGGTGGGGATGTTTGAGCACGATATGAAGCAAGGTGTGCGCATAAAGATAGGTGATCTCCTCTTCGCTGTACTTTGCGAGCTTTTGCGTGTCTATCGAGAGTGCGCGCCCGTTTGTTTGAAAGGCACTTCGCTCGTTTGTCTCGTAACGCGTAGGGATAGAGAGCGCCAAGACCGACAAAAAAGGGTGATGGAATAAAAAATGGATCCGAATCTTTTCAAACACCCTCTCAAATGATATATTCACCAAAATCCTCCATCCATCTGTCAAAACTACCAAGCTCTGCAATGCTCTCATCTTTGGTGATAAGATCTTTGATAAGCATCACATTAAACTCTACAGGCAAGCCCTGTACATAGGCAAAAAGATGATCTGCGTGTGTGTGCTCTTTGTATTTCTCTATCAAAGCGGCACAAAGGGCATAGAGCGCGCTTGGCTCCTCTGGCACACTCTGACTCTCCCCTGCCAAGATCGCGTCGATATTTGGTAGATTTTTGTAGACTTTGACAAAAGAGAGAAACTCTATCCCCGCGGCATATCCCACGGTGCCGTAGATGATGGGATGTAGCGCGCTAGTATCTTCATGAATATCTAAAATATTTGAGAGCATACTCCACGCTCTTGGGGTACAAAAAGCGGGGTTTGTCTCGGATGCACTAGGGATCTCAGAGCTGAGAAGATCTGGGCGAAAACCTAAAAACCCTACGATAAAAGGGTGGATACTATTGAGAATCGCCCACGCTTTAAAGTCATCAAACTTCGCTTCAAGCACGATATGTATCATGCGATTGATAAGAGGTGATGGGAGCTTAAAGACGATTCCTCTATCATCGATCTTGTTCCCCGCACACACGATGTGCCACCCTTTTGGCAAGCTATACTCCCCTATCTTTCTATCCAAAACGAGCTGATAGATAGCCGCCTGCACAGAAAGCGGTGCAGAGTTGAGCTCATCCAAAAAGAGGATCCCCTCTTGCGCCTCTCCCTCTTTGGGTAAAAACACAGGAGGCATCCATTTGGTCTGATCGTTGGAAATCGTAGGGATACCACGAAGGTCGACCGCATCAAGCTGACTCAAACGCACATCGATGATCTCTAAACCGTTTCTTCGCGCTATATCGTTGACAATATAAGATTTCCCAATCCCAGGGCTTCCGTGGATAAAGACAGGAGTATCACTTTGCAAAAGTATATTGAGTTGGGTGTAGAGCTCTTTTGTGCCGATAGCAGGAGTTATCATAAAGTTTCCTCTTTTTTACAAAAGAGGTATGCAAGTTTTGTGCTTTAGGGTTTAGGTTTTTTTCAACCTCTGAAAAATCTCTAAAGCATCCATCTCAAACCGAGAAAAAGCAAACCACTTTTTGCCAAGGTCTTTAAGACTTGCTCCGATGTGATAGATCTCTGTATTATCAATAATTAAAAATCTATCGTGAGCTTTTTTGAACTCTTGTAATTTTATGTTTTGATATTGTGAGTTGTATCTTTGGTAGTCTAAGCGAAGTTGCTTTGAGACACTTTGCGTATAAATGTGTACCGATAAGTTCTGATATTTGCTAAAGAGTGTAAAAACTGTATCGTCTATGTAGTTATCAATAAGAACTACTTCACTTTTTGCACTTTTTAATAAATTGTTTACAAAAACATACGCATCATACATCTGTCCGTCAAAGAGTATTCCTTGTTTTGGTTTGAGCGTTGTATTTTCAAGTCCATTTGAGATCTCTGATACTTTTGACTTTAGAAGTACTACTTCGTTTTCTAAAGAGACAAACCTTTCATTTGTAATTTTATCTCCGTTGATAGCATAACCGTTTTGGATGTAGCTTTTGAGCACTTTTGTTGCCCATTGTCTAAATGTTGTGGCTTTTTTAGAATTGACTCTATAACCTACAGAGATGACTACATCAAGATTATAGTGATCAACTTCTCTTTTGACCTCTCTTTTTCCTTCTTTTTGAACTATTAAGTATTTCTGAATAGTTCGATTTTCAAAAAGCTCTTCTTCTTTGTAGATAGACTTAATATGCATGTTGATATTTGGTACCGTAACTTCAAAAAGCTGGGCTATTTGTTTTTGAGTAAGCCAAAGAGTCTCCTCATTGAGCGATACACTAAGCTCAAGTTCACCATCGTTATAGATAATCATATCTAGTCTGTTTTGTTTATCCATCGACTTTGTTCCTTTTGTTGTGCTATTGACTTTTTTAGAGTTTGACCAAATTACAATTTTCTTTATCAATCATAGCAAATTCATTCATTTGCATTAAAAAATATTGCATTTTGTAATATATATTTTGAGCTCACAGTTTATGCGATCTACTTTAGCTTTTTTCAAGCCACTTTATATATAATGTTTTTTGATACTCAAAACTACGACAATGAGGGTATATCAAAAGGTAAGTAGAAAAAAAGATGTCCATTTTTGTTCCAACACGAGATCAATCCAAAAAAGAAGAGACCTTCAATGGGGTGAGTCATGCTCTAGGTTTTTTAGCGGCTGTGGGGGCGACTCCGTATCTCATTATGCGAGCAGTGGATGTAGGTGATGCTGGTTTTGTTGTGGGTACAGCTATCTTTTGTACGACGATGATCTTGCTCTATCTTATCTCTACTATTTATCATCTACTTCCCGATGGCAAGGCAAAACACATCTTGTTGCTTCTGGATCATTCCGCTATTTTTTTACTTATTGCAGGGACCTATACCCCTTTTACACTTGGGGTATTTCGTGGAGCATGGGGTTGGGCTCTTTTTGGTACTATTTGGACTCTCGCGATCGTTGGGATGGTACTCAAAGTAGCCAGTAAAAAGCCACATCCCATGTTCTCTACATTTTTATATCTCATTATGGGCTGGATCATTCTTATCGTGATCAAACCTTTTGTCGCGCTTGTACCCTTGGCTGGGGTGTTGTGGCTTCTTGCTGGGGGAGTTTTTTATACCGTTGGGGTTGTGTTTTTTGTACTTGATTCACGCTTGCGATATGCCCACTTTATCTGGCATCTCTTTGTGCTCGCGGGTACTATTTGTCACGCTATCTCGATCTATTGGTATGCAAGTGCCTCTTTATAAGCTGATGCTTGATTAGGACGAGCAACTTACGTGAGATACACCAGCAATTCTAAAGAGTTCATCGGGCTTTTTTCTATAATATATCTTCTCTACTTCAGCAGATTGCTCTGCGTATGGGTCTGTCATCACCTCTTGAAGCTTCTCTATAAGTGTATAGTTCCCTTTTTGTGCTTCTGTATAAGCAGGTACAAGAAACCACTCTCGTAGGGTGTATTTTGGGTTGACCTGTTTCATTTTTTGAGAGAGCTCTTGGCGAGATTCTTCGTTTGTGACACCTATAAGAGATCTCCACTTCTTAAGCCAATCAGACCATCTCTTTGCAATCTTTGGATCATATTGTACGTCACCATAAAAGCTTTTATTCAGTGCAGAGATATCATCAGGTACAGATGAGAGTTCACGAAAAAAGAGGGTGTAATCGACCAAGCTCTCTTGCATAAGCTCTATGAGTTCATTGAACAAAGCCGCATCAAAGCTTTGCAAACCTAGCTTTAAGCTCCACATCCCAACCATCTTCTCTTGCATCACACGAGAAAAATCATCTCGCACCTTTTGAAGTTCATCACGCCCATCTGGTTCGAGCAAAACTTGCAATGCTGTACAAAATGTATAAAAGTTACGCTGTGCAGCTTGAGGTTGGTTAAGAAATGAGAAATGGACTCCGCCACCTGTCCATGGCTGATACTCAGGGTCAAAGAGATCTATAAATCCAAACGGACCATAATCAAGGGTAAAACCACCTGCTGCACAATTATCGCTATTAAAATTGCCTTGTGTGTAACCCACACGGATCCAATCTGCTACAAGGGATGTAAGGCGATCGCAAAACGCACGTGCGAGTAATACTACTTTTTGTGCGATCGTTAACTCTGTATCAATCACATCACTATATTCACGCTCGATCAAATGCAATACTATCATCTCAAGCTCTTGGAGTGCTTTTGAATGCTCTTTTTTACGTGCACGACGAGCGAAAAGCTCTATTTGCCCTACTCTGAGAAAAGAGGGCGCGACCCGTGTAGTGATAGCAACATCTTCTTCTATCATCACTTCAGGATCTCTAGAGTATGAACCATTCAAAAACCATGGTCGTCTTACTTTCTCTGTTTGGGATGTATAGAGAGTCAAAGAGCGTGACGTGGGGATTCCAAGAGCGTGCATATGTTCTTGTGCCAAGAACTCTCTTACACTTGAGCGCAATACTGCACGACCATCTGCCCCGCGACAATAAGGAGTTCTGCCACCCCCTTTGAGTTGCATCTCCCATCGCTTGTTATTTATCACAGCTTCAAAAATAGATATCGCCCTACCATCGCCATATCCATTTCCCGTCCCAAAAGGACACTGTTGATAGTATTCTGAGCCATAGATAGAGAGCGCATATCCTGTTGCCCAACCAAAAGAGCGCAGTGGTTCACTTAACTGTGAGGTATCACCGCTAAACATTCGCATAAAATCTTGCGAGAGTGCCAAAGCATCGCTTAAACCAAGCTCTTTGAAGAACTTTTTGCTATGGGCAACGTAGAGTGGATTTTGAATCGGAGTAGGACGAAGAGGAACATAATGCCCACTGAATACTTGTCGTGGTGCGTGATCAATACCATCTATCGTAGCATCTGGATCAACGCTGAGTGTATCGATGAGGGAATAGTTTGCTCGCTTGCCTAGATCATTGAGTATATTTATAGTCTCATCACTTTGTTTTATCTTTTGCATAGAACTTCCTTGTAAAAGGTATTTATACCCCAAGAAGCTCTATAGCAACTTAAATTCTTTAATTATTTTGTAGCCCTTATCTATTCCCAAATGATCTCCTCACTAAAATCTACCATCATCTCTAAACAATCATACTCTTCATTGTATGCGAGGTGATCTTCATCCACATCATCATAGTGATGGATATAATGGTTAAAACTCTCATCTTCAAACTCTATGTAATTACTCTCGTACATGGTATCTCCTTTGTGGGTCTTTGCCCTGATATACCCACACTATTACATATAGCATTCTAAATATTTACCTCAAAATATGCATTTTTCATACTAGTATCACTATAAACTGACAAAAATGTCATATTTAGATAAATTCTCTGTAAATATTTGTAAATTAGGATAAATTTACTCCTATTTAGCCCCTCTCGCACCATTATTGCAATTCAAAGAGAAAAGTCTCAAAGGTTGCTTATGAATCCTCAAAATACCAAACGATCTCTCAAATACTTATGTGAAAAAAAAGTTCCTGTATTTTTGTGGGGACCCCCTGGCATCGGGAAGTCTTCTATCGTTGCACAAATAGCTAAAGAGCAAGATATCGCTTTTGTCGATCTACGTCTCTCTTTACTAGATCCTACAGATCTTCGCGGTATCCCATTTTTTGATACGACAAACTCTACTGCACTCTGGGCGCCTCCAGCTTTTTTACCCGATGGGAAAGAAAAAAAAGGGATCCTCTTTTTGGATGAGCTCAACACTGCCGCACCTATGGTGCAAGCCTCTGCGTATCAACTCATACTCGATAGAAAGATCGGGGAGTATACACTTCCTGATGGTTGGTCTATTATCGCAGCAGGAAACCGTGAGAGTGACAAAGGGGTGGTCTTTCGTATGGCGGCACCTTTGGCAAACCGTTTTGTACACCTAGAGATGGAAGTGGATGTAGAGAGTTGGAAGATCTGGGCGGCAGATACACAGCTAGATCCAAGCATCATCGGTTTTATCTCCAACCGTAGAGATGCTCTTTTTACTTTTGAGACAAGCCCTGACTCTCGTGCCTTTGCGACACCAAGAACATGGGAGTATGTGCATGAGATCCTCTCCTCTTGTCCTGATGAAGATCTGCTTTTACCCCTGATCAGTGGAGCGATCGGTGAAGATCTCGCGGCAGCTTTTTTGGCGTTTCGCTCTGTAGATCTTCCTGATATCGATGCTATTTTAGAAGGTTCTTGCGAAGAGGTACCAAGCGAAGCAAGCGCCCTGCATCTGCTCTGTAGTTCGCTGAGTATCCGCGTAGATGATACTACTTCATCTAAAAAACTCAATAACCTCGTACTCTATTCACTCAAGATGCCAAAAGAGTTCGCCGTGATGCTTATCTCTGATCTGCGCCAAAGAAAAATAGAGCTCGATCATATAGAGAGCTGGACACTGTGGATGAAACAATGCAACCATCTTCTCCATTAGAGACACAAGCTAGGGAGCGCTTACTCAAAGCAAAAAGTCAGCTGAACTTGCAACACCCCTACTTTGGTATGCTCGCATCAAAACTCAAACATGAACCCCAAGAGAGTATCAGAACTTATGCGAGTAACGGGGTGCGTTTTTTGTATAATCCCGACTTTATTGCACAAAGAACACAAGAGGAACTCTTTTTTATCCTCACCAACTGTGTGATGCACCATGTTCTCGCTCACCAACAAAGAAGACTCAATCGTCGTGGCGGCTTATGGCAGCTTGCAAGTGATTTTGCGATCAACAATCTCTTGGCAAAAAATGGCTTTAGAATCCCTCAAGGTGCAAACTACAACAAAGAGTACCAAAATATGTATGCCGAAGAGATCTACACCCTCTTGCATGATCTCTATGATTATGATGCAAACGCTTTTGATGAGACTCAAGAGGAAGAGGAAGAGGAAAAGATCTTTGAACTGCAAAATATACAAGAGACTCTTGACCCACAGACAGAATCACAGTGGCAATACGCCGCAACGATCTCCCAAGAGATCGCACAAAAAAAATCGCTTCTCCCTACAGGGATGGAACGACTTGCTAAAAAACTTATCACCAACAAAGTCGATTGGCGCTTTGAGCTTTACAACGCCATCAACCGCCATATGCGCAACAACTACGCTTTTATGCCACCGAGTAAAAAGCATCTCGCACGCGGTTTTGTTCTGCCTTCTTTGAGCAGTGACACACTTAGCCTTTGTGTAGCGATTGATACATCCGGAAGTATTGATGAGGCTTTACTTGGCTCCTTTGTCGGGGAATTTTCATCGATTATGCAGAGCTTCCCCTCGATAAAGATCGAGCTTATCATAGCTGATGCCAAAGTACATGGGCATTATACGTTTTTTGGCAATGACAAACTTGACTTTAAGATCAAAGGGGGCGGCGGAACGGACTATCGTCCCGTATTTGAATATATCGAAGCAAACCTTCCTATGAACACGATGCTTCTTTATTTTACCGATGGAGATGGATGGTTTCCAAAATACGCGCCAAACTATGAAGTACTATGGGCACTCTCACGCAAGGCAAAGATCCCTTTTGGAAGAGCTTTGGAGCTGTTTTAAAAATTTTTAATTCTGCTCAAATATTTTTCTACATCCCAAGTGAGATCTTCTATCGAGCATCTTCGCATAGAGCTTCTCGACGATCTTTTTTGTGATAAAAGCAAAATAGCCTCCGATATAGACTCCAAAGATACGTCCCACAGCATAACGTCTCCCTAGAGCTATCAAAATTCCGCGTGATTTTATCTTGTGTGGTAGGAGTTCTTTGTTTTGTAAAAGGTTTTCAATGTTTTTGGCACAATGTTCGGCCATCTGCTCAGCAACATCGGCTGTTGGCGATACTACCACGTCTCCATCATAGATAGTGGTACAATCCCCAATCGCATAGACTTCTGGATACTGTGGCACTTGCAAATATTCGTTGGTGATGATGTAACCTTTTTGATTTTTTTCTAGATTGAGCTCACACACCAAGGCGTTTGGCTCGATCCCACCTGCAAAGACCATAAAGTCTATAGGGAGCTTCTCCCCAGTACTCAGTGTCACGCTCTCCTCAGTGATCTCAGCTACTTTCGTATTATGACAAATTCTCACTCCCAAATTTTGTAAGCGTTTGTCAGATTTTTGCACAAGTTTTGCATCAAGCCCTTGGAGTATTTGAGCCCCTGAGTTAATCAATACAATATTTAAACGACGGCACATAAAGTTGTTTTTTTTATAAAACTCTTTGGCAAAGGACGCCATCTGTGCAGCGATCTCTACACCGCTGAGTCCACCCCCAGCGACAACAATGTTCATAGGGTGACACGTTGTTCCGCTGAGTTGCACTTTTTTGTAAAGTGCCATCTCAAACTTTTGCTTAAAATACATCGCACGGTGAAGCACCTTGATCCCATGGGCATGTGTGCGCAAACCTTTGACACTCTCGACATGTTTTGTACGTGCACCCACAGCGATAATGAGTTGGTCATACTGGTATCTTTGAGTGTTGCTGATCACTTTTTTATTTTCAAAATCTACCTGCATCACCTCCTCTTTGACAAAGGCAACATTGCCATCAAAGCCCAAACAAAAGGTAAAGAGATCAACACTCACCTGTGCAAAATCCTCTTCATTTGCTATAAGATCATATACATCCGTTTGCATAAAATGGTACGATTGTTTATCAAAGAGAATAATCTCGTTTTGAGGATTTTTCGCAAGTTTTTCGATGGCACGAAGCCCTGCGTAGCCACCACCGATAACGATTATTTTATTTTTTTTCATAGTGTCATACCTATTTTTTTCTGTAGTGATTATAACATCTCTGCAATACATATATAAAACCTTCTTTTACAGACTAAAGTTGCAAACACTCATGGAATATTTTTTGCTTTCATAAATAG
>JAGGTH010000006.1 GCA_021163845.1 Helicobacteraceae bacterium | reverse complement strand
TGTTATCACTCTACATAAGACAGAGAAAGAGGATCTTATAGCAAAAGAACATTTTCAAACGAGAATTTGGGAAAGCATAGAGCTTGAAAATGCCTCTATTGCCGAACTAAAAATCTACATACAAAAAAAACTGATGAAGGCAAATTGTTTCGATAGTGCAAATATGTTTCACAATAAAAATGTCACTCTTATTCATAAGCTCACTAAAGGCAACTATCGTGATACAAACAAACTTCTTTATACTCTTTTTGATATTTATGCATGGTATTATGAAAATAATCCTATGAAAATCAATACCACACAGATTTCTAATAAGATTGTAGAGATGTCTGCAATACATACAGGTCTCATCGATGCTTAATATAAATGAACTTGAGAGTAGATGGAAAAGATATAGAATCAAATCTTACATTCCACACTTGGTAATTTTTGTCAGTACACTTATAATTGTAATACTTTCACTCACTTTTTTTACATCCAATAAGGATCAAGTAGATGAGATGGTATCAATAAAACCTCTAGAGCTTCCTCTAAAAAAAGCTGAAATTGAACCCAGAGAAAAAAAAGAGACCTCTGAGCCAATAGTTCAAAAAGAGCAGACAGTAGAACCTGCACATGAAGTTGAGAAAACTCAAATAGTAAAGCATGTTACGAAGAGTTCTAATGAGAAAAAAATCACCTTAACTCCTTCTTTAGATTTTATGAAAAGTATTAATAGAGATGCGCTTCCTTACTATACACAAAGTGATGAGCAGACTCCTTCACAAAGGGAAAATGAAGAGCTCAATGAAAATCAAGAAGAGGGTAAAAGTAACAATATACAAGAGAATAAAATTCAAATTCAAAAAGAAAAGTCTGAGACAATAAGCATCAAAAAGGGAACAACTCAAGATGATATTCAACATGTGCTCAAGAGGTTTAAACAAAACAACAATCCTGCCCTTAGTTTGTTTGTCGCACAAAAATATTATGATTTAGGCGACTATCACAACTCCTACAACTACGCTCTCATTACAAATGAGATCAATAATAACATAGAAGAGAGCTGGATTATTTTCACAAAATCACTTGTCAAACTTGGCCAAAAAGATATGGCCGTAAAAACGCTCAAGCAATATCTGGAATACTCCAATTCGGATAAGGCAAACCGTCTACTTGACGAAATTGTATCGGGGAAATTTAAATGAAAATAGTACTAACACTTTTGCTGACACTTTCACTCTATGCTGATCTAAAACAAGATATGTTCAACCTTTATCAAAATAAAAAATATGAAGAGGTTTGTAATACAGGTTTTGATAATTTCAATTCCTTTCGTAATGATGAAGAGTTTGTTTCACTTTACGCATTTGCATGTCTTTATTCGGATTATATAGATAGACTTTCTATCCCTATAGCGATGCTAAAATTTTCCAAAGAGGCTCGTGCAAATTCAGCCTATTTCTCAATTATATTTATGCAAAAGAAGCTTTTACTTCATGCACTTATAGATCACTACCCTCTTACATCCCTTGATCTTCCAACAACTGATTATGTACTCTCAAAAGTTTTCGATCTCTATGCGAAAATAGGGGAGCATGAACCAAGAACCTTTTATCTATTTGAAGATGAAGATGATAAAAAACTCACATACAAACTTTATCTCGAAAAAGATGATAGGTTGAGTAAAATCATTATTGAAGAGTTTTACGATTCAGTAAATATAAAACGACATGTATACTGGTAGGATGTAATATGGATAGAATAACCACAGATTTAATCGCTAATGGCTCTATTATGAAGAGCCAAGTGGATAGACTCTTATCAAAAGGGATAGATCCAAACCTGATTTTAAGAGATATTACACTTTCTGGTTTCATGACGATGGATAGGCTTGTTCGCTATATCGTTGAGCAAATTCGCTTAGGTACATATGAACTCTCTATCATTGATGACTATGATTATATTAATGAGGCTGTAGTTTTACAAAAACTTGCAGATGAACTGGGCCTTATCTATATAGACTTAGACTCCATTGATATGGATTATAAGCTCACACAAAAAGTTCCATTGGCGCAACTCAAAAAACACAATGCACTTCCTATCTCTGAAGATGATATGAGTGTCACTATTGCTTTTAATGATCCACTCAATATTGAAGCGCATGAAGGGATACAAAGATTATTTCCCAGAAAAATTTTAAAAGTTGCCGTTGCTACAAAAAAGCAGATACACGCTTATCTTTATAAAGTCGAGTTAAAAGACAGCGTCAAAGGGCTTGTGAAAAAGATCAGAGATGAACTCAACTCAATTAATAACATTGAAGAGCAACAGGAAGCGTCCTCTATTTTATTACTTATAGATGTTGTTCTCAAGTCATGTATAAATGGTCGTGCGAGTGATATACATATTGAACCTACAGAGAAAAACTGTCTTGTGCGTGGACGTGTCGATGGAAAACTCACTGAGATGTTTATCTTTGAAAAAGACATCTATCCACCTCTTGCCTCAAGACTTAAACTCTTAGCAAATCTTGATATTGCAGAAAAAAGAAAGCCTCAAGATGGGCGTTTTTCTACATCTGTAGGTACAAGAGAATACGATTTTCGTATCTCTACTCTTCCAATTCTTTATGGTGAATCTATTGTTATGCGTGTACTTGATAAACAAAAAGCACTTGTCAAGCTTGAAGACGCAGGGATGGACTCAATGAGTTATCAAAAACTTCTCAAAGGGCTTCAAGCACCTTATGGAATTATTTTAGTTACAGGTCCTACAGGAAGTGGTAAAACAACCACTCTTTATGGTGCACTCAATGAACTTAGAAATATAGAGGATAAAGTGATTACCGTTGAAGATCCCGTAGAGTATCGAATGAACCTTATTCAGCAAGTTCAAGTAAATCCAAAAGTTGGTCTTAGCTTTGCCGATGCACTTCGTTCAATATTAAGACAAGATCCAGATAAAATCATGATCGGGGAGATTCGTGATCAAGAGACTCTTGAAATAGCGATCAAAGCTGCACTCACAGGTCACTTAGTCATCTCTACGCTTCACACAAATGATGCCATTAGTGCTATTCCACGTATGGTTGACATGGGAATTCAACACTATCTTATCAGTGGTGCACTTGTTGCGATCCAAGCCCAAAGACTTGTAAGAAAAATTTGTCCTAAATGCAAGGTTGAAGAGCAGGTTCCTCCATCCTTACTTGAAGAACTCAAAGATTACATCCCAGAAAAAGCAAAATTTTACACAGGAAGTGGATGTAAAGAGTGTAATGATAGTGGCTTTATGGGACGAGAGATGATTTGTGAAGTGTTAAATATTTCAGAAGAGATCTCCTCTTTAATTGCAAAGGGATCTTCTAAAGAAGCTATTTTGGAACAAGCACTTAAGGAAGGTTTTGTTAATATTTTTCAAAACGGTGTAAACAAAGCGCTCGACGGAGTGACGAGTGTCAAAGAGATACTAAAGGTGGCTAAATAATGAAATACTACATAGCAACTGTCCTGACTAAAGGGAAGAAAGAACAAATTCCACTTTACGCGAAAGATAGAAAAGAAGCGAATGACTTTGCAAAACTAAAGCATGCGGGGATCATTATCAAAGTTGTTGAAGCAACAGAACCCCTTGATGCACAACTTAAAAGATTTAAAGCAAATTTTTTGCAAAATATTAAAAAGCGTAAAATAAAACCTGATGCATTGATTGCAGCGGTAAGACAACTCGCTGTTATGACAAATGCAGGAATTTCTATTCATGACTCACTCAACGAGATTGCTGATTCAACAGATGATGAAAACCTCAAATTTGTCTTTGGTAAAATTGCTGATGATATCAACTCTGGGCATTCCCTTTCACAGTCTATGGAAAACTTTCGCTTTGAATTAGGAAACCTCACCATTGCAATGGTTCAGCTTGGTGAGAAAACAGGTAATATCGATGAAGCACTCTACTCGCTTGCAAATATGCTTGAAGAGATTCGTGCGAATGTTGTCAAATTTAAAAAGGCGATGGCATATCCTAGAAATGTAATGATTGCCATGGCTATTGCATTTACGGTCCTTATCTCGTACGTTGTACCTCAATTTAAAGATATCTTTGAAGAACTTGGTGCAGAGCTACCTCTTCCAACCCAAATTCTGTTAACACTTGAATATGTATTTAATAACTATGGATTATACGTTTTAGCAATTTTATTTATTGCTTTTGTTACTTTTAAATATCTCATCAACAACTATACCCATATACGGTTTGGATGGCACAAATTCTTACTGAGAACGTATCTCATTAAAAACCTCATTATGTACTCCACTTTAAGTAGATTTACTCTCGTTTTTTCTGAACTTATTCGTGCTGGTATCCCTATAGCAGAAGCACTTGATACTGCAATATCTATGATAGATAATTTACCACTTAAGCAAAAGCTTCTCTCTGTTCGGATGTCAGTTGAGAAAGGGAGTCCCCTCAATCAAGGTCTAAAAGAAACAGGACTATTTGAAAATATGATTTTGCAGATGGTTGCAGCAGGTGAAGATAGTGGTACACTCGATACAATGATCGGAAAAGTAGCAGAATATTACAAGATGAAATTTGATGCGATTATTGATGGCTTATCTGAAGCGATTGAGCCTATTATGCTTCTTTTAATTGCATGTATGGTTATTTTACTTGCACTTGGTATCTTCTTACCTATGTGGGATATGGGAAGTGCTGTTCAAGGGAGATAAACTCTCCCTAGATAGATTTGATGAGTCTTTGAGTATTTTGTAAAAAAAGAGTCATATTTGACTCACTAGCCTTGAGTGTATAAATAACCTCTTTTTCAAACTCTTTTTTGACGATCGTAATATTATTTACTTCACATTCATACTCTACAAGACGTACATTACTATAATCAAGAACAATTTTTTTTGTGACCTCTTGCTTATATTCTAAAAGAGTAGCTTCATTTAATACAGCATTGACACTCTCACTATAAGCTCTCACAAGCCCTCCAGTTCCAAGTTTCGTACCACCAAAATAGCGCACAATAATCACAGCTGTCTCAATCATCTCTGCTCCTTGTAAGACAAAAAGAGAGGGCTTTCCCGATGTCCCTTTTGGTTCGCCATCATCACTTGAATGCTCCACTATTTGTTGGTGTTCATTGAGGTATCTATAGGCAACAACAAAGTGTCTTGCCTTGGGATGTTGTTCTTTAAGTTCTAAAAGGGTTTGTGTGTATTGATCATAAGGGAGGAGGTAAGCAATAAACTTCGATTGCTTCACCTCATGTGTAGTAGAAAATATTTTATCAACGCGATACATCAAGACTACGCTAAGTTTGTAAAAACTTTTTGAACATCCTCATCATCTTCTAGTCTTTGTAAGATCTTATCTATATCTTCTTGTTGTGCTTCTGTGATCTCAATAGGCGTATTTGCCATTCTCTCTAAGTGCGCTTTTGTGATCTCTACGCCTAAATTCTCTAAGGCTTCATTGAGTGTCCCAAAACTTGTATAATCACCTGTAACAAGTACGATCCCCTCTTCGGCTTCTATCTCTTCAAGCCCTGCATCGATGAGTTCTAATTCTAACTCTTCTATATCCATCCCCTCTTTGAGAGGAAATTCAAAAACAGCCTTTCGAGAAAACATAAACTCCAAAGAGCCATTTGTAAGCATCTCTCCACCATTTTTGTTGAGGATACTTTTTACATTCGCAACTGTTCTTGTATTATTATCTGTAGCACATTCTATAAACAAGAGAACACCATGAGGTGCTTTGCCCTCAAAATTCACCTCTACCATACTTGCACTGTCTTTTGCAGTCGCTCTCTTTATAGCAGCTTCAATATTATCTTTTGGCATATTTTCAGCTTTTGCATTTAAAATCGCTGTACGAAGCTTTGCATTCATATCAGGGTCCGTTCCACCCTCTTTTGCAGCCATAGTAATTATTTTTCCTAGCTTTGGAAACAATGTAGACATTGCTCCCCATCTTTTTAATTTTGATGCTTTTCTATATTCAAACGCTCTACCCATAAAATTTCCTTTTAAATAATCGTCGCAATTATACCACTAACTTATTTGAGAGATGCTTAGTGTCCCGTTTTCACTGTAGTCTATATGAAGTTCACTTTTAAAATCATCTCTCAAAAAGGTGATCTTAAGAACTCTTTCATCTAAACCTTTGTGCTGTAGAAGTTCTATCGTATAATCTGAAAAAACCTCATGCAAACCTTCAATCACTTTCATACCTAACTTAAGCCAATGTCTTTTAAGCGTCTCTTCCTCCTCAAGGCAAAAACCAGATTCATCATATTCGATCGTACCAAATTGATTAGCCACACTATTAAGTTTTTCAAAAATCCTTTGATAATTGCCTAAATTTTCTTTTAAAAGCTCATAATCTTCATTCTTTAACATAAGTTCTACTTTTTTTAAAATTCAAAGATGTATAATAGCACACGAAGGATTATATATGACACTTGGCTTTAAAATCAAAAACTTTTTTTTCAATGCATTTCGAGAAATTTTTGTGCACCATCATGGTTCTTTGGAATTTCGAGCGAAGATCTTTACTCTTCTGATTGCTGCTGATGAAAATATTTCTGATGAATATTATGATTGTATCAAGGATATTGGCATGCAGATATATCAGGGAGATGAAGAGAGAACAAATCTTTTGATAATGACAACAAAAGAGTTGGTCAAAAAGATAAAAGATGAAAATAATCTCAATTATGACACTTTGATCCCTCATCTTCAAAAAGAGTTAAAATTGATTCCAAGGTATGCAAAAAAGATAGATATAGCTCTTTTGAAACCTATTTTATCCATAACAAAGGATAAAGATACACACTCGTATCAAGAAAATATTTTGGAATTTTTACAGCGTACTAAAGAGGAAACACTTCACACAAAGCAACATCAAATAGAGCTAGAAGAGGAAAATCTCAACTCTAAGTATAAAACTTAGAGTGAAAATTTTTCGGCATCAAAAAAACTATCGACTGAGATATTTTTAAAGGCTGCATTGAGACTTACAAAAAGTGAGGGAAACTCTTTTTCCATCTTTGCAAGCATCTCTTTGGTATTCGCACGAGCATGAGGCATCTTCACATCAAAGCGCATGGCAGGACACGCCTCATCACCAATCGCTTGAAGCTTATTCTCCTCGACAAAAGCTCGAAGTTGTCGCTCTCTCATCTGAATCAAAGGCCGAATCACTATAAGACCATTTTCAGCCTTATATTTTGGAGCCAATGAACGCAATTGCCCATTATAGATAAAGTTCATAAAAAAACTCTCTGCTGCATCATCCATATGGTGACCCAAAGCTACTTTGTTACATCCAAGCTCTTGTGCCACAGTGTAGAGATACCCCCGTCGCATTCGTGAAAAAAAGCTACAAAAAGAGGAGTTTTTTCGTATCTTCTCTTTTGCAAGTTCATAAACAGTTGTATCATGCACGATATGCTTGATCCCATACTCTTGGCAATGTTTTGAGAGATCGTCATAATTCTCCCCCATCCCATAAGAAATTGTCACGGCAACAAATTCAAAAGCAAAAGGCGCACGACGCTGTTGCTCTTTCATTGCATGGATCATCGTCAGAGAATCTTTGCCTCCACTGAGTCCCACAAGGATCTTATCACCCTCTTCTATAAGAGTAAACTCAGCATTTGTCTTGCCAAGTTTACTCATAATTTTTTTGGATATTTTTATGGACATTATTTTTCTATGATCCTATCTACCATTTGCATTACAAACTCAGCACTCTCTAGTGCGCTCGTCTCTAAAAAAGCATCAAAAGAGAAGCTTGCATCCATATCTGCTGCATCACTAATCGCACGGAGAATAAAAAAAGGAACATCCAGCGCATTACATACAACAGCCACACTTCCACCTTCCATCTCCAGAGCATCAGCTTTGAAGTTCTCTAGTATCCAGTTTTTTCTCGCTTCATTTGCTACAAACTGATCCCCTGTAGCAATGATCCCCTCTTTGATCTTTTTCCCCATACTTTGAGCAACCTCTTTACTTATTGCGATCATCTCTTTATCCGCATCTACATAAACAGATCCCTCAGGTACATATCCAAAAGGATGTCCAAAAGCAGAGATATCTAAGTCATGTTGTGCAAGCTTTGTTGCTACAATCAAGTCCCCTACTCTAAGATCTGGTGAAACTGCTCCAGCTACACCAGAAAAAAGAAGCTTTTGCGCCCCAAAGTGCTCAATCATAGTTGTTGCAGTAAGAGTAGAAAACACCTTACCTATTTTAGAATAAGCTATGATGAGATCTACATTTTTATACTTTGCTTCATAGTATTTATTTCCTGCATACTCTGTTGTCGTATAGTTTCCAATTTTTTCTAAAATCGGTGCTATCTCTTCGGGCATCGCTCCCATTATCGCTATTTTCATCTTTTTCCTTTGATTTCAAATGTTTCTACAGCAGTGTCAAATTTTGGCAACTTATGCAAGGTCGTGCCATCTCGCTCCAAGATACAACTCCCACCCCAAAATCCAAGTCCATCTTCAAAACCTACGCGGTTCACAAATATGATCCTTGCATCACACTCAAGAGCTACTTTATGTAAAATGTTGTACCATTTTTTCTCTATAACAAGTCCATCTGCTTCAAAACCTCGTGCGGGGGAAGCGACAAGGACAATCACATAATCTGGATCTTGCGCGATGAGATCGTGATGGACACTTTCATGCCACATATCTTCGCATACAAGCATTGAGACACGACCATAGGATGTAAGAAAACTCTCAAAAACATCTCCAGCACTAAAATAACGAGCTTCTTCAAACATCCCATAATTTGGAAGATGCACTTTTGTATGCGCACTTAAAAGGGAGCCTTTACTAAAATAAAGCGCTTTGTTTTTAAATTTTTTTGCCTCATTGATCGCAGCACCCACAACAATATCTACATCCAAACTTAGCTTTGCGAGTTCGCCTAATTCCTCTACATCCCAAGCATCTTCAAAAAGTTTGTCTTGAAGAATATAACCATTTAAAGCGAGCTCAGGGAAAACGATCAGGTCACTCTTGTCTTTATGGAGCGCAACAAGAGAGAGCACCTCTTGCAAGTTGCTTCTATTGAGCCTTGGTGAGGTTTGTGCAAGCGTGATTCTCATTTTACTTGCAAACTTCCTCGACAACAGTAGCGAGAGTTTCTCTATCAGAGATATTGAGGGTTGTAAGCTCTTTTGCAATTCTACGATTGAGCCCTTTTAATACAACACCATTTCCAAACTCTATTGCCATATCTACATCCGAAGCTATCTCTAAAATAGATTGCTTATATTTCACAGGTGCCACAAGTTGTTCTTTGAGAAGTTTTACTGCTTCTACCTTCGTACGATATGCTTTTGTTGTAACATTGGAGATAATAGGAGCAACAAAATTCTCTTTAAGCATCTTTTGCATCAAAGCTTCAAGTGGCTCTTGTGCAGATTTAAGGAGTGCACAGTGGCTTGCAACTGACATATTGAGTAAAAGCGCACGCTTTGCACCAGCATCCTTAAAAGTTTGCTCGAGTGCTTGCAGGTCAGTTTTCATCCCAGCTACGACTAATTGACCATCTTGGTTGTAGTTGGCTGGCCACACTTTTTTCCCATCAGCTTGCGCTGCATTACAGATCTCTTCGACACTTGTATCATCGAGCCCCACAATTGCCATCATCCCAGCCTCTATACTCTCACACGCTTTTTTCATAAGTGCACCACGTTTATGTACAAGCTCTACAGCATCCACATAATCGATCGCTCCACTTGCACATAAAGCTGAAAATTCCCCTAAAGAGTGTCCTAAAAACAAAGCTGGCTTAAGATCTGGGCAACTCTCTTGAAACAAACGATACGCGATCATCTGAACGAGTAAAATAGCAGGCTGTGTATATTCTGTTTCATTGATCTTTTCATTCTCTTCAAAGATCAAAGATTTAAAATCTACACCTATTCTTTCTGAAGCTTTTGCAAACATCTCTTTTGCGATATCATAATTTTCATAAAAATCTTTTCCCATTCCAATAGCTTGTGAGCCTTGTCCTGCAAAGATCATTGCAATTTTTTTTGACATATTTTTTCCTTATAGATATTCTTTATTATCAGCGATTTTTTTTCTTAATGTATTTCTATTGAGACCAAGTTTATCAGCAAGTTGTAACTGTGATTTAAACTTATTGAGACCTGCTTTGATCAAAGGGGTCTCATAAAGATAAAGAAACTTTTTATAATCATTATTTGAACCGATCTTTGTGTAAAGATAATTTTCCATAATACCCATTAGTTCACTATCCCCGATATCTTGAAGTAGATAATTTATCATCACTTGTCTACGCAGAGAGTTTGCATTTTGACTCAAATCAGGTATAATTTTTTTGATATCAAAAGAGTTTACATCCCCACCAAAAAGCTTAGAGGCTTCTTTTGTAAATCTTTGGATTAAAAAAACTACGTCCTCTTGTCTTTGAGATAAAGGTGGAATACTAAACTTTACACTAAATAGTTCTTCAACTGAGTCATCTAAAAAAGTCTCTCTTGCAGTCGCAACTACATGTGTGGAGTTTTTTTGTATCATATCTGTAATTGTTTTTATATTTGGTGCATTATGAAGGTTCAAAATCACAACTTTATGGGAGCTCTCTAAAGTAGTTAATAGTTCATCAAAATCAGATGCTTCCATAATAGGAGCATCTGGAAGTATATAATGAGCCAAACTTTGTTTTCCAACACCATCTTCTCCCAATATAAGAGAGTTAACAGTGAGTGTTTTTAAAAGATTAGCTGTTTTGAATGCCTCTTTTGAAGCATCAGAAGCAGTTATAAAACTAGTGGCATCCACAACCACTGCCACCACCAGTACCACAACAACCAGAATCATCCGGCTTGTTTTCAGCAGGAATGCCAGTCATTGCCTCTTCCGCAGAAGCATCACGTACATTATTAATAGTTACAGTAAACATCAAGTCTTTTCCAGCCAATGGATGATTGAAGTCAATCAGAACATTTTCTTCGCCTATCTCTTTAACGATCACTTGCACTGTTCCTCCATCTTCACCTTGGCCATAAAGACTCATACCAATTTCTAAATCGATCCCTGCGAACTGATCTTTTGGTACTTCTTGTTGTGCTTCTTGATTATATTCACCATATGCATCTACAGCTTTTACAAGAACATCACCTTTTTCACCAATAGCCATATTAGCAATTCCATTCTCTAGTCCTGGAATTATTTGACCTTTGCCAAACATAAATACTAAAGGTGCTCCACCAACATTACTATCTACTACTTTATCACCATCACGTACTTCATATTCTAAAGATACTATTTGATTTGTTTCGATTGCCATTTATTAAGCCTTCCTATTTGTTTTCGCGATTTTATCATAAAAAGCTATATGTTTACTGAAAAAAAGTCTCTTACTTTAAAGTTTGAAGACGTTTTTTCGCTTCCTTCGCTTCTGATGAATTTGGATATTTAACGACTACACCCTCATAAAAAGATTTTGCATTACTTAAGTCACCTGTTTCTTGCATCGATATAGCTGTATAGAGCATTAGCTCAGGCATATAAGATGCTTTAGAGTATAAAGATGCACTTTTTTTAAAATATGCTATCGCATCTGCAT
>JAGGTH010000054.1 GCA_021163845.1 Helicobacteraceae bacterium | reverse complement strand
TTCCCCTTTGATTGTTTTAGATTTTTTGAGATATAATCACATCTTTAACTAGAAGGTTTTTATATGTTACGAAAATTTGGCAAATATGCGGTGATGATTCGATTGGGATATAAATATATCCATATTTTCAAAAAAATTTACGCGCACCCTTTTAAGACTCTTAAAGAGAAATACACCCGACTCTCCCACCAAAGACAAAACTATTCCAACCATGTTTTAGAGTTTCTCAATATTGAGATTCGCCTTATCGGCTCTCTTCCAAGTCAAGACAAGGTACTCTATGCGATCAACCATCGCTCTCTTTTAGATATCATCGTGATGGAGCATATCTTTGCAAAGCACAACAAAAACGGGACTTGGATCGCAAAACAAGAGCTCTTCGATGCTTTTTATGGAGATTTTTTCCGTTACAGCGGATGTATCAGTGTCGATCTTGAAAACAAAAAAGGACTTCTACGCTTTTTCAAGCAGATAAAGATGATCCTCTCTAAAGTAGATAATCTCAATATCTATATCTTCCCAGAGGGGGAGCGATATAAGGGGGAAGGTGTCAAGAACTTTCAAAGCGGTGCCTCTAAGATCGCCAAAGCAAACAATCTCGATGTGGTTCCGGTCTATATCAATGACACTCTTGAAAAAGTGTTCAAAGCAGGACCCTATAAAAAGACTAGAATCGTTGAAGTTCATGTAGGAGAGATCATTCACCCTGATGAACTAGAATCAAAATACAAAACATTTATAAGTGAGGTAAAAAATGGATAAGATGAGACTCGGAGTCAATATAGATCATGTTGCAGTCTTGCGTGAAGCGCGCAAAGTCAACGATCCTGATATTATCCACGCTTTGCATGTAGCTTGCATGAATGGAGCAGATCAGATCACCATCCACTTGCGTGAAGATAGACGCCATATCCAAGATGCTGATGCAAAAAAGATCATCCAAGGCTCGAGTCTGCCAGTGAACCTTGAGTGTTCTATTAATAAAGAGATCTTAGATATTGTCTGTGATCTTCGCCCCCACCGTGCAACTCTTGTGCCAGAAAAACGTGAAGAGGTAACAACTGAAGGTGGGCTTGATCTCATCACACATGAAGAATCGATCGCTTTTGCGATTGAACAACTTCATGATTCTCTGATCCCCGTCTCTCTTTTTGTCGATCCAACACTCGAAGCGATGGAAAAAGCAAAAGAGCTAGGCGCTGAGATGGTAGAGCTTCACACTGGAAGCTTTGCTAATATCTTTGCGATGATTTACTCCTCTTTGTGCTATTGCCACCACTCTATCAAAGAGCTAGAACTCCCACGCTCTACACTAGAGAGTAAACTTGAAAAATCTCTTGAAGACCTTAAAACCGCTGCTGCTCATGCACACTCTTTGGGGCTAGAAGTTGCTGCAGGACATGGTCTCAATTATCACAATGTCTCGTATATGATGGAGATCTCTGAGATCGTTGAGCTCAATATCGGGCAAAGCATTATCGCTCGCAGTGTTTTTAGCGGTTTGGCTGAAGCGGTGCGTGAGATGAAAAGACTCACTTCGCGATGAAACCAAAAGTTGCCATAAGCATCGGTGATCTTAGTGGTGTGGGGATCGAGATCGCACTTCGCGCACACCATGAGATATCACAAATTGTAGAGCCTCTTTACTGCATCAATAAAGAGATGCTTCATCAAGCAGCAAAACTCTTGGGATGTAGCATCCCTGATGATCTACTCACTTGGGATGTAGAGGGCTTCTTTACGATCACTCCTGGTATTTTAAGTGTAGAGAGTGGGCGCTATTCGTATGATTCTTTTATGGAAGCGATCAAGCTTGCACAGGAGAAAAAAGTCGATGCGATCGTCACACTTCCTATCCATAAAGAAGCGTGGATGATGGCTGGCTTGGAGTTTAAAGGGCATACAGATCTCTTGCGCAAACACTTTGACCAAGAGGCGATCATGATGCTTGGATGTGAGGAGATGTTTGTGGCTCTGTACACCGAGCATATACCTCTACGCCGAGTCGCTGATAGTATCACAAAAGAAAAATTACTTCAATTTTTACTCGATCTTCATCAAAGCATTGGTGACAAAGAGGTTGCCGTTTTAGGTCTCAACCCTCATGCGGGTGACAATGGAGTACTTGGAAATGAAGAGAGCCTCATCCATGAAGCAATCGATGATGCAAATGAGATCATCGGCAAAAAATGCTTTATCGGTCCCATCGTTCCCGATATCGCCTTTACTCCAAACTTTCGCAAAAACTTTCACTACTTTGTAGCGATGTATCACGACCAAGGTTTAGCACCCCTCAAAGCCCTCTACTTTGATGAGAGTGTCAACATCTCACTCAATCTCCCTATCATCCGTACATCCGTAGATCACGGCACCGCTTTTGATATCGCCTACCAAGGTCGGGCAAATATACTAAGCTATTTAAATGCCATCAAGAGTGCAAAAGATATTCTAAACAAAAAGTAATCAACTAGGTTTAAGCAAAGAGGCGTTATTATTTCTAAAAGAAAAAAATTATCGTTTGATAATTAAAATAAGGAACAATAATGAAAACAACACTTTCTCTCCTTTTGATAGGTTCTTCACTTATGGCTTCTAGCCTTGTTGACACAGCAAAACAAAGTGGTCTTGAGGCGATTCCAACTGCGAAATCTGAGCTGATGAAGCTTATTGACAATCCTAAGAACCCTATTACGGATGCAAAAGCTGAGCTTGGAAAAAAGCTTTATTTTGACCCTAGACTTTCTAAAAGTGGACTCATTAGCTGTAACACATGTCACAATCTTAGTGAAGGTGGAGATGATGGTGTAAGTGCTGCGATCGGTCATAAATGGACTGCGAATCCACACCACTTAAACTCACCAACTGTTTACAATGCGGTATTCTTTTCCGCACAGTTTTGGGATGGTAGAGATCCAAATTTAGAGAAACAAGCACAGGGTCCGATCCAAGCACACCCTGAGATGGCAGCGACAAAAGATCATGTTGCAAACACTGTAAACTCTATGCCAGAGTATGTAGCTGAATTTCAAAAAGCGTATGGTAAAGATGTAAAGATCACCTTTGAAAAAGTAACAGACACGATCGGTCTTTATGAGCGTACACTTGTAACGCCATCACGTTTTGATGACTTTTTAAATGGTGATGCAAAAGCACTTACAAAAGCAGAACAAGAGGGTCTTAAAACCTTTATCGACGTAGGATGTGTATCATGCCACAATGGAGTTGCTCTTGGTGGAACAATGAATATGCTGGGTGTTGTCGCTGAATACAAACACATGAATGTAGGTGATTTTAAAGGGGATGCTAATGGTATGGTAAAAGTACCAACTCTTAGAAACATCACAAAAACTGCACCTTACTACCATAACGGGCAGATCTGGAGTTTAAAAGAGGCTATCGTTGAGATGGGTCGTATTCAACTTGGTGTGGATCTTTCTGAAAAACAGGCAAACTCTATCGAGGCTTTCTTGAAATCTCTTGATGGACGAATGCCACTGATCACACTTCCAATGCTTCCTGCATCAACAGACACTACTCCAAGACCAAATATGAACTAAATAAGATGACCCTTTCATGGGTCATTTTGTTCTCTCTTTTCTTTTATAAATTTCCCTTTAACATTATTCAGATACTATACAATCATATTTTTCAAATACAATATTTTTTTAAAAATTTAAAATCAGATGTGAACCTTTTATGGATAATTTCGAACACTACTTAAACAACTCTCCTTCTGCCTTTTTTAAGTGGAGAAATGATGCTACGTGGAGTGTAAGCTACGCAAGTATCAATACAAAAAAACTTTTTGGCTATACTCAAGAACAGTTTCTCTCACAAGAGATCGCCTATGCTAAGATCATACATCCAGAAGATCTCTCTCGTGTAACAAGGGAGGTGCATCATGCTATTGAGAAAAAAGTGGAGAGTTTTGAGCATGAACCTTATCGTGTTATCACAGCCGAGAAACAAACTCTTTGGGTAGAAGATACGACGAGAATACAAAGGGATGAAAAGGGAGAGATTCTCTATTTTTATGGACATATTACCGATGTTACAAACCTTATAAATTACGAAAAAGAGCTAGAGAAAAATATTTTAGAGCTAGAGATACGCTCCAACGATATCGCACAGTACCAAAAAGCACTCGATGAGAGTTATATTATCTCTAAGTCTGATATCCATGGCAATATCACCCATGTCAATCAAAATCTTATCGATATCTCAGGATATTCACGTGAGGAACTTATCGGAAAACCTCATAGTATTCTGCGAAACCCTATCACTTCCTCGTCTACTTTTAAAGATCTGTGGGAGACGATAGAAGCGAAAAAAGTGTGGAAAGGGCTTTTAGCAAACCTCTCAAAACGAAAATATACGTACTATGTCAACCTAACGATCGTTCCTATTTTAGACAGTTTAGGAGATATTCGAGAGTATCTCGCTATTCGTTATGATATGACCGACTATATAGCACAACAAAACAGACTCCATGAGCTTTCTTATACTTCAAGTATCACAGGCACCAAAAATATTGCTGCGCTTAATAAGAAGCTCCAAGAGATAGAAAATGGCTCCATCGCTCTTGTCAATATCAATCGTTTTAATAATCTCAACAATCTTTATGGTTATACAAAAGGGGATGAAGTGATCAAAAAGCTCTCAAGCACCATCCTCATCCTCTTAAACAATACACCCTTTGAGTTGTATCATATCCATGTAGATGAATTTGCAATTCTCAACTTTAATACCCCATTTGAAAACTTTAAAATCTTTATGCAAGAGATACAAGCTTTTATCAATGCAAATAAAGTTCTTATCGACAATAAAGAGATCCCGATCAATATCACAGTAACTCTTTCACAAGAAAAAAAAGAGGATCTTATCACCTCGTGTTCTATGGCGATGCACCAAGCAAAGGCACATCGGGACAAGTTTCGTATCTATGAGCACTCTGAGGCAAATACCAAGCAATACCAAGACAATATCGACTGGACGATCAAGATTCAAGATGCTATTAAAAACAGTGGTGTCATCCCTTTTTACCAACCAATATTTGATACACAAACGCAAGAGCTTATAAAATACGAAGCCCTGATGCGACTCCAAGACAAAGCAAATTATGCTTCACCTTTTTTCTTTTTAGATATTGCAAAACGTTCCAATCTTTATATCGATCTCTCTTTATCTATGATCCAAAAAGTCTTTGAGCAGATCAAAAACTCTCAGTATACCTTCTCGATCAACCTTACATCCCAAGATATCGAATCAGATCAAGTGCGTAGTTACTGCTATGAGATGCTCCAAGATCACGCTATTGCATCACGCACTATTTTTGAGATCGTCGAGTCTGAAGAGTTACACAATATTCCTATCGTCAACGAATTTTTACTCCAAGCAAAAACACTAGGTGCGAAGATATCGATCGATGATTTTGGAACAGGATATTCAAACTTTGAATACCTCCTGCGCCTAGAAGCGGACATCATTAAAATCGATGGCTCGCTTATCAAAAATATCGATACAAGCATCGACTCCGAAGATATTGTCCGCACTATCGTCTCTTTTGCCAAACGTAAAAATATCAAAGTGGTCGCTGAGTTTGTAAGCTCCCAAGAGATCTATGACAAGGTCAAAGAGATCGGTATAGATTTTGTGCAAGGGTACCATTTTGGACAACCTAACATCACTCTGGATATTGTAAAATAGATGCTACAATAGCACTATGAAAATAGCACTTTTTGCAACAGCCTTTTTAGGCGTTTTTTACCTTCTTAATATGTATATATCCCGCAGGCTCATTGCCCATTTAGATATCAAAGAGTCGTACAAAAAAGCTTTTCGTTGGTTCTTAGTTATCAATTATCTTGGGATCATAGGGTATATGCTCGCACGCTACTATCCTAGTCTAGATAACACTCTGTACTTTTTACTCTCTGTGCCTATAGGTGTTTTGTTTTTACTCTTTTGTACGACACTCATCTATGATCTCTCGCGCCTTATGCTCGGATTTACTCCTCTCTCACCCAATCGTCGCCAGTTTTTCAAAAGATCCCTTGACCTCTCTTCACTGATAGCGGCCACAGCACTCAGTGGTACAGCCCTTTATAATGCACGTCATGTAGAACTACAAAAGGTTCGTATCAAGCTCAAAGGTCTCAAAAAAGAATATAAGATCATCCAACTCAGTGATGTTCATATTGGTGGGCTCATCGATGCTGCTTTTATCCGTGAGATCGTAGAACGTGTCAACCAAAGAGAACCTGATCTCGTCGTAATAACAGGTGATCTTGTCGATATAGAGCTCAAATATGCATACGAAGCACTGAGTGAACTACAAAAACTTCGCTCCACCTACGGTACTTTTTTTGTGGTAGGCAACCATGAGTATTTTCACGGAGTCACTGAAATTATTGATATGCTCAACAAGCTTGACATTCGCGTTTTACAAAATGAAAATATCTATATTGGAGAGCTAGGAAGTGGATTTAACCTTGTAGGTGTTTATGATGTGATGGGCTATCGCACTCAAAGCTATATCCCAGATATCCACAAAGCGATTGAAGGGATCAAAGCATCTCCAACGATCCTTCTCGCGCATCAACCACGCTACATCCATGAAGTACCACACTCCATCGACCTCATGCTCAGTGGACATACACATGGTGGACAACTCTACCCATTTCGCGCACTTGTCAAACTTCAACAGCCTTATATAAGTGGTCTGCATCAACACACAGAAGATATGCAGATCTATGTCAACAAAGGAACAGGATTTTGGGGACCGCCAATGCGCTTAGGTGCGAGCAGTGAGATCACTGAGATTACACTCTATGGCGAGGAGATTTAGCCTAAAAAGGTGATCATACGACCATCGAGTGTCACATCCAAAAAGCCAAACCTTTCTTTGATCCATTGAAGCGTTTTCTCTTGGTAAAAAAACACATGTGTCTCATCCTCTTTGTAATACCATGTCTCAAAGTCGATACTCTCATCAAAAGGATGCGTTTTACAATAGAGCTTGCCCCCCTCTTTTAAAAGGGAGCGTAAAAGTGCAAACTCTTTGTTTGGCTTATGGAAATGCTCGATCACTTCACAACAAACAATATAATCGTATTTTTTCTCTAATGCCTCTTTATTGTTACAAAAAAGTGGGTCATACTGAAGTATCTCAAAACCCTCATCACTAAGCACTTTGGAGATTACAGGTCCACTCCCACATCCAAAGTCTAATCCAAGACTCATAGGGGTAAAATCATCAAAAATCGCGTCTGTCAGAGGAGAAACAAAATGTTGGTATTTGGGGTCTTGTACGTCATTGTTGTGAAGTGTATAGCGCTTTTTTTCCTCCTCTACACTTGGGAGAAGTTTGCGGTGTTTAAAGATAGAATCGCACTCTGGGCAACGAAGATATTTATGTTCGAAAAAAAACTTGGCTTCACTTTCACACAGAGGACACTTTGTCAGATTTTCCATGGTTCGCACCTTTTTTCTTAAAAATAAGAAGTGTTTTATCTTCTGTATCATACAAGGAAAAAGTTTGTTTGTCCACAAGCTTGAGTGAGGGTATCTTTTGAAAAAGTGCTATTTTATGAAAATACTGCACGATCGTGTCTTGATATTTTGTATATCTGCCATCTTCCTCTTTTTCAAAAAGAGTGAACTTCGTATGGAGCTCATCATTTTCAAAAACAGCATCGACACTCAAGAATTCTTTTTGGGTATCGTTGCTCATCGTTCCCTCTGCCACATCGCTAAAACCATAACGGGTGTTGATATCAGCGATAAAGACACCATCCTCTTCAAGTTTTTGAGAGATTACTTCTAAAAAACTTACAAGCTCCTCTTGGGGCATAAAGTTGAGTACATCAAAGATACTCACGATCGCATCGAATTTCCCCTCAACTTCACTTATCTCTCCATCCGAAGCATCCAGACCAAGGGCTCTGCACTCTGCGACCATCACAGCACTTTTATCGATCCCTTTGCATTTTACTCCATCACTGATCATACGGCGCATAAATCCACCACGTCCACACCCAACATCCAAAAGGGTTTTGACCTTATAGTCATCGAGTTCTGATCGGTAAAGATCATAGAGTGCTTCTGTCGCTTCTTCTATCCCTAAGAGATGCTCCGCCTTTGCGTAAAGATCAAGGTTTGTCATTATCTGTTTTGCTCCGCTTTGATCACAGTGTTGATTCTCTCATAGATATCAAGCACCTCATCTTTTTTACAGATATAAGAGTTTTTGTTGGCGATAAGATAGGTAGAAGACTCCATAATATCCTCAACCACCTCTAAGCCATTTTGCTTCATTGTGGTACCCGTCTCTACGATATCTACGATCATATCAGCAAGCCCAATAAGTGGTGCGAGCTCGATCGATCCATAAAGCTTGATAATATCTACAGAAACAGCGCGCTCTTCAAAATAGCGCTTGGTGATATTGACCATTTTAGAAGCGACTTTAAGTTCAGGTTTGTCAAGATCGAGCTTTTCACCTTTGCGCATCCCGATAGAGACCTTACACACTCCACGACGAAGATCGAGTAAACGGATCACATCCAAACCTTGCTCCTCAAGCGTATCAAGACCTACCACTCCGATATCTGCAGCTTGATGATAAACATAGGTCGCTACATCTTGGTTTCTCACAAGTAAAAAACGAAATTTTGGAGTCTCTAAAATCAATTTTCTATCATCAAATTTGAAACTGTCTCCAAAAATTGTCTCAAAAATCTCTAGTGTCTCTTGCGCAATACGCCCTTTTGGAAGTGCTACTGTCAGCATAGATTTGCCCTTTGTATTATCTTTTTCATCCCATAAAATAGTAATGCCTCATCGATATGTGCATCTGGAAATATTTTTGCTATCTTCTTTGCATCTCCACCTGTAAGATAGAGATTCATCTGATGCGATCTCACTTCACTTTGTAGGGGTTTGAGAAATCCATACGTGATAGCATCTTGGGAATTTTTTGGCATTATATCCAAATCTAGCTCGTAATTAAATGAGTACTCCAATGCACTCGAGATATTTTGATAGCATTTCTGCATCGCCTCTGTCCCTGGGTAGATATATCCACCACTAAAAACACCCTCTTTGACAATATCTACGGTGATAGCACTCCCCGCGTCAATGATAATTCCGTTTTCTACCGACTCGCACGCGATGATCCTGTCGATCCCCATGCTTGGATAGTAGTTTGTGTAGTCAATAAACCTGGAGAGATCCCTCCAGTTTGAGAGTGGTTCTAAGAGGGTTTTGATCTGAGGATTGACGCAGATATAAAACACCTCTTCTTGAAGTGTTTTAGGGTCAAAATCTTTGACACTCTTTTTGTAAGAGTCTTGCCCATCACAAAAATGAAAAGAGGTGTTGCCAATATCGCACAAGAGCATTAGAGTATCTTCCAACCCGCTTCGACAAAAGCGCTTTTGGCTTTTGAACAAAGTGGAGCATCAATAAAGATCACTTTATTTTTAAAATTATGATCAAAAAAAAGTGTGAGTTTGCCGTAGATCTCTTCAAATTTATGCACATCTTTCATCAAAAGTCTACTCTTTTGACTCACTGCAAAGATCGCCCAAAAATATCCGTGTACATCCGTCGCTTTATAGATCTTTATCTTATTGCGAATCCCTAAGTCTTTAGGAGGAATCTCTTGCATCTTTTTATAAATCTTTCCCCTCTTGCGAAGGGAATCTACCACCATTTGCATATCTATGACAAACCCTTTGATTCTCTTTTGGCGTATTTTAGCAAAAGTATACTTTACGTTTGAAGTGTATCCTTTAGAGTGATACGAAAGCAGGCACCCTCATGAAAGTTTTTAACATCAATGCTTCCCTTATGGTGCTCTTCTATGATCATTTTTGACATATACAAACCAAGCCCCGTCCCATTTTTTTCACTTTTGGTTGAAAAATAAGGTTCATAAATTCTATCGAGCATACTCTCATCAATGCCACTTCCATTATCAAGTATCTCTATGGCAACTCCATTTACAATGTCGTATGTATTGATATTTATTTTTCTATTCTCGATCTGTTTTTCTAGAAAATTATCTTCAGAGTTTTTTAGAATATTCACAATGACTTGCATCATCTCCGTATCAAAAAGCTCTATCTTCTTAGAGCTTCTATAGTTTTGTATAACCTCGACATCATTTGCTTTTAAAGAGCTTTGGATTATCTCTAAAGCCTTTGAAATAGGGATATCGACACTTTGTATTGTAGGACTTTTATCAGGCATATAAAAAGTTCTAAAATCATCTACAGTTTGGGATAAAACCTGTGTGAGGTGTTCTATTTCAGAGAGTGAGTCATCAAGATATGCAACAAACTCCTCTGCTCTTTTTTCATCTTGAAGATCATAGTTTTTAAAAAGAAGATTCATCTTAATGTTCGCAGCGCGTACCGAGATGGTAGCAAGTGGCTGTCTCCACTGGTGCGCTATCATACTGATCATTTCACCCATTTGCGCTTGTTTGACGTGCAATAGAAGTTGTTGCTCTTTTTTCTTGATATCTGTAATGTCGATCGTATAGCCTACAAAACTCGTTACATTTCCCTCATCATCGCGCAAGATCACAGTACTATCATACACCCACTTGACATCACCTGATTTTGTGTAAAGTCTATAGGGCTGATGTTCAAAATAGTCTTTATTCGTAGCTATAGCATCACTCACCTCTTTTGCAACTCTCTGAATATCATCTTTGTGAATGCATGAAGCAAAAGAGACTTGGTTCTTTAAAAAATCGTCTCGTGTATAGCCCAAAAGTCCTTCTACACTTTTAGAGACATACAAAACATTCCAATTTGCATCGTTATTCCACTTAAAAAGTACAGAAGATCCTTTATCAAAAAGTGTTAAAAGTACTTGTTTATCATCCCGTTTCCTGTCTTTAAGGTAAGAAGCGTGTTTATTCTTAGTGATTTTAAAAGAACTCTTTTGATCTGAAGTGTTTTCATAGATATTCATCAACCTGCCATCATCAAGCTTATAAACTTTACATTTACGCCAACCTGAAACTCTTTCATCTTTATAATAGGCATTTTCAAGTACTTCGGTGATTCCCGTATAGTTGACTCGTCTTAAAAGGTCTAAAAGCCCCATCTCTTCTACATTTGGAAATACCTTTGTCACTTTTTTACCTACAACTTCTTCTGTGGATACTTTTTCTGTGATTTGTGCACGTCTATTAAAAGCATCTATAATAAAATCACCCTCTTGCGTAGGTGTATATAACACGACGTTGGAGGGGATTAAGTTAATGGAAAAATTATTATTTTTTGACAATAGAATTCCTAATAATATAGATCGTTAAGGAATTATATCGAATTAATATTAATTGAGTTTAATAGTATTAAAAATTATTATTTAATCAAAATTTAGTTCATAAAATTAGGAAAAATCTTTTTGACAAGATAATACACCTTACATCCGATACAAAAATCTAAAAGAACATCGAGTAAAGAGCAAAGCAAAAAAACAGCAGCGATGCCAAGGGATACAAGCCATTGGTCAAGATAGTGTGTAGCAATCAATAAACCAACAAAAAGCAGACCAAAATATGCCGCTAGTCTTTTTGCACCCCCATCACAGAAACTATCTTGCAGGGCTAATATATTTTTCATCGCTTTTGCAACAAGGAATAGAAGTGAGTAAGACTTATCGATATAGAGTCGAAT
>JAGGTH010000037.1 GCA_021163845.1 Helicobacteraceae bacterium | reverse complement strand
AAACAATACTGTATATTTATGTGAACTCATTTGACCCTTTCTATACTTTGGTTTTATAAAAAAGCAAACACAAGATCGGGGAAAAGTAACACCAGCCCCAAAGCGACTACCTGCAACAGGATAAAAGGGATGATCCCTTTATAGATCTCTATGGTCTTGATACTCTCCCCCGCGGCACCTTTAAGAAAAAAGAGCGAAAGCCCAAAAGGTGGGGTAAGAAAGGAGGCTTGAAGATTGAGCGCTATGAGGATAGCAAACCAGATAGGATCGATCCCAAAAGCGTGCATCACTGGAACTAAAATAGGAACTATGATAAAGCTGATCTCAATAAAATCGATAAAAAATCCCAAGATAAAGATACTCAGCATCGCAATGGCGATAAAGATCCATACATCCGCGATATCTTCGGTAAAAAACTCCAAAATAAGATCACTTCCACCAAGCTCGTTAAAGACCAAAGAAAAAGCGGTCGCCCCGATGAGGATCATAAAGATCATTCCACTGAGTTTGACCGTGCCGAGTGAAGCATATCGAAGCATCTCAAAATTCAAAGACTTGTTCATAAGAGCAAGCACAAGAGCCCCTATAACACCAAAAGCAGCCGACTCTGTCGGTGAGGCGATCCCTGCAAAGATAGAGCCAAGCACTGCCACCATCAATAAAAGCGGTGGAATGATCGCTAAGAGGATCTCTGTAAAACTGATCTCTTTGAGCTCTAGGGATGTAGGTGCCACCTCAGGTGAGAGAAAAGATTTGATAAGGATGTAGAGGATATACAGACCTACCAAAACGATCCCTGGCAAGATAGCACCAGCGAAGAGTTCTCCTACACTCACACTCATTACATCCCCTAAAATAATAAGAATGATGGAGGGAGGGATGATCTGACCGAGCGTTCCACTCGCTGCGACTGTTCCACTTGCGAGCCCTTTGTCATAGCCCGCTTTGAGCATCAAAGGGAGTGCTATCACACTCATCATCACCACAGAAGCAGAGACCACACCCGTCGAAGCAGCCAAAAGTGCACCAACGAGAACAACGCTTACAGCTAAACCACCACGTACATCACGAAAAAGCGCACTCATCGCAATAAGTAAACGCTCCGCCATAAGTGATTTTTCAAGAAGGAGTCCCATCGCGATAAAGAGGGGCACCGCCATAAGCGTGGTGTTAGACATGATCCCATAGATACGAAAAGGAAGTACAGCAAATACATCCAAGCCAAGCTCTGGGATAAAAAAAGCAAACATAATACTCGCCGCCCCAAAAACAAAAGCAACGGGGATACCCACCATCAAAAGAGCAAGAACAACAACAAACATCAAAAGTGCGATCATAAAGAGTTCTCCCCTGCTTCATAGCTACTATTCTTTTCAAGATCAAGTGCTAAGTTCGGATCGCGAAATATTCTATACTGCTCTAGAAAATCTCGAAGTGTTTGGAGTGAGACGAACACAAAAGCAAGTGGTAAAAGCGACTTCACCAAAAAGCGATGTTCGAGTCCACCAGGATTAGAAGAGGCTTCATTTTGCGCAAAACTCAAAGCAACAAAGTCAACACCAAGGTAGATGAGTAAAAGAGAAAATGGAAGAATAAAAAATAAAGAGGCGATCATATTGACAAGCGCTTTTGTTTTATGAGAAAACGAAGCATAAAAGATATCGACTCGCACATGCGCACCCTCTTTGAGCGCATAGGCAATTCCTAAAAGGATCACCACATCAAAGAGGTGCCATTCAAGTTCTTGAAGAGCGAGAGAACCACCTGAAAAAAGATAGCGCATCAGGGCATCGTAAACGATAAGAAGCACTAAAAAAGCCAAGGTTAAGGCGGTCATAGAACCCAAGTAGTGAAGTATCTTCTCAATCGCTTTCATAACTAGATAAAGTTTGGAGCGTCGTTGGCAAATAAAATAATATCACCCGATTTTGTAAGATGCGCGAGGACTTCAGTAAGAGAGGTCTTGTCCGCGAGCATCACCTTGTTCTTGACCGTAAGATTTTTGCGAAACAGTTCTGCATTAAGCGAACCCGTAATGATCGCGATATCAAAAGTCTCGTTGATAGCTTTAATGAGTTCGAGGTTAAGATGATCACTACTCTCTACAAGTCCAGGGGTCACTATCACTTTTCTTCCGCCATGAAGAGAGCAAAGACGAATCCCCTCTAACATCCCATCAATATTACCGTTATACCCATCATCGAGGATAAGTTTTCCACCTGCTTTGATCATCTCTAATCTATGTTCTACAGGTTCGAGTTTTGCTACCGCTTCTATGATCTCTGCATTACTTATATTGTAGCTTTTGGCGATACGTACAGCCACAGCAATATTGCTAGCTTGAAAAGCACCAAGAACTTTTGTATGAAAAGAGAGGGTCTCTCCATCGATCTCCAAGTCAAAAGATGTTCCTTCTAGCGTTGCATCAACATTTTTGATCTCATCACCAAAAAAAGTCACCTTTGGATGTGGTTCATCTGTCACTGAACTATGGATAAATGCTTTTTGCAAACGTGGAGATTGCATTATCTCCAGCTTGGTAGAGATGATATTCTCTATCGTTTTGAAATACTCAATATGCGCTGCACCAATTTTTCCAACTACTACCTTTTGCGGTTCAAGAAAAGTGGTAATAGCATGGATATCACCACTTTGACGCGCACCTGCTTCACACACATATATCTCTGTATCTTCAGGTAAAGAATTGTTAACATCTGCAACGATCCCACCAAGAGTATTGACACTGCGTGGTGTCGCATAGACCTTGTACTTATGAGAGAGTATCTGTGCAACAAAGTTTTTGATACTTGTTTTTCCATAGCTCCCTGTAATAGCGATGATCTCAAGATCTTTTCTCTCTTGAAGCTTTTTCTTTGCCTCTTTTTTATAAGCTTCAAACAAAAACTTCTCAATCATGTAACTTCCGACATATGCCACGAAAAGTGGCATCATCACACCATAGATCTCACACGCGTCTTTGAGCGTACACAGCACATTTTGAAAGAGTGTCAAAGAGATAAGTAGGATCAAAAAGCGCTTGACTCTCCAAGTGAGAACGAGTTTTTTATCAAGCTTTTTGTACCAAACAAACATTGCAGGAAGGATCGCAAAAATAAAAAAGATGATAAAGAACTTTCCAGTCGTATAGTACGCTGCAAGAGGGATAAAAAAGTAGATAATATGCCAGTGAGGTTTATGGTGTTTGAGTATCGCACGTGAGAGTTTATAATCATACCACTGCAAGTTTGTAATAAAATACCAACCCAAAACAGTGACAAGTAATACGTTTACGACAAAAGCAGCTAATATCTCATAATTTTCCATCTAATGCTCCAATGTTTTTAAAAAGGTCTCTTCTATTTTTTTTGATACACTCTGTGCATGTTGCATAAAAAAGTAGTGATCCCCCTCGTACACAACAAGCGTAGAATCAGGGATCAAGGCGTCGATCTTCTCTGCTGAACTCAGAGGCGTCGCAGTGTCTTTATCTCCCCAACAGAGTAAGGCTTTGCCTTTATACTCTGAAAAATAGGGGCTAAAATCTTCATCTACAACATTTTTGAATGTCTGATACATAGGCTCATTCAGACTCTTTGCATCCTCTGCAACAAAAAAAGAGCGCAACTTTGCAAAACCTAAATGCTTCATCAGCTTAAAAAGTGCGATCTTTGCCTTGATCTTAAAGCTCTTTGGTCGTACGATCCCTGCACTTGAGAGTAGAATAAGTACACTAGGCTCTAGTAGGGTCGCGACTTTGCCACCAAAAGAGTGCCCTACGATAATATCTTTAGAAGCGTTCATATGGATCATCAAAAGTTCCACAATACGTGCTACATCCGAAGTTTTTAAAGAGATATTACACGTAGAATTTCCAAACCCTGGAAGGTCTATATAAATATGGCGAAAACTATCCATATAAGGGGAAAAACTTTGCTTCATCAGGTTTTTATTACTCCCCCAACCGTGTAAAACGATCATATCGACTTTTGCTTCTGGATTGATTATCTCATAACTAAGCGTAATGGTATGTTGGAGATACTGGATCGATTTGAGCGCCATTATTTCCCTTTGGCACGAGAGATCGAATGGATATATTCATAAGAGACTTTGGCTCTTTTGTTGCGTGGTAAACTTGAATCAAGAAGCTCAATGCACGCAGGAAAATCTTCAAAAAGATAATTCGCCATAGAGCCTGGGATAGGATTGATCTCATTGAGATAAACCTCATCATCGATCACAAAAAAGTCACAACGGATCAGTGCACCCTCAAAAAGCCCTGTATAGATCTTCTCAAAATTTGTTTTGAGCTTTGCTATAAGTTGTTCGGAAATCTCAGCTTTGAGCACCTGCTCACTTCGTGCAAAGTCCATATATTTTTTCTCAAAATCTAAAAATTCATTTTTTTGTGGCTCTTCGACAATGGAGTAATGCAACTCGCCATTTGCTATAAAGCCGGCTAGATTATACTCTTTGACACCCTCGATAAATGGCTCAACAAGAACTGATCTATCAAATTCAAAAGCGGTATCGAGTGCATAATCAAGCCCACTCTCATCACGTACAATACTCACACCAATAGAGCTTCCAAGACGAGCAGGTTTAATAATTAAAGGATATTCAATCTTTATATCTTTATGCTCATCAAGATACAACACTTCATACTCTAGTGTTTTGATATTTTTTGCATAGCAGAGATATTTTGTATAGGTTTTATCATAAGAGAAGACACAAGCATCTACACGTGGACCAATATAGTTGATATGAAAAAAGTCCAAGAGAGCGGCGATGGTACCATCTTCACCATCACCCCCGTGAATGAGGCTAAGGACCGTGCCACTATGCTTTATAGAGGAAAAAAAAGTTTTTTGAACAAATCCACCCTGAGAGAGAGTGAGTTTTGGCATCTTTTTATACTCACCTCTTGAAAAAGTTGTTGCTTTCATATCTTGTGCGTCTATAAGGTAAAAAGTATGTTCACTATCACAAAAAATAAATGTAAGATCAAATTTTTCTAGTTTTTCTTTTATTGTTATCGCACTTACAATACTAATCTCGTGCTCGTAACTAGCACCGCCAAATAAGAGAGTTAATTTCAATGTTTTCCTTTAAAGAGTTTGAAGTAATTTTAAAGCTTCCTTGACAAGAGAAGCTGTGTCATTTGCACTACAACTACTAAGTGCTTTTGCAATTTTATCTTTTTTGAACCCAAGCGATTCTAAAGCTTCACTCGCTTCGCTAAATGCTTGGTTCTCAGGTGTCTGCGTACTCAGCAGTTCTGTATCAAAACCATTAAGTTCCACCAAGATGCGCCCTGCACTCTTTGGTCCGATCCCTGGGACTTTTTTAACCCCATTGATATCTTTGTTGTGCAGTACCGTAGCAAACTGTGCGGGACTATAGGTAGAACAGATAGCCATAGCAACCTTTGGTCCTACTCCGCTGATCTTGATAAGACGTTCAAAAAGTTTCTTTTCGCTCATCTCTAAAAAACCGTATAAAAGCTGCGCATCTTCGCGAATAACATGGGATGTAAAGAGTTTGATGGCATCATTGCCCAAACCTGCAAAAGAGTGCAAAGAGATAAACACCTCATAGATCACACCACTTACATTGACATGAACCACAGAAGGCTCTTTATGAACGATCTTTCCTTCTAAACCTACTATCACTCTTTTACCGCCTTTATCATATATCCTCCTTCTTCGAGCTCTACAAGCGCAAATGTTCTATCTGGACAGCCCTCAGGTGGATTAAAGCTTACTTCTACTGGAGGATCGACCAACTTTACTTTCAGCTGGTTATGCCCTACCCAATGATCTTTGTTAATGATCCTTGCATCAAAGATATTATCCTGAAATGATGCTGTTCTTGTTGTAAGAAGTGTAAGCTGATCTTTTTTGGCTTTATAATCTGCTTGAAGCGATGTTAAATGCTCTGACATTTTTTGAAACTGTCTATACTGTTTGACAAAAGACTCTGGCATTTTAACACCATTTTTCTTATAGTGCATGAGACGTTTTTTGACATCATTAAAAGCGTTGGTATTTTTATGCACAAGTTGCGTATATTGCTCAAGCTCTTTTTCTATCGCTTTAAGATGAGACTTTAGTACCTTAACTTGTTCCTCATTTTCATGAAATTCATCTGCAGCATCTTGAAGTAGAGGATCGATCGTAAAAACATTCTCACTCCCTTGCAACTTCTCTATTACAATACGTCTGGATGCCGTTGCTTTGACATAAGAACTGCATATTCCGATAGTTATCTCTTTGGCATTGATCACGCCACCGATCGCTTGGGCGACATGGACTGTTTCACCGTTGATAATCCCATGTTCAAGGCGTGTTACCTTTATGTTCGTGCCTTTTGCTTTTCCTTTGTGGACGTTGATATTGAGCTCCTCAGCACTCACTTCTGAGCTCTTATGTGTTTGTCCCCCGATGCTAGCTTTTTTAGCAGAGACCACAGCATTGGGTCCAACATTTCCCTCGATATTGATCTCGCTTACCTCTACATGCATCCCTGTCCCGATAGCATCTTTAAAAGAATCTGTCTCCTTCACACTTATCGATACATCCGAATCAAGTCCAGAAGCGATAGACCCTGTCGTACGAAAACTAATTTCCCCAACATCCACATCTGTTTTAATGATATATTTGTTATCTTCAAAACTGATATAACCATTCTCTTTTGCTCTGTACTCAATACGTTCAGGAGTATCTACGACATTGATACTATCATCTACACCGAATTGAGGTTCATGGGAAATAACAGGTTCTTTTGGAGCCAAAAACTTTCCACGGCAATCTCTTCCAGCTTTTCCCTTTTTAGGTTTGACATATTCTATAAGCAATTCATCTTTATGGACATTATGAATAAATCCACGTGCTGCGTAGTCAACCTTTTCAGTTTCACTCACTTCCTCTTTTTTTTCAAAGTGCAAGATCAAGTTATCATCTATCGTAGGTGTCGGTTCAAAACCTTCAGCTATTAAAATTGTCGTATTCTCTGAGTACTCTGCGTGTTCCTCTATACGAACATGCGCAGAGATCTTAGAAAGTACAGACTCCATCATCTCATCAAAGACATACACTAAGATCCCAGCACGTATCTTAGATTTTGTGATAAGTTTTAAAAGGTCTTTATCAAAAGTGGGGTTATAATCAACAACGGAGCCAGCCTTAATACTAAGGTAGATCTTACATTTTGTGGCATTGGCTCCCACTGCAAGATGAAAGTTTTTATAAGGGTCGTCGTCTTCTTTAGAAAAGACCTCTATCTCATAGACCTGCTTTATCTCAAATTTTTCATCTAAAAAAGTGTTTTCATCTAGATCATGTAAATCTTCTAAAGCTATCTCTTCAAAATCTGTTTCGCTTTTGCCATTATTTTTTCTGGTGAGTGTTTGCACTTCTAATAAAGTAAAATCTAAGACCCCTACCTGAACATCATTACTCTTAGCAATACGCATCAGCTCTTTTGCGACATTATCCGTGCGCAAAACAGTAGGACGGATTCGCTTTACTGTGGGCGTTTTTTCTTTATTAGAACCAAATAATGCCATATTGCTAAAACCACCTTTTCAAACTCAATAATTGATTTTAATCTATTGTTTGTTAAAATATCGTAAAAGTATCTCATTTTTTTAATAAAGCATTTAAAGAAGCCCATGTTTAGAGCCATTTTCACCAATAGTTTTGGAATATTATTCTCAAGAATTTTAGGATTTATCAGAGATCTGATGACCGCTTCTGCTCTTGGTGCAAATATCTATAGTGATATTTTCTTTGTCGCTTTTAAACTTCCAAACCTCTTTCGTCGTATCTTTGCTGAAGGTGCTTTTACCCAAGTGTTCATCCCCGCTTTTGCGCGTTCAGCACACAAGGGCGTTTTCTCGATTCACACCTTTATAGTGTTTTTCTCCATCATTATCATCCTCACACTGCTTGTCAACCTTATTCCCCAAGTTGCCACAAAGTTTATCGCTGTAGGGTTTGATGCAGAGACTATCTCTATGGCAGCCCCTTATGTAGCGATCAATTTTTGGTATTTACCACTGATCTTTGCTGTGACATTTTTGAGTACGATGCTCCAATACAAGCACCATTTTGCCACCTCTGCCTTTTCTACAGCCCTGCTCAATCTCTCTTTGATCTTCGCACTTCTCTTCTCAGATGGCAAAAGTGAGAGTGAGATCGTTTATTATCTCAGTTTTGGAGTCGTGATCGGTGGTTTGATGCAACTAGCAGTCCATATCATGGCGATTCAAAGAGTGGGACTCATGAATATTTTGCTCGGCGGTTTCAAGTATTTTCGCGTCAAATCCAAACTTATTAACAAAGACACCAAAAAATTTCGCAAAGAGTTTTTTCCTGCGATGTGGGGAAACTCTACAGCCCAAGTAAGCGCTTTTTTAGACACATTTTTAGCCTCTTTTCTCATCGCAGGATCTATAAGTTATCTTTATTATGCCAACCGTATTTTTCAGCTCCCACTCGCTCTTTTTGCCATCGCTACATCCATAGCCCTTTTTCCACGCATCTCACGTTACCTTAAAAATAATGACGAAGAAAAAGCACATGCATTTTTGAGTAAAGCGTTTTGGTTCTTAGCTTTTTTACTCACAGCAAGCACCCTTGGTGGCTACATTTTGGCACATGAGATCACTATGCTTTTGTTTGAGCGTGGAGCCTTTACATCCCAAGACACTGCAAATACTACTTTTGTATTGCAGATGTATATGATAGGGCTTCTCCCTTTTGGTTTGCAAAAGCTCTTTTTACTGTGGATCTATGCAAAGCAGATGCAGATGCGCGCAGCAAAGATCGCGACCTACTCGCTAGGTGTGTATATAGTATTAGCACTTTTACTTATAACTCCTATGGGAGTTGGTGGTCTAGCACTAGCGAGTACTATGAGTGGTTTTACAGGCTTTGTGCTCACTATTCACACCTTTGGGGCGCAAAAGTTTTTTGCTATACTTCGCTCTTATTATGCCCTGTATTTGGCACTTAGCATAGCGATTTTTACACCATTACTACTCTTTTTCAAGGAACTTATCCATGTTTATTTATGACTCTGTACAAAAAACAAAACGGGAGTTTATCCCCCAAGAAGCGGGCAAGGCAAGCCTTTATGTGTGTGGACCCACAGTCTATGATGACGCACACCTAGGACACGCAAAAAGTGCGCTCGTTTTTGATCTGCTCACCCGTGTACTTCGTGCTAATGGCTTGGATGTAACTTATGCGAGAAACATCACCGATATCGATGATAAGATCATCAAAAAAGCGCACGAGCAAAACAAAAGCATCAAAGAGATCACCGATTTTTATACAAACTCTTACCACGAAGAGATGAAGTCACTCGGTGTGGTGCGCCCAGATCTAGAACCAAAAGCGACTGAGTCTTTAGAAGCGATGATAGAGATGATCTCTGATCTCATTGACAAGGGTTATGCTTATAGCACTGAGGAGGGAGATATCTACTTTGATACATCCAAAGATAGTGCATATCTCAGCCTCTCAAAACGTGTTCAAGAAGAGGGAGAGAAGATCCAAAGGGTGGAGAGTTCAAGCCAAAAAAGAAACTCTGCAGACTTTGCTCTTTGGAAGAGTGTCAAAGATGACTCGATCACCTTCGATTCCCCTTTTGGAGCTGGACGTCCAGGCTGGCACTTGGAGTGTTCTGCAATGATAGAAAAGCACCTTGTCAAGCCCCAACTCCCTTATGGTGTTGACATCCACGGTGGAGGAGCCGATCTACTCTTTCCTCACCATGAAAATGAAGCGGCGCAAACGCGTTGTGCGACAAATCATACCCTCGCAAACTACTGGATGCACAACGGATTTGTCACGATAGATGGGGAGAAGATGTCTAAGAGTCTTGGCAATAGCTTTTTTCTCAAAGATGCCCTTAAAGTCTATGATGGTGAAGTACTTCGCTTCTATCTTTTGAGTACGCACTATCGCTCGAACTTTAACTTTAACGAAGAGGATCTCATCAGTGCCAAAAAACGTCTTGATAAGATCTACCGCCTTAAAAAACGTCTCTTTGGGATCACCCACAACCAAGAGAGTACTCCGTTTCAAAAATCATTGCTAGAAGCTTTGAATGATGATCTTAACGTCTCAACATCTCTAGCCCTCATCGATGCAATGGTAAGCGAAGCCAATGAGACCTTAGACACCCCAGGCAAACACAAAGAGTTTAAACGTATCACCGCTGCAAATCTCTCCTACATCCAAAGAGTTTTAGGTTTTGGTGAGAAAAACCCTTTTGAGTATTTTCAACACGGAGTGGATGCAAGTACAAAAGAGAAGATCTTTGATCTTATCACCCAAAGAGATAAGGCAAAAGCAGCCAAAGATTTTGCCTCGTCCGATGCTTTGCGTGATGAAATTCTCGCCTTTGGCGTAAGCATCATGGACACACCTGATGGAACGTTTTGGGAGAAGATATAAGTATGACACTTCAAGAACTCACCCACCACCTTCAAGAAAATTCTAAAGATCTCAGCCAAGAGTTTAAGCGCCTTTTTCATGGGCGTGGTGGACTTTATGAGGGATGGAGACATCTTACCATTGACAGTATCGATACTATCCTCTCTGTAGCACTCTATTTTGAGATGGAGCCAAAAAAAGAGGAGGAGCTTTTTGCGATGCTCACTCACTTTCTAAGCACCTCGCGCCACGACACCCTCGTGGTGCAACGTCGCTACATCCAAGGTTCTCCAAGTGAGGTGCTTGTAGGGGAGATTCCAGAAAATCTTTATGTACTCGAAAATGATATGAAGATCAAGCTCAACCTTCTCTCTAACAAAAACAGCGGTTACTTTCCCGATATGAAAAACGGACGTGAATTTGTGCGCCAAAATGCAAAAGACAAACACGTGCTCAACCTTTTTTCTTACACCTGCGCGTTTTCACTCGCTGCAAAACTAGGTGGGGCTGTAAGTGTGGTAAATGTCGATATGAGTAAAGGTGCTCTCTCGAGCGGCAAAGCCAACCATACGCTTAATAAGATCGATATGCGCGGAGTGAGTTTTTTACCCTACAATATCCTCAAATCTTTCTCAGGTCTGAAGAAAAAAGGACCCTACGATATGATCATCATCGATCCGCCAAGTTTTCAAAGAGGGAGTTTTGAAGCCACAAAAGATTATCAAAAGATAGTCCAAAAGCTCCCACAACTAGCAAGTGAAGAGTGTATCATTTTAGCGTGTTTGAACTCCCCAGAACTAGAGAGCTCTTTTGTGATCGATCTCTTTAAAGAGCTCGCACCAAGTTTTACATTTTCTCACCGCTTAGAGAATGTAGCAGAGTTTGCAAGTGCAGACGAAGAGCGTTCACTTAAAAACCTTGTATTCGTGCCCAAACGCTAAACAAAGCGATGTAGCACCAATGACTCGAAACAGTAGATAGGCAAGAGCTAAATATGCCACACACAATAACTACGCTATATGATTTCCCTTACTGGTTCATTGAGTTATTGTATTCTTGTTTATATTCACCGTAAGGTTTATATGTTGCTTCTCTACACTTTTGGTATTCCGAAGGTGGAACTTTTGAACATTTATTTCGCTCATGCATTTGGATATTTTCATATACTGCACGGTTACTGCATCCTGTTACAAATAAAATAACCATAAAAAAGAATATTGTTTTCATTTCATATCTCCTGTTTAGTTAATTAAATAATTTATTTGTTATTCCAAACAACTTTGCACTTTGTTCCTCTGTAATTGGTATACTAAAATCATCATTGATAATTGTAT